>NZ_JALNPN010000002.1:150677-531658 GCF_024520835.1 Pantoea sp. Fr+CA_20
AGGCCACCCGCAGGGCGAGCGCAGCGAGTGAATCCCCCTCTCACCGCCATCTTCAAAGAAGAGCCTGAACTCACGTTCAGGCTTTTTTTTACCTATTCTCCGCTGAGGGGGATGAGAAGCCCCGACCGGGGTTCGACAAAACGGCCCGCCGTTTTGCATGGCCGCAAGGCCACCCGCAGGGCGAGCGCAGCGAGTGAATCCCCCTCTCACCGCCACATTTAAAGAAGTGTCCAGACTAACCTCTGGACTTTTTTTTTGCATATTCTGCGCTGAGGGCGATGAGAAGCCCCGACCGGGGTTCGACAAAGCGGCCACGCCGTTTTGCATGGGCGCAGGCCACCCGCAGGGCGAGCGCAGCGAGTGAATCCCCCTCTCACCGCCCAGAGATAAGAGGGTGATCTGCTCTTCAGTGAGTCATGACTTTTTCATTGGAACCCTGTCCGTTCGGCGCAGTCATTATCACGCCGGAATTTTATTTATGAATGGTTCAGGATTTCAGTTCAGGGCCACTCGCTTCAGTTTGCCGTGCCAATATGAAATGTTACACTTTTAGAATTACATTCACTTAAGGAGGGTTTATGCGTTGGCACGTCAGAAGGAAAATAAAAAAGCTGCAAGAATTAGATTGGTCTTCATTGAGCGATATCGAACAGGCTTGGCTCTTTAGGGCCATGATTCAGTCAGGTAAAAATCTTCAATCTGTACAGGGTGTAGTAGGCGATATTAAGTATCTTGTTACGTCCAATGGATACTGTCATTGCTGTCGCAGACAGGTTACGTTTTCTTCGGACGAGGTTTGGCTTCGCGATCATCTTTCATGTTCTGAATGTAATTCAACGCCAAGACAGAGAAATCTTATAAGGGCCCTTGATGAGCTAATACCGGCATGGCAGGAAAAAGATATCCATGAAACATCTCCGGGTAGTGAATACTTTAAGGCTCTGACAGGTTACTCATACTCACAATACATCCCTCAAGTTGCATTTGGCTCATCATTGCCTGATGGAGGTACGAACCAAAATATAGAATCAATGACTTTTGAAAGTAACTCTTTCGATATTTTTATTTCACAGGACGTACTTGAACACGTTTTTGACCCAGAGAAAGCTTGCCGAGAAATTTTACGCGTACTTAAGCCTGGAGGCTGGCATATTTTCACTACGCCTCGCCATATGGATATTGGAAAAAGTATAAAAAGGGCAAAGTTAGTGGGTGACACCATTAAGTATCTTAAAGAGCCTGAATACCATGCAAATCCCGTTGGGGATGGAAAGGCGCTTGTAACCTATGATTGGGGAAAAGATTTTGAAAAGCTTCTTGAAAAGTGGTCTGGCTGCAAGGTATTGACCTTAAATAAGCCAGACATGACAAGAGGGATTGCGGGATCTATGTTTGAAGTTTTTGCCATACAAAAATGATATTTCTACTAAGTCTGCAAGGAGTATTGTGTTGGGTTTATAAGCATAAAACGAGCCATATAATTCAACTTAATCTACAGGATTTTTAACGATACTTTTGAGCCTTTTCGTTTATGCTCTTCATCCACTTAAACTGACAGGTCAATGAGGACAATGCAATTTTGTCCTCTTGACGTTGCACTTGCTGCGCAGTTTCGCTATTAAAATACAGAACGGCACATCCATCCCTTATTTTTTATCCAGCGACCATGTCGCACTGCTGACATCCACCTTCACCGGCAATAATCCAATCTGGGTAAATTTATCCGCCAGTGCCTGCTGCTCTTTAAAGACATCCGGCGTCATTCGCTCGGCCCCTAAAGGCATTCTTGCCAGCGCGCGCTGCCAGACAGGTTGGGGCAGGCCCGTCGAGCCAGACAGAATTTTAGCGGCCTCGCCCTGATTTTTATTGGCCCAGCTGCTCAGCTTTTCAAGTTCTGAAAGAACCTGTTTTGCGGTGTCGGGATGACCGTCAGCAAATTTGCGACTGGCCAGATAAAAAGTGTAGTGCGGCACCAGGCCTTCGGCATTTTTGAGCAGCCGCGCTCCCGCGTTGGTTTCCACTTCCGCCAGGTAAGGGTCCCAGATGACCCATGCATCCACGGCGCCACGCTGAAATGCCGCTCGCGCATCAGCCGGAGGAAGATAAACCGGCGTGATGTCTTTGTAGCTCAGCCCCGCCTGCTCCAGGGCTGATACCAGCAAATAGTTCACATCCGATCCCTTGTTCAGGGCGACGCGCTTGCCTTTTAAATCCTTGACACTTTTTATCGTCGAATCCGCGGGCACCACAATAGCTTCGGTTTGTGGATTCGCCGGTGAGTGACCCAGATAAACCAGGTCAGCCTGTGCGGCCTGCGCAAAGGTTGGCGGCGCATCACCGGTTGCGGCCAGATCGATACTGCCAATGTTAAGCCCTTCCAGCATTTGCGGGCCTGCCGGAAACTCCACCCAGTGCACCGCAATCCCCTGCTTTTTGAATTCGCTGTCCAGCGTGCCACGGTATTTGAGTAAGGCAAAAATATTGGCCTTCTGAAAACCGATATTCACCACGTTGAGCTTTTCTTCTGCCTGTGCCGTCACGATAGTGCCAATGTGCGCGACCGCAAGCAGCGCGCTAAATAAGATTTTTTTCATGTCTCTTTCCTGAGTGGTGTTGTCATCAGCGCAACATAACAAATCAGACGCAAACGGCTTAATGCGTAAAACATCTATCTTTAGTCATAAAACGTCATTGCGGCCATACCCTGTCACGCACGTTAATCGCTCGGGGAAACAGGCCGAGCGCATAAAAGCGATCGGCGATTCTCTGCTGCTCACGAATGATCGCCAGGTTCATTGACTGTGTTTGATGGCTTCGACGGGCTAAGGCACGACGCAGCGCGCTATCGGACATGCCCAGCTCTCCGGCCAGCAGCCCGGCGGCCTCTTGCGGGTACGCATCAATGTAGCGTCCTGTCTGCTCCAGGGCGGTCATCAGTATCTGCAGCAGGTCTGGCGAATGGTTCGCGAAGTGATGGTCCGCAAGGTAGAACTGATGGTTATTCACTCGCCCGACACCGTCGGCAATGACCCGAAGCTGATCCCCGCTTTCCGCCTCGCTCAGCAAAGGGTCCCACATCATCCATGCATCAACGGCATTCAGATCGCTGGGCGTTAACGGATATTTAGGCGGTGCATAAACAATCCGCACTTCCTCCGGCGTCAACCCTGCCTCATCCAGGATTTGCAGTAGCAGAAAATGGACGTTGGAACCTTTATTCACCGCAATACGTCTGCCCTTTAAATCGGCAATCTGGTTTATTGGGCTGTGCTTTGCCACCAGCAGCGCCACGCTTTGCGGCGCGGGCGGTTCCCAGGCAACATAAACCAGTGCGCAGTGACTGGCCTGGGCAAACAAAGGTGGCACTTCACCCGTGGTGCCAAAATCTATTTCCCGGTGGCTCAGCGCGTGTAACAACTGAGGCCCGGCGGGAAACTCGCTCCACAGGACACTAACGTTTTGCCCGGCCAGCTGCTGTTCAAGTTGCTGGCGCGCTTTGAGGATGCCAAGGTTGCCGAACTTTTGATAACCGATGCGCAACTCGCGCTCCTGCGCGACGGCCATTGAAGCGGTGCGGGGGCTTGACGTCAGGCTACGGCGCGGCTTGATGATGCCGAAATGGCCAAGGTGGGTACGCAGGCTGTTACGGCTGATTCCCAGCAGCGCTGCGGCCTGTAACTGGTTGCCCTGGCTCAGTTCATAGGCATTTCTGACCAGCGCCTCAATGACGCGGGGATAAAGTGGCGACTCGCTGCACTGGATCTGCTGGCGAATAAACGCATCAAGCGCATCCTGCTTTTGTACCTGTCCCGCGCCCGTCACCGTGCCCAGCCGCAGCTGCTGGGGTTCTATCTGCGGTGTTTCGCAGAGCAACACCGCGTTGTGCAATGTATTTTCCAGCTCCCGTATGTTCCCCGGCCAGGAATAGGCTTTGAGCGTTTCCATCGCCTCGTCGCTCAGACGCAACTGCGGTCGCCCCAGTCGGCGCGCATACCGTTGCAGAAAATAGTCTGCCAGAACCGGGATATCCTCAGACCGCTGGCGCAGCGGGGGCAAGGCAACGCTGGCGACGTTAAGCCGGTAGTAGAGATCTTCGCGAAACCGCCGCTCGGCTATCGCCGTTGTCAGATCGCGGTTCGTCGCGGCAATAACCCGGACATCAACCTTCACCGCCTGAGAAGAGCCCACGCGGGTAATTTCCCTTTCCTGTAGCACGCGAAGCAGCTTGACCTGAAGGGGCAGACTGAGTTCGCCGATTTCATCCAGCAGTAACGTTCCGCCCTGTGCGGCCTCAAACCAGCCACGATGGCGATCGGTCGCCCCGGTAAACGCCCCCTTTTCATGACCAAAGAGTTCAGACTCGGCCAGGCTCTCCGTCAGTGCACCGCAGTTAACCGCCATAAAGGGCGCATGCCGACGCTGGCTGTGATGATGCAGATAGCGCGCCATCACCTCTTTGCCGGTACCCGTTTCACCGATGATCAAGACGGTGGCGTCCGTGGGTGCCAGCTGATCCAGAATATGCCTGAACGCCAGGGAAGCGGGGTCAATTAAATCGGGGCCAGCGTGCTGCATAGCGCATTCCTGCAGAGTGAGTGAACGCTAAACATATCCCTTGTTGCGGTCAGAAACGAGCCGCTGCCGGTCGTGAATTGCTGCAAACGCAACAACAGCTGTCACACATTGCTGCATTTGCAGCAGTCATTACCACACCGATGAAAATCCATTTCATTGATATTAATAGATAAAAAACAAAACACCGGTTGGCACGCATTCTGCTTAAGGCTATATAACCGAAAATGAATTTTCTAATTATCAATTTCAAATATCGTTATAAAGGAATCTGCTAATGCGTGATGCCGCTGAAAAAAACATTAATCTTTTTTGGTTCTTACCAACCCATGGCGACGGGCGTTATCTGGGGACTACCCAGGGCGGCAGAGCGGTAGATCTGCCCTATCTGCAACAGGTTGCCCTTGCCGCCGATAATCTGGGATTTTACGGCGTACTGATTCCGACCGGTAAAAGCTGTGAGGACGCCTGGCTGGTTGCCTCGGCGCTGGCTCCGATAACCAAACAGCTTCGTTATCTGGTGGCCGTCCGACCGGGTTTACAACCACCGAGCCTGGCCGCGCGCATGGCTGCAACGCTGGATCGTCTGTCTGAAGGACGTTTACTTATTAATGTGGTGACGGGCGGTGACCCGGTTGAAAACAAAGGCGACGGCATTTTTCTCAGCCACGCCGAACGTTATCAGGTCACTCGTGAGTTTCTTGATGTCTATTCTCGCCTGCTTAAAGGGGAAAAGGTGGATTATCACGGGGAACATATTCACGTTGAAGGCGCTGAGATCCTCTTTCCCCCGGTTCAGGCCGAAGGCCCGCCCCTTTATTTTGGCGGCTCCTCGGATGAAGCCGTTGAGGTTGCAGCCAGCCAGGTTGATACCTATTTGACATGGGGCGAGCCGGTAGACCAGGTTGCCGCTAAACTGGAAGTTGTGCGCAAGCGTGCCGAGGAACGTGGCCGGACGCTCTCCTACGGCATTCGTCTGCACGTGATCGTGCGGGAAACCGAGGAAGAGGCCTGGGCCGCAGCCGATAAGTTGATCGCGCATCTGGATGAAGAAACCATTGCCGCAGCACAGAAAATCTTTGCCCGCATGGACTCGACCGGTCAGGCCCGCATGAGCGCCCTGCACGGCGGTTCACGTGATGGACTGCGCATCGGGCCCAACTTATGGGCTGGCGTCGGCCTGGTGCGGGGCGGCGCAGGCACTGCGCTGGTGGGTAATCCGCAACAGGTGGCGGAACGGATACGGGAATATCAGGCGCTGGGCATTGATAACTTTATTCTGTCCGGTTATCCGCATCTTGAAGAAGCACATCGGGTTGCCGATTTACTGATGCCGCTGTTGCCGCTTTCCACCCATGCCGATAAAAAGCAGCGCAGTGTGAATACCGGTCCTTTCGGCGAAACCATCGGGGGCGATCGTCGTCCCGAAAAACAGGCCAGTGCGAGCTAATCAGAGAGGCAGTGTATGTCCGAGCAGCATATTGTCATCGTTGGCGGCGGATTCAGTGGAACGGCGCTGGCCGTTCATTTGGGTCGTCTCGGCAGTTCAGGATTGCGCGTGACGGTTATCGAACCCCGGGCGCAGCTGGCTCAGGGCGTTGCCTACTCGACAACCGATCCGGCCCATCGCATTAATGTGCCCGCCTCGCGTATGCAATTAGCCGGTGATGAAGAAGGCAGTTTTGACCGCTGGTTCCGTGCTTCCAGTGCGTTTATCCGTGATTCGGCTGCCCACTGGCATGACGGCAATGTCTATCCTCAACGCAGGCAGTTTGCACACTGGGTGAATCAGCAGTTTGAGGCGGTAAAGGCGCATTCCCCGGTCGGGCTGGTACATGTGCAGGACCGCGCCGTAGCCTTGCGGCAAGGCACGGTCAGCACCGCATCCGGCAAGCGTATTCAGGCGGATATCGTGGTGCTGGCGATCAGTCATCCCGCGCCCCAGCTTCCCGCAGCCTTAACACCGCTGGCAAATCATCCAGGGCTTATCGCCAATCCCTGGCGGCATCAAGCCCTGTCACAGATTGCGCCTGAAGACCGTGTCGCGATTGTCGGGTCGGGCTTAACCATGTCCGACATGGTTGCTACGCTTGAACGGCAGGGACATCGTGGCCCTGTCACCGTCTTTTCCCGGCGCGGGCAGCTTCCCCGGCCCAATCTGAGCGAGGCGAACCTCAGTTGGCAGTTTGATGGTGATCTTACCGTCCCCTTGAGCACCCGCGCCTGGCTGCGGCGAATAAGGCAGGACATCCGCCAGGCCGAAGCAAAATCGATTCCCTGGCAGGTGGTGTTTGATGAGGTCAGGCGCAAGGGCCAGGCGATTTGGCAGCGCCTGCCGTTGAGTGAACAACGCCGCTTTCTGCGGCATCTGCGGCCATGGTGGGACGTACACCGCTATCGCATCGCGCCTCAGGTCGGACAGGTCTTAGAGGACAGACAACGCCGTGGTGAATTATGTGTGCTCGCCGCGCGGCTGACAGTAGCTGAAGCCCTACCGTCCGCCATTCAGCTTACTCTGCAACCCCGTTCTGGCAATGCAGTGATGCTGGAGGTGGAGCGGGTCATCGTGACCACTGGCCCTGCACATGGTGCTTTAACAGAGCGCGATGCACTGTTAAAACAGCTTTCCGACGACGGCGTTATTCAGCCCGATCCGCTGGCGCTGGGAATACATGTCAACGCGCAGTCACAGACGCTCAACCTTCAGGGCCAGCCTAACCCCCATCTTTATGTGGTCGGCCCCGCGGCGCGCGGGCGTTTTGGCGAACTGATGGGCCTGCCCCAGGTTGCCACACATGCTGAATCCGTCGCCCGCCAGTTGCTGAACCTCACCGCCGAAACGCTAAATGAGCGATGTCCCCTTTCGCTGACTGACTAACTCACCCCTTTTCTTCACCATCCCAATAACGTGGGCGGCCTGACAGTGCCGCATCCGCTCAGGAGTTTGCTATGCCTAAACAACGTGAAATTCGCTTAAATGCGTTTGATATGAACTGTGTTGGTCATCAGTCCCCTGGCCTGTGGGCGCATCCCCGCGACCGCTCATGGCAATACAAAGATCTGGAGTACTGGACGGACTTAGCGGCGCTGCTGGAACGCGGTAAATTCGATGGCCTGTTTATCGCCGACGTACTGGGTATTTATGATGTGTTCAACGGCAATAATGATGCGGCCATTCGCAGTGCGGCCCAGGTGCCGGTGAATGATCCCCTGGCCCTGATTACGCCAATGGCGATGGTCACAAAACACCTCGGTTTTGGCCTGACCGCATCGCTCTCTTTTGAGCACCCCTATCCGTTTGCCCGGCGCATGTCGACGCTGGACCATCTGACCAAAGGTCGGGTCGGCTGGAATATCGTCACCTCCTACCTGGAAAGCGGCGCCCGCAATCTGGGTCAGGCCACGCAAACCAGCCACGATGCCCGCTATGACTACGCCGACGAATATCTGCAGGTGGTTTACAAACTGCTGGAAGGCAGTTGGGAGGATGATGCCGTCATACGCGATCGCCAGCGCCATATTTTCAGCGATCCCAGTAAGGTGCATCCCATCAATCACCAGGGAACCTTTTTCCAGGTGCCTGGCATTCATCTGTGTGAACCTTCGCCGCAGCGCACGCCAGTGCTTTATCAGGCGGGTGCATCCAGCCGCGGTAAAGCCTTCGCCGCGCAGCACGCCGAATGCGTGTTTGTCGCCGCGCCGTCTAAAGTGCTGTTAAAGAAAACGGTGGCCGATATTCGACGTCGCGCAGAGGAAGCCGGTCGCGATCCACGCAGTATTTTGATTTTCAATATGCAAACGGTGATTGTGGGGGAAACCGACAACGTCGCCCGGGCTAAATGGCAGGATTACAAACGCTATGTCAGCCATGAGGGAGCACTGGCGCTGATCTCCGGCTGGACCGGCATCGATTTCAGTCAGTACCAACCCGATCAGGTGTTTAAGCATCTGCATACCGATGCGATTCAGTCCGTTGTGGAGAGCTTTTCCACTGCCGATCCGCAACGGGAATGGACCGTACAAAATATGGCCGAATGGGTCGGCATCGGCGGCTTTGGGCCTCTGCTGGTCGGCAGCACTGAAACCGTTGCCGATGAATTACAAAGCTGGGTAGAGGAAACCGATGTTGATGGCTTTAATCTGGCCTATGCCGTCACGCATGAAACCTTTGCTGATGTCGTCGATTTGCTGGTGCCGGAACTGCAAAAACGGGGCGTTTATAAACAGGATTATCAACCCGGTACGTTGAGAGAGAAGCTCTTTGGCCAGGGCGCGCGCCTTGAGCATCCGCACCCGGGCGCTGGCTATCGACGCACCACGTCGGAATCGGGTCTGATTGTCCCGGCGGAGGCATCATGATGAGGTTTGTCCCGCCGCCTGAGGTCTGTCCATCTGGCCTGTCAGCCTCTGGTCAGGCCTGAATTATTCCCTCTGACGCTCTCTTTTCACCGGATGCGCGATAACGCTTCCGGTGTTTCTCATGCCAAAAATAAATTAAATAACTTATTGAATTTAAAATAATAGTTATGACTTTTTGTTGTTTGTTTACGGCTCAATTCCTTCATATAAAGGCATTACCTGTACAGACAATAACGAGGACAACATGAGCACACTGAATATTGATGAGGATGCGGCGATCCCCGCCTCGCCTCACTCCACGCCTATTCGCTCCGTCAGTGATGTCGCGAAACTGATTAATACCCAAAGTGAGAAAAACAGCTATGCGCGCTGGATAGTGTTTCTGGCGCTGGGCGGTGTATTTCTGGATGCCTACGATCTGACGACCCTGTCTTACGGCATTGATGATGTGGTGAAAGCGTTTAGCTTAACGCCCACGTTAA
The DNA here is from genome assembly GCF_024520835.1 of Pantoea sp. Fr+CA_20. Classification (NCBI taxonomy): domain Bacteria; kingdom Pseudomonadati; phylum Pseudomonadota; class Gammaproteobacteria; order Enterobacterales; family Erwiniaceae; genus Pantoea; species Pantoea sp. Fr+CA_20. Next base: position 160,091 of record NZ_JALNPN010000002.1, read on the forward strand.
CCGGATTAGTCACGTCATCCATTATGATTGGCACGATTTTGGGCAATCTGATCGGTGGATGGCTGACCGATAAATATGGTCGCTATTCCGTGTTTATGGCTGACATGCTTTTCTTTGTGGTGTCCGCCATTGCAGCCGGTCTGGCACCTAACGTCTGGGTACTGATTGGCGCGCGCTTTCTGATGGGCATTGGTGTGGGCATTGATTTGCCTGTGGCGATGGCTTATCTGGCTGAATTCTCGAAATTCTCCGGCAAAGGCAATAAAGCGTCCCGTCTGGCAGCCTGGTGCCCGATGTGGTACGCCGCCTCCTCGGTATGCTTTCTGATTATCTTCGCCCTTTATTTTCTGTTACCGGCGCAGCACCTTGACTGGTTATGGCGTGCCTCGCTGCTGTTTGGTGCCGTGCCTGCTCTGCTTATCATTGCCGTGCGCAGTAAGTTTATGAACGAATCCCCACTGTGGGCGGCAAACCAGGGTGATTTAAGCGGTGCAGTGCGTATCCTGCGCGATTCGTACGGCATCCGCGCGCATGAAGACACCAGTATTCCTGCGGCAACAAAACCAGCCGCACCGGCGGTCAGTTTTCGCGTGTTATTCCAGAAACCTTATCGGGAGCGCACCGTGGTGGCAGCGGTGATGAACGCCTGTATTTCGTTTGAATACACCGCGATTGCCTTTTTTCTGCCCTCTATTCTGGCACAGTTTCTGGGGGCGGGCATCTTCGAAACCATTTCCGCCTCGCTGGGACTCAACGCGCTGTTTGCCTTTACCGGCGGCCTGCTTGGCATGCGTTTGGCCTGGAAATTTCCGTCACGCCATGTCGCCATTGCCGGATTTGCCCTGCAGTTTATTGCCCTCACCTCACTGGCCTTGATTGGCCATCCCGATGCGACAACCGGCGTGGTGTTTGCCATTTTGATGCTGGGACTGTGGTTGTTTGCTGAGGGCTTTGGACCGGGCGCGCAGTTAATGATCTATCCCGCACTCTCCTATCCCACACATATTCGTGCCACTGGCGTCGGTTTTAGTCGTTCCATCTCGGGCATCGGAAGCGCCCTGGCGCTGTTCATCCTGCCCATCCTGCAGGCGGCTTATGGCACCAACATGTTCTGGATTGTTTCACTGGCCGCCATTATTCCCATCATTTTCTTGTTAGTGGTCCGTTTTGAGCCGACTCGCCACGATATTGATGACCCGTCAACACACGGAGAACACCATGTCTGAACCTGATTACACCTTACTGGCCGCGCGTTTTCGCCCTCTTTTTGCCCGTATCGCCGAAGGCGCCGTCGAGCGTGAACGTGACCGTACGCTGCTGCATGAGCCTTTGCGCTGGCTGAAGGCGGCGGGCTTTGGCACGCTGCGTATTCCTCAGGCACACGGCGGTTTTGGCGCGTCCCTGCCTCAGTTGTTCCGCTTACTGACCGAACTGGCCGAGGCCGATTCCAACCTGCCGCAGGCGCTGCGTGCCCATATGGCCTTTGTCGAGGATCGCCTTAATCAACCCGACAGTGACGATCGCCAACGCTGGTTTCGTCGTTTTATCGACGGCGATATCGTTGGCAGCGGCTGGAGTGAAACAGGCAGCGTCAAATTGGGAGACGTTAACACCTGCGTGTCTCCTACCGACAAAGGCTGGCAGCTCAATGGTGAGAAGTTTTACAGCACCGGCTCGTTGTATGCTGACTGGATCGATGTTTACGCTAAGCGCACTGACAATCAGCGTGATGTGATTGCGGTAGTCAGTACACATCAGGATGCGGTGACGCGGGACGATGACTGGGACGGATTTGGCCAACGCCTGACGGGTAGCGGTACGACCCGCTTTCGCGAGGCCTGGGTTGAGCCTGCGCACGTCTATGATTTCAGTGAGCGCTTTCGCTATCAAACCGCCTTCTATCAGCATGTTTTACTGGCGACGCTGGCCGGTATTGGGCGGGCCATTGTTCGCGATGTGTCACAGGGCGTGGCAAGCAGAAAGCGAATCTACAGCCACGGTAATGCCCGACAGGTTAGCCAGGATGTGCAGGTTTTACAGGTCGTGGGGCAGATAAGCAGTTGGGTGTGGGCAACTGATGCCGCCGTGCAGCAGGCAACGCATGCGCTACAGCTGGCTTTTGATGCGCACATTCAGGGACGGGACGAAAAACAGATTCATGCGACCAACGTGCAGGCCGAAGTGGAGGCGGCTAAGGCTCAGGTGGTGGCTGTTGACTGGATTACGCGCGCAGCAAGCGAGCTGTTTAACGCCCTTGGCGCATCAGATACGCGCGTCAGTAAAGCCCTGGATCGGCACTGGCGCAATGCCCGTACTATTGGTTCGCATAATCCGGTGATCTACAAGAGCCGCAACGTGGGTGACTGGGAGGTAAACCAACGTGATCCGACCTTTATCTGGCAGATTGGTGGCGGCGAATAACGCGCCGGGCGAATATAAAAAACCCGGCCGAAGCCGGGTTTTGGTCGCTACATGGCTCAATCGAACGCTAGCTGTAAGCATGCAAAGTGCGCTGACACAGCGCGGAACGCACGCAATCCTCTTTGCCGAAACGGACAATGCCCACCATCTCGTCCTCTTCGAAACGCGCCAGCGCGTCTGCGAGACCAGAAGGCACCCCAGCGGGCAAATCGCACTGGGTTATATCGCCGTTAACAATCACCGTGACATTTTCGCCAAGGCGGGTCAGAAACATTTTCATCTGCGCAGCTGTCACGTTCTGCGCTTCATCCAGAATCACTACCGCATTTTCAAAAGTACGACCACGCATATAAGCAAAGGGAGCGATTTCGACTTTGCCGATTTCGGGCCGCAGACAATATTGCATAAAGGATGCGCCAAGACGTTTAACCAGAATGTCGTAAACCGGGCGGAAATAAGGGGCGAACTTTTCTGAGATATCCCCGGGAAGGAATCCCAGATCTTCATCCGCCTGCAGCACCGGGCGCGTAACGATAATCCTGTCGATATCCTTATGAATCAGGGCCTCTGCCGCTTTCGCAGCACTAATCCAGGTTTTGCCGCAGCCCGCTTCACCGGTGGCGAAGATAAGCTGTTTTGATTCTATGGCGTTAAGATAGTGCGCCTGAGCTTCATTTCGGGCTTCAATCGGTGCCCGGTCACGCACATCGCGCGCCATGCCAATCGAGTCCAACCCACCCATTTGCACCAGCGAAGTGACCGATTCTTCTTCACGCTGACGATGACTGCGGGAGTCATTACGAAGCACTCGTCTTGCTTCTCGACGCGCTTTGATCACTGCTTTCTGTCTTCCCATAGTGGCACCTTACAGTTGGTTTCATTTCCCGCTCAGGCAACAAGCCCGATGCGATTACGTGAACGCTTTAGAGGTTTCAGTTGGCTTCCTTTAGAGCCGTGACAGGCCATGACGATTGATATCCGGCAGCAAAACAGCCTTGCCGTTTACCGGTAAAAAAGGAATGAGGTTGAAGAGAGAAAACACGTTGAGGTGTAAAAGCGATTGAGGAAGAAACGTCCTCACGGGAAAGTGCGATATTGTTTACTGCTGTACGGCTGTAAAAACATCTATCCATGCGCGAACTCCAGTGTGAGACATCAACACGCCCGATTACGCTTTCATAGTAAAGTGAACCATCTTATTGGTATTTTGCAACAGTATTTTCACTTTAATGAAAAATAAATATTCAACCGACCGTTAACACTGACCTTACTTAAATTAAATTACGCTTGTATTACAGCGTGTTAGTTTATTTGTCGTCAGGTGAACAAACGTTAAAAACGGAGCGCTAAAAAAACAGGCTGGAGAGAAAAACGGACGGGCGGGGAGAGGGCATCCTGTGCTGTCACACACAACATGCCGTGACTAAAATTTAATCAACTCTCGAGTAAGGACTGGCCTAAATAATGTTTTTCACTGATAACGCCAGGTAATACAAAAAAGTACCCTCCGCCAAACGGACGTATATACTCTTCCAGCGCCTCACCGTTCAGACGATTTTGTACGGTAAGAAAGCCTAATTCTAAATCATGCTGATAACAAACAAACAGCAATCCCATTTCCAACTGGCCCGACGCTGAAATACCCGCTGAATAACTGTATCCACGGCGCAGCATCAAACTGCTTTCGGTTGCTGCGGTGCGCGGGTTCGCCAGACGAATATGCGCATCCAGCGCAATAATGTCGCCATCAGGGTCCTTGCGATAATCCGGCACGTCGTGCTCGTTCTGCATGCCCAGCGGTGCGCCACTCAGTTTCTCTCGGCCAAAAATCGTTTGTTGCTCACCTAACGGCGTGCGATCCCACATTTCAACATGGAAGCGGATCAACCTTACGGCCTGATAACTGCCGTGACGCGCCCACTCAGGTTCGGCCTGTTCTTCCGTTACCCACAGCAGCTTATCCATTAACGCCGTGTTATGCGTGTCCGGGTTAGCCGTGCCGTCTTTGAAGCCCAGCAGATTGATCGGCGTTTCTTTGCCCGCGCTGCGTGCGGCGTGATCGGAAATAAACCCCTCCCGACGCCAGCGAATGCCTAACAGATCGGGCGTGTGTTTGACCACATCACGCAGCGCATGAATCACCGTGTCCTGGGTGTTCGCACAGATTTGCAGCAGCAGATCGCCGTGGCACTGATTTGCATCCAACGCGTCATTAGGAAAACGCGTCATTGTCTGCAGTTTCACCGGTTTCAGCGCCGACAGGCCAAACCGCGCATCAAACAGCGAGTGGCCGACCGAAACGGTCATGGTCAGATTATCCGGGGCAATCTCTGCCCCGAGAATGCCTGAGTCGAGCGGCGGCAACTGCGGGTTGGTCACTGCGGGTGCCATGCCGCCCCGGGTCAGAAAGGCGATGCGCTGCGTCAGCAACCGGAACAAACGCTGCAGTTCCTGCTTGTCGCTGGTCAGTACATCGAACGCCACCAGCATCATCGACGCCTGTTGCGGCGTCGTAATGCCAGCCTGGTGCACGCCATAAAACGGCTGCGTCTGCTGGCGCGCGTTCGGCGTCACTGTGCCCGGCGAAAAGCTGTCGGGATTGTCGGCGGCCCCGGCATGAAACGGGCATCCGGCACTGACGGCCGCCGCGCCACCGAGCATCCCCAGGCCTTTCAAGAGACGGCGACGCGATGGCTGGGTCAACTCCTGATCCTTATCCATGATTAATCCAGGCCTAAGGTGCCACGCAGCAGGGAAAGATCTTCAGCCAGGGCGGTGATCGGGCCCTTCAATGCGGTGCGGTCGGCAGGCGTCAGTTTTTCGTAAGATTCATACCCCTGACCGCTGCGGTATTTATCCAGGATCGCGTCAACTTTAGCGAAATTCGCATCCACTTTCGCCAGAAGCTGTGGATTCGCCTGCTTCAGAACAGGACGCAACAGCTCGACAATTTTTTGCGCGCCATCGACGTTAGCCCGGAAATCCCACAAGTCGGTGCGGCTGTACCGATCTTCCTCTCCAGAGATTTTGCTGGAGGCCACTTCTTCGATAAGCCCCGCCGCGCCACCGACCACTTTTGCCGGTGGGAAGGCCAGCTCGCTGACGCGTTTTTGCAGATCGTGCACATCGTTGTTCAACTGTTCGGCATAGCCCGCCATATCTTTGGTGCTGTTATCAGCAAACAGGGCTTTTTCCAGACGGTGGAAACCGGTGAATTTCGGATCTTGCGCTTTTTTCTCATAATCATCTTCACGGGCGTCGATGCGACCATCCAGATCGGAGAATAACTCAGCGATGGGTTCTATACGTTCATAGTGCTGTCGCGTCGGCGCAAACAACGCTTTGGCTTTTTCTACATCGCCGGCTTTCACCGCGTCAGTAAAGGCCTGGGTGCCCGTCACCAGCTGATTCACTTCATCAGTCACATAGGCTTTATAAGCGTTGATCGGGCCGGCCAGTTGCATCAGTTCGCTCTTCCCTTTCTGCGCACTTTTGCCGCCGCTGCCCTGCACAATCAACTTACCTTTCGGGTTGGTCAGCAGGCCACAGGTCATTTCATATTCGCCAGCTTCGAGATTGGCGGTCAGTTTTTGACTGAAACCCGGTGCAATATTTTCGCGCTCCTCAACCACCATCACACCTTTGAGGATTTCCCATTCCAGCGCTTTTTGACTGTTATTTTTGATTAAAAACTGAGTCTTACCCGCCTGAACCGTCAGCGACATAGGCTCGCACTGCTTGTCAGTGACACTCACGCTAACCTGTGGGATCGCGGCGGCCAGCGTAGAACCTGAAACCGCCAGCAGCGAAGCCAGCACCGCATTACGGCGAAAACGCATCATCATATTTTTCCCTATAAAGTCAGAGGCGCGGCTAACGCGCCTGGTAAACGCGTTAGCGCGCAGCGGCTGAGGGTTCAGCGCGTGCAGGCATAACAAACAGTAATAACGCGGGAATCAAATAAAGCAGCCAGACGGCCACCTCACTGATGCTGGGGGCTTCCTGATAGCCCAGAATGCCCTCCAGCAGCGTGCCAAACAGCGAGTGCGTCGATAAGGTATTACTCATATCGAACGCCACCTGCTGAAAATGGTTCCACAGACCAGCCTCATGAAAGGCGCGGATAGCGCCTGCCGCCAGCCCTGCAGCAACGAACAGAATGAAAATACTGGTCCAACGGAAAAAGTGCGCCATGTTGAGGCGCACGCCGCCCCAGTAGATCGCCATGCCCAGCAACACGGCGGTGGCTAACCCAAGCAGAGCACCCAGCGGCGGTGCGTAACCCACATCCTGCGTGAAGGCGGCCAGCAAAAAGAACACCGATTCCAGCCCTTCTCGCGCCACGGCCAGGAAGACCATCAGGACCAGCGCCAGACCGCCCCCGGCGGATTTCTGCAAGGCCTGATCAACCGCCTGCTCCAGTTCCCGTTTGATATTGCGCGCTACCCGGCGCATCCAGAACACCATAGAGGTCAGGATGACGACCGCAACCACCGCCACAATACCTTCAAACAGCTCTTGCTGTTTCTGGGGAAACTCGCCCGTGGTCTGGTTAATAAAGATGCCCAACGCCAGGCAAAGCGCGGCGGCAATAAACACGCCCGCCCACATGGCCGGAAACCATTGTGTGCGCTGCGTCCGTTTCAGGTAGCTGGCGATGAGGCTGACGATAAGTGCCGCCTCCAGACCTTCACGCAGCATGATGAGAAAAGGAACAAACATCGCCAACCTCTTAAATGTTAAGCAGCGTCAATAAGACGTAAATTTACGTAAAAACGAACGATACCGATTATCATTACCACTCAGAAAAAAACAAGTTCCTTGGTGAAATAATTTCGTAACTGTCTGTGCCAAATGCCAGGCAAAAAAAAGCCCGCCCTCAATAAGGCAGGCTTTTTCAACACGTAACGCGTTTTATTTGGTCAGGAATTCAGCCTCGGCAGCCTCAAAGCGTTCGACGGCCTGCGCTGAGGGTTCTCGACTCACCAGGCTAAAGATCACGATGGCGATACTCGCAAAGATAAAGCCCGGAATGATTTCATACAGTCCCAGCCAGCCATACTGTTTCCACACCAGCACCGTTACCGCCCCCACAATCATGCCCGCCAGCGCACCGTTGCGGTTCATGCGTTTCCAGCAGACGCCAAACAGGACCACCGGTCCGAATGCCGCGCCAAATCCGGCCCATGCATAGCTGACCAGGCCTAAAACCCGGTTCTCCGGGTTAGACGCCAGTGCGATTGCAATTAACGCCACCAACAGCACCATCAGACGGCCGACCCATACCAGCTCTTTCTGACTCGCATTTTTGCGTAAAAAGCCTTTGTAGAGATCTTCCGTCAGCGCACTGGAACAGACCAGCAGCTGACAGCTGAGCGTGGACATGACCGCCGCCAGAATCGCAGAAAGTAAGATGCCCGCAATCCAGGGATTAAACAGGATGCGCGCCAGCTCAATAAAGACACGTTCGCCATTCTGCGAAACGCCTGCGGCCTGAGAAGGGTTGTTCTGGAAATAGGCGATACCGAAGAAACCGACGGCTACCGCACCTGCCAGACAGAGAATCATCCAGGTCATACCGATACGGCGCGCGGTGCGAATAGATCGATGTGAGTCCGCCGCCATAAAACGCGCCAGAATATGGGGCTGACCAAAATAGCCCAGGCCCCAGCCCAATAACGACAGCACGGCAACCACATTCAGTCCTTTAAACATATCCAGGTTTTCAGCGCCTTTGGCCTGAATAACCGCCACGGAATCGCTCCAGCCACCCACGGCAATCACCACGAAAACAGGCGTCAGAATCAGCGCGAAAATCATCAGGCTGGCCTGGACCGTATCCGTCCAACTCACGGCCAGGAATCCGCCCACCAGGGTATAGAGAATCGTGGCGGCCGCACCGGCCCACAAAGCCGTGGCGTAATCCATCCCGAAGGTACTTTCAAACAGGCGAGCGCCCGCAACCACACCTGACGCGCAGTAGATGGTGAAAAACACCAGGATCACCACCGCAGAAATCACCCGCAAAATTTTGCTGCGATCTTCAAAGCGGCTGGTAAAGAAGTCTGGCAGCGTCAGGGCGTTATCATGGTGCTCTGTCTGGACACGTAACCGCCCCGCCACGATTTTCCAGTTAAACCATGCCCCGATAATCAGGCCAATGGCGATCCAGCTTTCAGAGATACCGGAAAGAAAAATGGCACCGGGCAATCCCATCAGCAACCATCCACTCATATCAGAGGCACCGGCTGACAGCGCGGTTACGACACTACCCAGACTGCGGCCACCCAATATATAGTCGTCGAAGTTTTTGGTTGAGCGCCAGGCGATAAAACCGATGAGCACCATCCCGAGGATATAAATTAAAAAGGTCACCAACATTGGCGTACTTACTGTCATTTGTTTCTCCGTTATTATCCGATCTCTTAAGAGAAATCTTTTTCCTGAACCATCGGAACGTGACGGCGTCAGGGTAGTACCGCATCAAGAGAAAGCGATTTCCCTTAAGGCGCGGTATCCTGCCGTAAAGGCACGGCGCACACAATGCATTTAACACATCCGTCACATTGGTTTCACCTCCCAAGACTTTTTAAATGTTCACAGGTTGCGCCCGCTCACAGTTAAGTTGCACCTTTGCATCCCTTTCAGCCTTTATCTTGAATGGGGTTGCAACATTGGCGAGTTTCTTGCAGCAAGATTTGTGCCGCTTTTAAATGTTAATAATGAAAGGGGTTTCAAAGTGTGCAACTGAGGTCACATTTAACACGGTTGCACAAAGTTGCAACATGGGTAATAGTGCAGCCCATGCTCTGGTCAAAACCGTTTTAAGGAAGAGAAAATCATGGGAACAACCACCATGGGGGTGAAGCTGGATGAAGCCACCCGCAGCCGCATTAAACTGGCGGCACAGAAAATTGATCGCACGCCGCACTGGCTGATTAAACAGGCGATCTTTAATTATCTGACCCAGTTAGAAGCGGGTGAGACGGTGGAAGAGATTCCATTGCAGCTGAGCGATGCGGCCGCCGATGAGCTTGCCCCGGAAGAGATGGTTCAGCCCTTCCTTGAATTCGCAGAAAACATTCTGCCTCAGTCGGTTGCCCGCTCGGCGGTGACCGCCGCGTGGCGTCGTCCAGAGACCGATGCCGTTCCCATGTTGCTTGAGCAAGCCCGTCTTCCGGCCGCGCTGGCAGAAAAAACCCATCAACTGGCGTACGCGCTGGCCGACAAACTGAGGCACCAAAAAGGGGCAACCGGCCGCGCCGGCATGGTGCAGAGCCTGCTGCAGGAGTTCTCCCTCTCCTCTCAGGAAGGCGTAGCGTTAATGTGCCTGGCCGAAGCCTTGTTACGTATTCCCGACAAACCGACCCGCGATGCGCTTATCCGTGACAAAATCAGCAACGGCAACTGGCAGTCGCACCTTGGCCGCAGCCCGTCACTGTTTGTGAATGCCGCCACGTGGGGATTACTCTTTACGGGGCGTTTGGTCTCAACCCACAATGAAGCCAACCTGTCGCGCTCGCTCAACCGGATTATCGGTAAGAGCGGCGAGCCGCTGATCCGTAAAGGCGTGGATATGGCGATGCGCCTGATGGGCGAGCAGTTCGTGACCGGTGAAACCATTGCCGAAGCCCTGGCGAATGCCCGCAAGCTTGAAGAGAAAGGCTTCCGCTATTCCTACGACATGCTGGGTGAAGCCGCCCTGACCGCCAGCGATGCCAAAGCCTATCTGGTTTCCTATCAGCAGGCGATTCACGCCATTGGCAAGGCCTCGAACGGCCGTGGAATCTATGAAGGCCCGGGCATTTCGATCAAGCTGTCTGCGCTGCATCCGCGCTACAGCCGCGCCCAGTACGACCGGGTGATGGACGAGCTGTATCCGATTCTTAAGTCTCTGACCCTGCTGGCCCGCTCTTACGATATCGGTATCAACATTGATGCTGAAGAGGCCGACCGCTTAGAGCTTTCTCTTGATATGCTGGAAAGGCTCTGTTTTGAACCTGAGCTGGAAGGCTGGAACGGCATTGGTTTTGTCATTCAGGCTTATATGAAGCGTTGTCCGTTTGTCATTGATGAACTGACGGACCTTGCCCAGCGCAGCCGCCGCCGCTTGATGATCCGTCTGGTAAAAGGGGCCTACTGGGACAGCGAAATCAAACGCGCCCAGATGGAAGGGCTGGAAGGCTATCCGGTTTATACCCGCAAGGTGTACACCGATATTTCGTATCTGGCCTGCGCCCGCAAACTGCTGGCGGTGCCGAACCTGATCTACCCGCAATTTGCCACGCACAATGCGCACACGCTGGCGGCCATCTATCAGTTAGCGGGAAATAACTACTACCCAGGACAGTACGAGTTCCAGTGTCTGCATGGTATGGGCGAACCGCTTTATGACCAGGTCGTGGGCAAAGTGGCAGAGGGTAAACTCAATCGTCCCTGCCGTATTTATGCACCGGTTGGCACGCATGAAACCTTGCTGGCTTATCTGGTGCGTCGCTTACTGGAAAACGGCGCAAATACCTCGTTTGTTAACCGTATCGCTGATACGACGATGCCGATTGACGAGCTGGTGGCCGATCCGGTGGCCCAGGTCGAAAAAATGGGCATCAGTGAAGGCACGCTGGGCCTGCCGCATCCAAAAATTCCACTTCCACGTGACTTATACGGCAGCGATCGGGTGAACTCTGCGGGTCTCGATATGGCCAATGAACATCGCCTGGCTTCGCTGTCCAGCGCCCTGTTGAGCGGTGCCAGTGAGCCTTACACCGCACAACCGCTTATCGACGCACCGCTGAGCAGCGGGGAAAGCCAGAATGTCGTCAACCCGGCCGCACCGTCGGACGTGGTAGGTACGGTCCGCAACGCCTCAGAACAGGAGGTTTCGCAGGCCATTGAGGCGGCGGTGAATGCCGGCCCTATCTGGTTTGCTACGCCACCGCAGGAGCGTGCGGCGATCCTTGAACGTGCCGCGCAGCTGATGGAAGGTCAACTGCAGCAATTGCTGGGCATTCTGGTGCGTGAAGCCGGTAAAACCTACAGCAATGCCATTGCTGAAGTGCGTGAGGCTGTCGATTTCCTCTATTACTATGCTGGCATCGTGCGCCATGATTTTGACAACGAAACGCACCGCCCGCTAGGCCCGGTGGTCTGTATCAGCCCGTGGAACTTCCCGCTGGCCATTTTTACCGGTCAGGTCGCGGCCGCACTGGCTGCGGGGAACAGCGTACTGGCGAAACCTGCCGAGCAAACACCGCTGATCGCCGCCCAGGCCGTGGAGATTTTACTGAGCGCCGGTGTCCCGGCTGGCGTACTGCAACTGCTGCCGGGCCTGGGTGAAACCGTGGGTGCGCAACTGACCGGAGATGAACGCATTCGCGGTGTGATGTTTACCGGCTCCACGGCTGTCGCCACGCTGCTGCAGCGAAACCTTGCCGGCAGGCTGGACCCGCAAGGCCGTCCTACCCCGCTGATTGCCGAAACCGGCGGCATGAATGCTATGATTGTCGACTCCTCTGCCCTGACCGAACAGGTGGTTATCGATATCGTCGCCTCGGCCTTTGACAGTGCAGGTCAACGCTGCTCTGCCCTGCGTCTGCTGTGCGTGCAGGAAGACGTGGCGGATCATACGTTGAAAATGCTGCGTGGCGCGATGGCGGAATGTCGTATGGGCAACCCGGAACGCCTGTCTACCGACATCGGCCCGGTGATCGATGAAGAAGCGAAAGCCAATATTGAGCGCCATATTCAGGCGATGCGTAATAACGGCTTTAAGGTGTACCAAACGGCGCAGGATAATCCGCAGGACAGCAAAGAGTGGGCAACGGGCACCTTTGTTAAACCCACGCTGATTGAACTGGATAAAGTCAGTGATCTGACCCAGGAAGTGTTTGGCCCTGTGCTGCACGTGGTGCGTTTTACCCGCAGCAGCCTGCCGCAGCTGATTGAACAGATTAATGCGTCGGGTTACGGTCTGACGTTAGGCGTGCACACACGCATTGACGAAACCATCCTGCAGGTAACGGCGGGGGCTAAAGTCGGCAACCTGTACGTCAACCGCAATATGGTCGGTGCGGTCGTTGGGGTACAACCGTTCGGCGGGGAAGGTTTATCCGGTACCGGCCCGAAAGCGGGTGGTCCGCTTTATCTGTATCGCCTGCTGGCGAACCGTCCGGATGACGCACTGAGCATTACCCTCGCCCGTCAGGATGCTGAGCGTCCGGCCGATAATGCGCAGCGTCAACTCCTGCTGGCTCCGCATCAGGCATTGACCGACTGGGCAACAGATAAACCTCAGCTGTCTTCACTGTGCCAGCACTATGCCGCGCTGGCCCAGGCGGGAACCGTGCGTCTGCTGCCAGGCCCGACCGGTGAGCGCAATACCTTCCTGTTGTTGCCGCGTGAGCAGGTGCTGTGTCTGGCGGACAACGAGCAAGATGCACTGATTCAACTGGCGGCGGTGACCAGCGTCGGTAGCCAGGCACTGTGGCCGGACGATGAATTGCACCGCAAAGTGCTCGCCACCTTGCCGACGGCGGTGAAAGCCCGTATCACGTTGGCGAAAGATCCGTTGGCTGGGCATTTTGACGCCGTGATCTACCATGGTGATGCCGACCAGCTCCGTAGCCTGTGCGAACAGGTCGCGGCGCGCGAAGGAGCCATTGTGTCGGTGCAGGGCTTTGCCCGTGGAGAAACCAATCTGCTGCTGGAACGCCTGCTGATTGAACGATCGCTGAGCGTGAATACCGCGGCGGCAGGTGGAAATGCCAGTCTGATGACCATCGGCTAACGTTCTTCAGACTTTCTCTCTGATCGCTAATGAATAAAGGTTCATGCCCGGCATGAACCTTTTTTTTCGCCTCACGCATGGCGTAATTTATTTCTGGCATCCGTCATCGTTAAATAAAAACAGCGTTAAAAACGAATATTTCCCCAGAAAGAAAAAAAACCTTATTGCAGCGACCAATGCTGTCAAAAGCGTTGACAGAAAGCGTCAGGTTGATAACGAAAACGCACGCCCTCAGCGCTATTCTCAGCCCTTTTCTGCTGATGACTGGCGCACGACAATGCGACAGAAACTTATTAGTGGCACTAACACCTTATTCCGTCCTGTCAAAACAAGCCCAATCTAATAACCTGATTTAAAGGCAGTAATTTTATTTAAAATTTCAATATCCCATTATAAATACAATTTTGTTAATCCTTATTTTAGCCAGCCTTCTACCCCTTTAGGCGTATTTGGGGATGTTCTTGATATTTATCAAAATCCACAACCGAAACTTAATCATAATTTAACCAGCAAAATTTACGTTAATTGACATTTCATCATCTTTGCCCTCAATGCAGGCAGATGCCTTCACGCCTGCCTGCACGTAACGTTTATCCTGACCCGGAGTACATTGTGAATAAAAAAGAAAGGCTATTACGGGAATGGCATCCTGAAGATTCTGATTTCTGGCAACGGCGCGGGCAGCATATTGCTCGTCGAAATTTATGGATTTCGGTTTCAGCGTTGCTGCTGGCATTTTGTGTGTGGATGTTGTTCAGCGCCGTTTCGGTTTATCTGAATCAGGTGGGTTTTCATTTCACCATTGAACAGCTCTTTTTATTAACCGCACTTCCGGCACTGTCGGGTGCGCTTTTCCGCATCCCCTACTCCTTTATCGTGCCCATTTTAGGCGGCCGTGTCTGGACCACGTTCAGTACCGCTATCCTGATCGTCCCCTGTGTCTGGCTTGGGTTCGCTGTGCAAAACCCGCAAACGCCCTATGCGGTCTTCATCATTATTGCGCTGCTGTGCGGACTGGCGGGGGCGAACTTCGCGTCCAGCATGGGTAATATCAGCCTGTTCTTCCCTAAACGTCAGCAGGGTTCGGCGCTGGGCATCAATGGCGGCTTGGGTAACTTAGGCGTCAGCGTGATGCAACTCGTTGCCCCTTTTATCATTTTTGTTCCGTTTTTATCCCACGGCGTTCCCCACGGCGAAGGATCAGCCATCTGGCTGGCAAACGCGGCCTGGATTTGGGTGCCGCTACTGGCGCTGACCGCTATTGCCGCCTGGTTTGGCATGAATGACATTGCCGGAATGCGCTCCTCACTTCGTGACCAGTTGCCGGTGTTGAAAAATGCCCACGTCTGGATCATGGGCATGCTTTATCTTGCCACCTTTGGCTCGTTTATTGGTTTTTCCGCGGGCTTTGCCGTGTTAGCGAAAACCCAGTTTCCAGCGGTGGATATCACGCATTTCGCCTTTTTTGGCCCGCTGCTTGGCGCACTGGCCCGGTCGGGGGGCGGGATGATCTCCGATAAGCTCGGCGGCGTAAAAGTGACCATCATTAATTTTATGCTGATGGTGATGTTTTCCGCCCTGCTGTTCCTCACCTTACCCGGCAGCGGCAGCGGCTCGTTCCTGGGTTTCTACCTGGTGTTTATGGGGCTGTTCCTGACCGCCGGGCTGGGCAGTGGCTCCACCTATCAAATGATAGCGGTGATTTTCCGCCAGCTAACGCAAAGCAAAATGCTGGCACAAGGCCACAGTCTGGATGCCGCACAGCATGCCGCCGTGACCGATACGGCGGCGGCGCTGGGTTTTATCTCGGCACTGGGCGCCATCGGCGGTTTCTTTATCCCCAAAGCCTTTGGCAGTTCGCTGGCCATTACAGGTACGCCCGCCGCCGCCATGATTGTGTTTTTGCTTTTCTACATCGTCTGCCTGCTCGTGGCCTGGCTTTTATATGGTCGTGGTAAGAAAACCAGCGATTAATTCACCCGATTATTATTCACACATCAGCTCATGATTGAGTTGAATTCAACGGGTCGTTGACCCGACTGGAGAAGTGTTATGAGTAAACTTCTTGACCGTTTTCGCTATTTCAAACAAAAAGGTGAAAGTTTCGCCGATGGCCATGGGCAGGTTTATCACAACAACCGTGACTGGGAAGACGGTTATCGTCAGCGCTGGCAGTACGACAAAATTGTCCGTTCAACCCATGGCGTGAACTGTACCGGCTCCTGTAGCTGGAAAATCTATGTTAAAAACGGTCTCGTCACCTGGGAAACCCAGCAAACGGATTACCCTCGCACTCGCCCAGATCTGCCTAACCATGAGCCTCGCGGCTGTCCGCGTGGTGCCAGCTATTCATGGTATCTCTACAGCGCCAACCGCCTGAAATATCCCCTGGTGCGAAAAGCCCTGCTTGAGCTGTGGCGTGAAGCACTGCGTGAGAACCGCGATCCGGTTGCGGCATGGGATGCGTTGATGTCTGACGCGGAAAAATCGCGTCAGTACAAATCGCAGCGCGGCCATGGCGGCTTCGTGCGGGCCAACTGGCAGGAGATGAATCAGCTGATTGCGGCAGCCAACATCTGGACCATTAAACGCTATGGCCCTGACCGCGTTGCTGGCTTCTCGCCTATCCCGGCGATGTCGATGGTGTCCTATGCGGCAGGTACGCGCTATCTGTCGTTAATCGGCGGCACCTGTCTGAGCTTTTACGACTGGTACTGTGACCTGCCCCCGGCCTCGCCCATGACCTGGGGCGAACAGACGGATGTGCCGGAATCCGCTGACTGGTACAACGCGGGCTACATCATTGCCTGGGGTTCAAACGTACCGCAAACGCGTACGCCCGATGCGCACTTCTTTACCGAAGTGCGCTACAAAGGAACGAAAACCGTCGCCATCACACCGGACTACGCCGAGGTCGCAAAACTGAGCGATCAATGGCTGGCCCCGAAACAGGGCACCGACAGCGCCCTGGCCATGGCGATGGGGCATGTGATCCTCAATGAATTCCACCTGAAAAATCCCAGTGATTACTTCCTGAACTATGCCCGTCAGTACACCGACATGCCGATGCTGGTCGTGCTTGAAGCCCGTGAAGACGGCAGTTATGCGCCGGGCCGCCAGCTCCGTGCCGCTGACCTGATGGACAATCTGGGTGAAGAAAACAATCCACAATGGAAAACCGTGGCCTGCAATGCCGATGGCGAACTGGTGGTGCCTAACGGCTCGATAGGTTTCCGTTGGGGTGAAAAAGGGAAATGGAACCTGGAGCAAAAAGCGAATGGCTCCGCCACCCAACTGGCACTCAGCCTCATCGATCAGAACGATGCGCTGGTGGACGTGGCGTTCCCTTACTTCGGTGGACTGGAAAACCCACAGTTCCGCCATGTTAAGCAGGACGACATCCTGCTGCATAAACTGCCGGTGAAAATGCTGACGCTGGCCGACGGCAGCCGGGTGCCCGTTGCATCGGTTTATGACCTGACCCTGGCGAACTATGGCATCGATCGTCAGCTGGATGACAGCAACTGCGCACAGGATTACAGCGATATTCGTGCCTATTCGCCAGCCTGGGCGGAACAGATCTGTGGCGTGCCACGCAGCCAGATCGAAAAGATCGCCCGGGAATTCGCCGAGACTGCCCATAAAACCCACGGCCGTTCCATGATCATTCTCGGTGCCGGTATTAATCACTGGTATCACATGGATATGAGCTATCGGGCGATGATCAACATGCTGGTGTTCTGCGGTTGTGTTGGTCAGAGCGGCGGCGGATGGGCGCACTATGTCGGTCAGGAAAAATTACGTCCTCAGACAGGCTGGGCCCCGCTGGCGTTTGCGCTGGACTGGAATCGCCCTCCTCGCCATATGAACAGCACCTCGTTTTTCTACAATCATGCCAGCCAGTGGCGATTTGAGAAATTGCAGGTGAAATCCATTCTGTCACCGCTGGCCAATCCACACGATTACACCGGTCACCTGCTGGACTTTAACGTTCGGGCAGAACGCATGGGCTGGCTGCCTTCCTCGCCACAGCTTAACGTCAACCCACTGGAGATCAGCGCCCAGGCCCGCCAGGCCAACATGACGCCAGAAGCCTGGACCGCTCAGGCGTTGAAAGCCGGTACCGTTCGTATGGCCAGTGAGCAACCCGACAGCGGCACCAACCATCCACGCAATATGTTTATCTGGCGATCCAACCTGCTTGGCTCATCCGGCAAAGGTCATGAGTACATGCTGCGCTATTTACTGGGCACCGATAGCGGTATTCAGGGCCAGCCAGTGGATGATCCGGCGCTGATGCCAGAGGACGTGGAGTGGCAGACCGAGGCGCTGGAGGGCAAGCTCGACCTGCTGGTGACCCTCGACTTCAGGATGTCCAGCACCTGCCTGTTCTCGGATATTGTGCTGCCCACGGCGACCTGGTATGAAAAAGATGACATGAACACCTCTGACATGCATCCCTTCATCCATCCGCTTTCTGCGGCCGTCGACCCGGCCTGGGAATCAAAAAGCGACTGGGATATTTATAAAGGCCTCGCTAAAACCTTCTCGGCACTCTGTCAGGGCCACCTGGGTGAGGAAACCGATGTGGTGCTCCAGCCTGTTCAGCATGACTCGCCCGCCGAACTGGCGCAGACCGGCGATATCTGTGACTGGAAAAAAGGCCAGTGCGACCTGATTCCGGGTAAAACCGCGCCGCACATCGTGACCGTTAAGCGGGATTACCCGGCCACCTATGAGCGCTTCACCTCTGTCGGGCCGCTGCTGGAAAAACTGGGCAATGGGGGGAAAGGCATCAGTTGGAATACCGATAAAGAGGTCGAACTGCTGCGCAAACTCAATTATGTGAAAGCGGACGGTCCGGCCAAAGGACAGCCGCAGATCAACAGCGCCATTGACGCTGCTGAGATGATTTTAACGCTGGCCCCGGAAACCAATGGTCAGGTCGCGGTCAAAGCCTGGAATGCGCTGAGCGAATTCACCGGCCGGGAACATGCCCATCTGGCCCGCAACAAAGAAGAGGAAAAAATCCGCTTCCGTGATATTCAGGCGCAACCGCGCAAGATTATTTCCAGCCCCACCTGGTCCGGGCTTGAAGATGAGCATGTCTCTTATAACGCCGGTTATACCAACGTCCATGAGCTGATTCCCTGGCGCACCCTGAGCGGTCGTCAGCAGCTCTATCAGGATCACCCCTGGATGCGGGCGTTCGGTGAAAGCCTGGTGGTTTATCGTCCGCCGGTTGATACCCGCAGTCTGGAAGGATTGAAACATATCCCGTCCAACGGCTTTCCGGAAAAAGCCCTTAACTTCCTGACGCCGCACCAGAAATGGGGCATTCACTCGACTTACAGTGACAACCTGCTGATGCTGACCCTGTCCCGTGGCGGGCCGATTGTGTGGATGAGCGAAGCCGATGCGCAGGAACTGGGCATCGAAGATAACGACTGGATTGAAGTGTTCAACGCCAATGGTGCCTTAACCGCCCGTGCCGTTGTCAGCCAGCGCGTACCTGCCGGCATGACCATGATGTATCACGCCCAGGAGCGACTGATGAACATTCCTGGTTCTGAAGTAACAGGCATGCGCGGCGGTATCCATAACTCGGTGACCCGCGCCTGTCCTAAACCGACTCACATGATCGGTGGATATGCCCAGCTGGCCTATGGCTTCAACTACTACGGCACGGTCGGTTCCAACCGGGATGAGTTCATCCTGGTGCGCAAAATGAAACAGGTTAACTGGCTGGATGATGAAGGCCGGGATCAGATTCAGGAGGCAGCAAAATGAAGATTCGCTCACAGGTCGGAATGGTTCTGAATCTGGATAAATGTATTGGCTGCCACACCTGTTCGGTGACCTGTAAAAACGTCTGGACCGGGCGTGAAGGTATGGAATATGCCTGGTTTAACAATGTCGAGACCAAACCCGGCATAGGTTATCCCCAGGCCTGGGAAGACCAGGAGAAATGGAAAGGCGGTTGGATACGCAAAATCAACGGCCAACTGACGCCACGTCTGGGGAGCCGCAGCGCCGTGCTGACTAAAATCTTCGCCAATCCCGTGGTGCCGGGCATTGATGATTATTACGAGCCCTTTACCTATGACTACCAACACCTGCATACCGCTAAAGCAGGTAAAAGTCAGCCGACCGCCCGTCCACGTTCGCTGATCAGCGGCGAACGGATGGATAAAATCGTCGGCGGCCCTAACTGGGAAGAGCTGCTGGGTGGGGAGTTCAGCAAACGCAGTGCCGATAAAAACTTCGACGCCATGCAGAAAGAGATGTATGGCCAGTTTGAAAACACGTTCATGATGTATCTGCCGCGCCTGTGCGAACACTGCCTGAACCCAGGCTGTGCAGCCACCTGCCCCAGTGGCGCGATCTATAAGCGTGAAGAAGACGGCATTGTGTTGATCGATCAGGATAAATGCCGGGGCTGGCGTTTATGCATTAGCGGCTGTCCCTACAAAAAGATCTATTTCAACTGGAAGAGCGGCAAGTCAGAGAAGTGTATTTTCTGCTATCCCCGCATTGAGTCAGGCATGCCGACCGTCTGCTCTGAAACCTGCGTGGGCCGCATTCGTTATCTGGGCGTGCTGCTCTACGACGCCGATAAGATTGCCGACGCCGCCAGCACGGAAAATGAGCACGACCTGTACCAGCGCCAGTGCGACATCTTCCTTGACCCGAACGATCCCGCCGTGATTGAGGAAGCCTTACGTCAGGACATTCCGCAAAGCGTGATCGACGCCGCCCAGGCTTCACCAGTCTGGAAAATGGCAATGGACTGGAAGCTGGCCCTGCCGCTTCACCCGGAATACCGCACCTTGCCGATGGTCTGGTATGTGCCGCCGTTGTCACCCGTTCAGTCGGTGGCTGATGCCGGTCTGCTCGAAGCGGACGCCAGCGTTTTACCCGATGTGGAAAGCCTGCGGATACCTGTGCAATACCTCGCTAACCTGCTGACGGCGGGCGATACCGCGCCAGTATTACGCGCGCTGAAACGGATGATCGCAATGCGCCATTACAAACGCTCGCAGACGGTTGACGGCGTGACGGACACGCGCGCGCTTGAAGAAGTGGGCCTGAGTATGCAGCAGGCAGAAGAGATGTACCGTTATCTGGCCATTGCCAACTATGAAGACCGCTTTGTCATTCCTTCCAGTCATCGTGAACTGGCCCGGGATGCCTTTCCGGAACGCAACGGCTGCGGCTTCAGTTTTGGTGACGGTTGCCACGGCAGTGATACTCAGTTCAATTTGTTTAACAGCCGCCGCATTGATGCCATTGATATCGGTAATAAAGCGGGAGGGGAATGATGGATATCCTGAAACTTATTGGCATGTTGCTTGAATACCCGGATGAATCACTGTGGCAGCACCAGGATGAGGTGCATGCACTGATCGCGCAGCACTATCCTGCACTTTCGTCCTTTACCCAGCATTATCTGGCGGCAGCACCGCTGGATAAGCAGAGCGACTGGTGCGCCCTGTTTGAACGCGGGCGGGCAACATCACTCCTGCTGTTCGAACATGTTCATGCTGAATCGCGCGATCGCGGTCAGGCGATGGTGGATCTGCTGGCTCAGTATGAGCAGGCCGGTCTGGAACTCCACTGCCGGGAGTTGCCCGATCATCTGCCGCTCTATCTGGAGTACCTGAGTCAACAGGATGAGAAAGCGGCGCGTCAGGGTCTGAAGGATATCGCGCCAATTCTGGCCCTGCTGGGCGGACGACTGAAAGCGCGCGGCAGTGAGTTTAGCCAGCTGTTTGACGCCCTTCTCAACCTCGCGCGTAGCCCGCTGCACAGTGAGAGCGTTGCCCGGCAGGTTGCCACCGAGCCGCGCGATGACACGCGCGAAGCGATAGATGCGGTATGGGAAGAAGAACAAATTAAGTTCATCGATGATAAAGCCTGCGATCGTTCCGAACGGCAACAGCATCAACGCCGTTTCAGTCAGGACAGCCGTCCGCAGTATCTTGAACTGACCTCTGGAGGCGCACGATAATGCACTACCTGGACGTGTTATTTTTTGATATCTATCCCTACCTGTGCGGAACGGTTTTCCTGGTAGGCAGTTGGCTGCGCTATGACTACGGACAGTATACCTGGCGCGCCTCATCCAGCCAGATGCTGGACAAAAAGGGCATGCGCTTTGCGTCCAACGTCTTTCACATCGGCATTATTGGGATCTTATTCGGGCATCTGTTCGGCCTGCTGACGCCGCACTGGATGTACGAACCTTTTCTGTCGATTGCCACCAAGCAGAAACTCGCGATGATGGCCGGTGGCGTCTTTGGCTTAATGACGCTGGTTGGCGGCTTTCTGTTGCTGAAAAGACGGCTGCTCAATCCACGCATCCGGGCGACCTCGACGCGCGCCGACATTGTGATTATGGGTATCCTTGTGGTGCAGGTTTCCCTGGGGATGATTTCCATCATCTTTTCGCTGCAGCACATGGACGGCCTTGGCATGATGAAACTGGTCGGCTGGGCGCAGGCGGTGGTGACATTCCAGGGCAATGCTGCCCAGTGGCTTGACGGCGTTGAGTGGATTTATCGTGTTCACTTGATTCTGGGCATGACGATTTTTCTGGTCTTTCCGTTTACCCGTCTTGTGCACGTCTGGAGCGCGCCAGTTGAGTATCTCACGCGTCGCTATCAGGTGGTACGCGCACGTAAATAAGACGGCCCGTGAACCCGACCACCTCATCGCTGGCCGGGTTCATTTCTCTTTTTCAAACCGCTGATAGCTCGCCCGGCCAGACGTTATGACCCAAACGCGTGGTCAGGTGCCAGGGTAAACTGGCCGTTTTATCAGGGTTGGAAAGATAAACAGCGCGCGCCCTGCTCCCCGATTCGTCAGCGACCAGACGGCAATGGAACAGAGTGAGCAGAGGGCCACAATCACCAGCGGATACAGGCAGGCCCACAGCCAGGAAAACCACGCTAATTCAAACAGCTGATGACGCTGTGCCAATAAAATGGCCGTCATACCGAAATACTCAATAAAGATACGATGGAGAACGTAAATGGGTAAAGTATGACGCCCCATCCAGTTGAGCCAGGCCATGCTGCTGATCTGATTTAACCAACGGCAGGCGGCAATACTGATGAGGATGGCAAGGACAGATACGAAAAGGCGCTTATCCACACCGAACAGGCCGTGCAGACCTGCCACCAGCGCCAGCAACAACCACGGCAAGCCATTTTCCCGTCGCCACTCGCTCAAACGCAGCATCTGCGTACACCAGAACGCCCCCAGTATGAAGAACACAAAATACTGCGCCAGACTCTGTGGCCCCCAGAAGGGAATCACCTTTTCTACAGCCAGGTAATTGAGCAGCGTTGCCGCGACCAGCAATGGCACCTTATAACGCTGAAAAAGTTTGGCGCACAGGAAGTAGATCGCTAAGCCATATAAGTACCATGAGGTACTCATCGCCAGAAATGTCAGCGTAAGAAACTCCGCCAGCGATCCCGCATAGGCCGCATTAAGATTTTGTGAAATACGCTGTCCGGTGATTTCTGTTGAAATCCCCACGATTGACCACCACTGAATGGCTCCCCATACAAGGTACAGGTAAAACAAATTAGTGATTCGGCTGGTCGTGATGTGCTTCCAGGGGCGATTAACAATGGCATTGCTGGCCAACAAACCTGAAACAAAGAAAAAGGCAGGCATACGCAGTGGGGATAATAACCTATTGAACAGTACCCACATCTCTGCGGGAAACACGCCCGCGCTCAGGTCTTTTAGCGTATTTTCAAAGCCGGGCAACACCGTATGGTACAGCACAACAAGCAGGATACAGATGCCTTTGAGCGTATTAATCCATGCAATGTGTTCTTTTTCATTGTGCTTCATCAGGGAATTTCCGCCGTGGTGTCATTCCAGAAAAAACGAACTCGCGCTGCTCATATGATCGTTATGTGGAAAGTATTCCGTATGTCCTGTCACCTGAATGTAGCGAAAGTCTTAAAGTTATCTGTCGGAAACGGTTTAGAACCCAGCTTTACAATAAAGGGTATTCTTTGACATTTATGCCGGCTTTAATTTGACGTCGGTAACATCCATTGAGCGTCAGAGTAAATCAGGATCGCCCGTCCACAACGGAATATGACTTTACTATGAATTTTCTCTGTCGGTACTTGCTTAACGCTATATTTGCCATTACGTTAACTGTACTTTAAGACAGGCCACTCAACGTAAGTGCAGGTGAGCGTTATCCGACAATCGCGAGTGAGTCAGTTCTCCAGGTAAAAGAGTTTGCCGGAAAAACATTTTTCCCTACGTCGAAACGTATTAATCATGTTGCCCCTTCTTATGCCGCCTTTAGGGTAATTTCAGGTCCGGATATCACCTGAATAACAGAGAGGGCGCACGGGTCGTGTGGATAAATGCCGTTAATAGCTTATTCGTCTTTTTTATTTATGCCCTGCGGAATAACGCAGACAGGCTAAAAAGGCCATTTGGCTTTTACGGATTCAGAGTTAATTTTTCATTTTTCCATTCGGCACGCGCTGTCTGAATGGTTGTTCCTGATTTACTCACAAATGGAATGTCATCATGAAGCAGACGCGTTTTACGCCCGTTGCCACTACCGCTACCGTTAACGACCAGCAGATACTGGCAAACGACTGGGGCACCCTGACCAAATACGATATGACCTATGTGCGCACCGATGGCACAGAACAGCGCTTTACCCGTGAAGCTTATGATCGCGGTCACGGTGCGACCATCCTGCTCTACAACCGCGACGACAGGACGGTCATCCTGACCAGCCAGTTTCGCATGCCTGCTTTTTTGATCGGTCATCACTTTGAGCTGATTGAAGCCTGTGCCGGTTTGTTGGACGCACGTGACCCCATTCAGGCCATCAGAAGCGAAGCGGAAGAAGAAACGGGATACAAGCTGAATGACGTCACTAAGATTGGCGAGATATTCATGAGCCCCGGTTCCGTTACCGAGCGTCTGCACTTTTTTATCGCCCCTTTTACCCGTGAGATGCGAATAAACGCGGGCGGGGGTATTGCCGCCGAAGGCGAAGATATCAAGGTGATTGAGGTGCCGATTAAAGAGGCGCTTGCCATGATTGATGCGGGGACCATCATTGACGCGAAAACCATTATTCTGATTCAGCATCTGGTCATCAAAGGCATCTGCACGCCAGATTAACGTAGACAAAAAACGGGCCAGTAAGCTGGCCCGTGAATTCAGGATGATGAGGTTTGCGTTTCCGCCTGATGCTTACTGAGTAAACGCGGGTGGATAAACAGTATCCGTCCGGGTCCACGGTTCAACAGCGTCCAGACCAACAGCGAAAGCAACGTACACACCGCCACGCCGGTTAACGGCATCAACAGCGCCCAACCCCAGCTAAAGCCCGCATTGCCGAACCAGCCATAATGTAGCGCCAGGGAAATGGCGCTCAGCCCCACTAACTCGATAAAAATACGGTGTAAGACATAAATCTGCAGCGTATTGCGGCCGATGTAATTCAACCAGGCCATATTGAAATGCGCGTTAAGAAAACGGCACAGCACAATGCCAAAGACGATGGTCAACAGGCTGTAAAACGGATTTTTATAAATACCGCCCGCATGATGAAGGATACCGATCAGCGCTATTGCGCCCAGCCACAGCCAGTGACGACCTTTCAGACCGCTGAGTTCAATTAATGCCGCGCTGAAAAAGACGCCCAGTAAGAAATAGAGATAGTTTTGCGCGACGCTGGCCGGTCCCCATCCGGGAATAAGGCTAAACTGCGCCGCATAGTTCGCCGCAATCGCGAATACGACCAGCACTATTTTCTGTCGATGAAAAAGCTTGGTCACCAGGAAGAATCCGGCCAGCGCATACAAGTACCACAGGCTGGTCATCGACAGCATTAACAGCTTGATAAACTCCAGCGGGGAATCAGCATAGGCGGCATTCTTACTGCTCGACAGCCGCTCGCCCAGATGGGTTGAAATGTAGTGGATACTCAGCCATTGAATCACGCCCCACAGCAGGTAGAGGTAGACAATATTGCTGAACTTCTTGGTAAAGACCGCTTTCCAGCTTTTCTTCACGACCGAATTGGCGGCCAGCAGCCCGGACACAAAGAAAAATGCAGGCATCCGCAGGGGCGAAAGCCAGGTATTAAATGCTACCCACCAGTGAGCCGGGAACAGACCGGCAGTCAGATGAGGGAGCGAAGGTGCGAACGTGGTGATGATGGAGTGATGCAATACCACAAGTAAGATGCATCCTCCTTTGAGGGTATTAATCCAGAGGATTTCCTTTCTGTCCTGACTCATTATTTCGTCCTGATCGTGCGATGAATTTGTGAAGGATTATTTATATTTTCACGCAGGTCTCAATCAGGCGGCTCTTAAAAGTTACAGCCTGTTACTCGCGCAGAAGCTAATCCGGTATAAAACCATAAAAATCAAACCATTAAAATAATACTAAATGTAAATTTTCAGAAGAAACTGAGAGAATAAAAGCAGAGGGCACGGCAAGAAACGCCGCCTGTTTCCGGCGGCGTTGGCGTTTATTGATTAAGAAATTTATCGAGAAATTGTCGAGTCCGCGCTTGCTGCGGATCGCTAAACAGCGCTTTAGCCGGTCCATGTTCTACGATACGTCCCTGATCCATGAAGATGGCGCGGTCGGCGACGTCGCGGGCAAAACTCATCTCATGCGTGACAATCACCATAGTGCGCTTTTCCTGCGCCAGCGCGCGGATAGTGTTTAGCACCTCGCCCACCAGCTCCGGGTCCAGCGCAGACGTCGGCTCATCAAACAAAATCACTTCGGGTCGCATTGCCAGCGCACGGGCAATCGCAACACGCTGCTGTTGACCGCCGGACAGACGCCTTGGGTAGCTGTCTTCTTTACCGTGAAGCCCGACTTTTTCAAGCAGGCTCCGCGCGCGGGCAATTGCGTCCGCCTTTGCTTCACCTTTTACAATCACCGGCCCTTCAATGATATTTTCCAGCACCGAGCGATGGGGAAACAGGTTGAAGTTTTGAAAGACAAAGCCCACCTGCTGGCGCAACAGGCGTACCTGCTCTTTCTGCTTGTGGATGCCCTGACTGGCATCAATGGTGATATCCCCCACTTTAATGCGACCGGCGTCAGGCACTTCAAGCAGGTTAATACTGCGCAACAGCGTAGTTTTGCCCGAGCCGCTGGGGCCGATGATGGCGACGATTTCACCGGGCGCGACGTCAAGGTCAATGCCGTGCAGTACCGTTTGTCCGTTAAACTTTTTCACCAACTGGCGAACGTCGATTGCACTCATTTCGCCTCCTGATCCTGACGGTTAACGTGGGCTTCCAGACGGTTTTGCAATGCTGACAGCACGGTGGCCATCACCCAGTAGATCAGCGAAGCCGCCAGGTACATGGTGAACACTTCCAGGGTACGCGAGGTAATCAATTGCGCCTGGCGAAACAGTTCAGGAACCTGAATGGTGGCGGCCAGTGACGTATCTTTCACCAGGCTGATAAAGCTGTTTCCCAGGGGCGGCAACGCGGTGCGGGCAGCCTGTGGCAGAATAACCCGACGCAGGGTTTGCCACGGCGTCATGCCGATACTGGCAGCCGCTTCCCACTGACCGCGCTCGATCGCTGCAATTGCGCCACGCAGCGACTCCGATGCATAGGCCGCCATATTTAGCGATAACCCAATCATCGCCGATGGAATGGGGTCCAGCTCAATGCCAAACTGCGGCAGACCGTAATAGATCATAAACAGCTGCGCGATGAGCGGCGTGCCGCGAAAGATGGACACATAGATACGCGCCAGCCAGTTTACCGGCCAGAAGCGCGATAAACGCATCAGGGCCAGCAAAAAGCCCAGTATCAACCCAAAGAACATCCCGCCGATACTGAGCTGTAGCGTGAACAACGCGCCTTTAAGTAAAAAAGGTGCTGAATCCAGCACCAGTTGTAAACTTTCCTGCATTATTTCGTTACGTCCGCGCCAAACCATTTCTCTGACAGCTTTTTAAGTGAGCCGTCTTTCTGCATGTCCGCAATGGCCTGATCGATCGCTTTCAGCAAGTCTTCATTGCCTTTGCGCATTGCCACGCCCGCTTCCAGACGGGAGAATGCCGGACCGGCTACCGCCATGGTATCACCGGTTTTCTTCACCAGATCCAGGGCTGCCAGACGATCGACCAGAATCGCATCAACGCGACCAGAACGCAGATCCTGATACTTGGTTGGGTCATCATCGTAAGTACGGATATCCACGCCTTTGACGTTGGCACGTAACCACTGTTCGTAGTTCGTCCCCAGGCCCACACCGACTTTCTTACCGGCCAGATCCTCTGGTTTGGTAATGCTGCCCGCGTTTTTCTTCAGCGTCAGCGCCTGCACACCTGAAATGGTATAGGGCGTAGAGAAGTCATACTTCTTTTTACGCTCATCGGAGATCGTGACCTGATTGATCACCACATCGATACGTTTGGAATCTAACGCGGCTAACATACCATCCCACTTGGTCGGTTTAAGCTCGGCTTTCACCCCCATGTGTTTCGCCAGTTCCTGGGCGAACTCCACTTCAAAACCCGTCAGCTTGCCCTTTTCATCCTGAAAACTGAAAGGGGGATAGGTGCCTTCCAGGCCCACACGCAGCTCGCCTTTGCTTTTAACCTGCGCCAGTAAATTCTCCGCCGCAAAAGTTTTAACGCTGACGCCTGCAACCAGCGCAACAGCCATCATTCCCGTCACCAGCTGGCGACGAATCTGTGAAAAAGCCATGTTTACCCCATTTATCATTTATCAGTGTGGTGTTAAGCGGCTAAACACGGTTTGCCGCTCTGTCATTATGGGCGTTATTTCGCATAAGACGTCAAAATAACGCCTGAATTATAACCCTTTTTTGCGCTGCGTCTCAGACCGAAGGGTGATAAGCAAATAACGCCGGTGCACCGCCTGTATGCACAAACAACAACGGGCCTTCACGGCGAAAACGATTCTGGTTAATCCCATCAATAAGACCGGCCATCGCTTTACCGGTATAAACGGGATCAAGAAAAATGCCTTCAAGACGGGCCAGCATTTTCACCGCCGCCATGCCCTCTTCATTCGGCTCGCCATAGCGCGGAGAAAAATACTCATCCCACAGCGTTATGGGTGCCTGCGCCTGCACGGCTAACTGCGCCGCCAGCGCCTGACGCAGTTCTTCAACCTTAGGCAATTGCTCACTGACTTTACGCGACACGGTTACGCCAACCAACTCGGTCTCTGGCAGGAGCTGCTCCAGTCCTATGGCCAGGCCCGCATGGGTCCCGGCGCTGCCTGACGCCACGACCACCGCCGCGAAATCCACTACGCCTTCACTTTGGTGCGCAATCTCCTGGGCACATTCCACGTAACCTAGCGCACCCAGTGCATTTGAGCCGCCCACAGGTAGCACGTAAGGCCGAAAACCCTGCGCCTCCAGACGTTCCGCCTGTTCCGCCAGCTGCGCAGCGGGATGGGTCAGGGCATCCACCATCACCACGTCAACATCCATCAGGTCCAGCATCAGGCGATTACCATTGGTCAGGTAGTTTTCACTCTGAGTCGCAATCGGATTTTCCAGTAACGCTACGCATTTCAGGCCCAGTTTCGCGGCGACCGCCGCCGTCTGCCGCACATGGTTTGACTGAATGGCACCCGCAGTCAGCAACACATCTGCGCCTTCACGCAGGGCATCTGCGGCCAGAAACTCCAGCTTACGCAGCTTGTTGCCGCCCATCGCCAGCGGCGTCACGTCATCACGTTTGATAAAGATGTCGCGGCCAAGATGGTCCGATAATCGCGGCAGGTATTCTAACGGCGTCGGTGCGCCCAGAAGTTCGATACGGGGAAACTGATGAATAAGATGTAAAGACAATGCGGCCTCCAGTTGGGCACAGAGCAGTGATCTTTACAGTGTTACAGAAGATGCAGAAAGGATCATCCTGAATTCAAACTCAGGTGATGAACGGAGAAGCGGTCGGGCAAGTATCCACCGGCTGTTACACAACTTCCCCATTTTCCCCCTGTGGACAGGGGAAAATGGGGTGGGAGACAGAATGTCAGAGGAAAACCTGCCTGACACTTTTACCCGATCCCTTAACGTTGCTGCCAGCCCAAAAACTGGTCGTACTTACGAAGCGCAATACGATAATTGTTATTACCTGCATCGGGTAAGTCTTCTTCCAGGCATTGATGCCAGCTATTGCCTGTGAGTTTTTCAGCCGGAAAATTTCTGGCCTTCAACATATCGTCAAGCCGACGTAAGCGAACCACATATTCACGAATGGTGCTTGGGCTCATTTCAGTCTGTTCAAACAGATATTGTTTGAAGGCCATGATGTCAAAATAATTAGGATGCGTATTACAAAAAATATCGCTGCAAAAACGACAAAGTGCCGTTAATTCTGGCTGCAGTTTTAGCCAAAGCGGCTCATCAATCATTTGGTCCATCCGTGCGATGGCCTCTTTATTGATGATCTGGCCACGAAAGACCAGCGCCATACGGTCTAATACTTTGCCACAGTGTGAACAATTGTTTTGGCTGTGTTTGTAGTCTTTAAGATAACGACTTAAAGGTCTGGCTTTGGTTTTGGCTCCCACTGTTGAGTCCCCGATTTCTTATTATTTATAGATCGCCAGGAACTGAGCCTTCTAGCGCGCTCCCGTAAGTCGGGCACGCAAGCGTTTTATCGCCTGACTGTGCAGTTGGCTGACTCGGGATTCCCCCACGTCAAGTACCGCGCCAATCTCTTTCAGATTCAGTTCTTCCTGGTAGTACAGTGTCAGCACCATCTTCTCGCGCTCGGGCAACGCCTCGATCGCTTCAATGACGCGTTCACGCAGACTCCCTTCCATTAACTGATGAAGTGGATTGGCCTCTTCGTGCCCTTCCGTCACCAGTTCCGCACTGTCACCGTGTTCTTCTCGATACTCATCGTACGAAAAGAGCTGGCTGTTGTTGGTATCCAACAGAATCTGCCGGTACTCTTCTATCGAAACATTCAACTGTTGCGCGACTTCCTGTTCAGAAGCGGCCCGACCCAGCATCTGTTCGACCTGATGCATAGCCCCGGCTACCTCACGAGCATTTCGTCTGACGCTACGCGGCGCCCAGTCCCGGCTGCGAAGCTCATCAAGCATGGCCCCACGAATGCGCTGTACTGCATACGTGGTAAAGGCGGTACCCTGAAGCGCGTCATAGCGCTCCACCGCATTCAACAGACCAATGCCCCCGGCTTGAAGCAGGTCGTCAAGTTCAACACTGGCTGGCAGGCGGACCTGTAAGCGCAGTGCTTCATGACGTACCAGTGGGACGTAGCGCTGCCAGAGCGAATGTTTGTCCATCACGCCATCGGCGGTATAGAGATCGTTCACGTTGACTACCCTGCGTTAATGAAGTTATCGGCATGATTATGCAATTCTGTAGGGCTTTTGATTGGCTGAATAGGCGGGATAAACCAAGGTTATTTCAAATTTGTGATGTTTCAGAGCGGAAGGTTCCGCTCTGTACAGACAGACTAACGTAATGACAGTAAACGCTGGCGGGTTGCGGATGGCACGTTTTCCCACAGTGCACAAACCTGCCCTTCCATCTCCTGATAAAACGGACCAATGCTTTCACGCGTTTTTTCATCCGCATGAAAACGCACCTGCCCGGAATCACCATCAATGCTTATCATTTTGTTGACAAAAAGCCGCTGTAAATCGCTACGCAGGAACAACCCGTTATCCACACTGTTGTCTGCCAGAAAACCTTCATCGTTTTCTCGTGTGTCGATATGGCAGGCCTCAACCCACGGCCACAGATGCGGGTCGAGAAGGCTGGTTCCGGTAATAATACAGGCACCGTAGCGCGCTTTTACCGCCGCCATAAATTCTGACTGGCTGGCTTTCTGCAACACTTTGGCTTTGACACGCCGCCCCACTTCAGTACCAGGCATAACTGCAGCCGGAATCTTGTGTTCGGGCGTACTCAGTACCACAATAAACTGGATGCGACGAGACTGCGGGAAACAGGGGTTAGACTGCACGTTGAACAGCTGCCACCAGGCATCTTCTTCATCTTCACGCATCAAAACCAGTTTATAACCCCGGCTGTTGATCAGGTTTTGCGCCTGCGCAGAATGGGGATCGACCATGGCATAGACATAGCTTTTCCCTATCACCTTCCAGCGATTATCCTCATCCTCTTTTCCACGGCGAAAATAGTGAAAAGGCTGCTGCTGTTTAAGGTAGTACTCAAAACGGCGCAAATAGTTTTTCCGTTCATTGTCGTTAGCAATGAACAACAGGTCTTCCAGAGGACTGTTACTCTCTTCCTGAGCAAAGACAGCACGAATTTTTAACGTCCGATAGCTGGTTGAAGGACTCAGCAGCGCACGCGCCGTCAGTTCTTTCTCATCAGGGTATTGCTGTGCATAACGCCGGGCGATCTCTTCAAAAGAAAGGCGTTCGCCCGGAAGCAGGTCATAGTTAAAGCGCATAACCACCCCAGAACATGAAAAGTTATATCAAAATGAGAGTCATTCTGAAGGGGATTATCGGCATAGTTGTAATGAACTGTAACGCTGCGATGACTTTTTTATTATTTCCCCGTCCGGATTAAAATCCTGCCGTTTAAGTACGTCACATTTGCCTTATTACACGAGAAAACAGGTATTTTCGTCGCGGATGACCGGGTGTCTTTTCCGCTTGTGCGCTGTGTCTGTTGCTTATCCTTTACTTTACCTGCTTTTTTATCGGTTATTCTTGCCATTAGTTTCACTTGCAAGCTCGTATTCTTTCATCATCACTCTGCAAGCGTAGACCGGTTCTAGAGGAAGTGAATAGCGGGGACGTCATACACGCCCATCGTAAATGGGTTGATTGCAGAACGGGTGACAATTTCCAGAGAGTTAAGGGGCATGGCCTGAGATCAGGGCTTCCAGGAAACCTTGCTGAAACAATTACCTAAAGGACCACACCTGCCAAATGAGGAATAACCGCAAAGTGACTTTTCTATCGCCAGTACTGCTGTTGATACTGTGTGCAAATGATCAGCAAGGAACATTACCGCAGGAGTCGCTCTGATGCGCGTTTTACTAACAGGTGCTTATGGTCAACTGGGCCGCTGCATACTGGATCGCTTTCCCACAGACTGGATTACCCTGGCGTGTGGTTCGGCAGAGCTGGATATTACCGACCGTTCAGCAGTCATGCGTATTGTTAAAAAATTCAAGCCTGATGTCATCATGAATACGGCTGCGTACACGGCAGTCGACAAGGCAGAAACTGACCGTACACGCGCACTCAAAGTTAATGCCATCGGCCCAGAGAATCTGGCTCAGGCGGCCAAACTGGTCAGTGCTCGTCTGATTCATATTTCTACTGACTACGTTTTTGATGGCATTAAAAAAACCGCTTACACCGAAAGCGATCAACCCTGCCCGATTAATTTTTATGGTCTGAGCAAGTGGGAAGGTGAAAAACGCGTAATAGATATCTTACCTGAAGCCATAATCATCCGTACCTCTTGGGTTTTTAGTGAATATGGAAGTAACTTTGTCGACACGATGCTCCATTTAGCGGAAACGCGTCATGAGATAAAGGTGGTGAATGATCAGTACGGTTGCCCTACCTACGCAGGCGATCTGGCCCAGGCAATGATTCTTCTTGCTGTACAGCCTGAAGCGCGGGGGATTTATCATTACTGTGGTGATGAGCCCGTAAGTTGGTGTGAGTTTGCACAAGCGCTTTTTATCGCAGTAAAAAAAGATATTTCAGTATTCGGCATTCGCAGCACCGATTATCCAACCGCTGCGGTTCGACCGTTAAATTCACAATTATGTTGTGATAAAATCAAAAAAATGAATATAAAAACCTCAGACTGGCAAAGTTATCTGCTAACTATTTATAAAAACTATAAAATAGCCTCTTAGCCGAGGTTGTCATAATGGGGTAATGTTTACACGACAAAGATGTACCAGCCAGTTATAAAGCAATCTAACTGGCTGATACATAAGAATTTCATATCAAGGCTATCGCCTCATTATTGAAGTATAGTGTAATCAAAATCTCCCTCTTGCCTGCCTGCTAGCAAATGTAACCCATTTGCCTCTGTTCATTTCTCAGCTTATTTTTTCAATCTAAAACGTTATCTTTTTTGAATATGGTTATTTGAGCAATGCGAGTGTAATGATGCAGGATAGAGAAAAGTGCTTACTACATCAGAAAGCATTAAGCATCACGACTAAGCACGAGAAAAGCGTAATAACAGTAAGCAAAACCACAAATAAAATCGTATTATTTCCCTAAAAACGATAAAAATCCATAAATAAAAAACCCGTGCGTCTTTGCATGGCAATCTTATCGGAGATAGAGATCACTCTGAGGAGGTGCGTACATTACTCACTCCGAACGGAACGCGATAAGAGGTGATCTTTTAAAAATCTTCATCGATGATTATCCTTACAAAATACTTTTTACCATTCTCATCACGAAAAAACGCATTTTTAAAGTCACCATGCGTTGTCGCACGCAATATTTTCAAATGTTCATCAAGCGTAGCGACAGAGTTCAAATCTAATTCACACAGCGCGTTATAGTCCTTAATTCCGTTGTAATTCCCTTCTGCCTGTGGTTTCTTTGTCGTATATGAACCGGAGATGATAGTAAAAATATTTTTACTTATGAGATACTTTTCTGTTGCGATGACGTTTCTGTAAACTGTCAAAGAAGTATCTGAAACTTTCACTTTAACTACCTGCTGATCGATAATTTCGCCATGGTCAACTTCGGCGTCCATTAAATGAATTGTCGCGCCCACAGGCAAGCCATTGATAATTGAAAAAGCCTGGGGATACCATCCACGATTAAAAGGATTGAGACCGGGATGAAAGTTAATACAGCATAGGTTATCAGTAAGGGCGGCAGGGAAAATTTGTTTACAATGCAAACTGAAAACCAAATCATACTCCTGAATGATCCTTTCAACTGTGGACTCATCTTTGACATTAATCCGGGTCGCTCCAATAGCCATCATTAGTTGCGGATTCGTGTTAAATGACGTGTAGCAAAAGTCCGCGTTGAATGGTAGCTCAAAGGGCTGTTTTTCAAGTTCCTCTTTAAGATAAAGCGACAGCTCCTGGTTATCGGACACCACCAGTAAACGCTGAGCCTGCGTACTCAGTCGTACACCTGTTGCCTCTGTATAAACTTGAGTCATCGTCTTAATCCTTTATAAATACGAAATAACCGAAACGGGTTGTAAAGTGTACGAGGAGAATGTGTTTATCTTATATCGACAGTTTACACTGATTCTTACTGGGGTTTGGGACTCCACGAAGATAGTGTTTAAAGGATTAAGAGGGCTTACCCGCGGCAAGCCCTCTTTTTACCTTTACTGCATGTCAAAACGTATTAATCAGGCAACCACATATTCATCCAGTGGCGGAGAGGCTCTCCAGTAAGCATCCAGTCTTTGTGGATGGCATTTCGCAATGCCTCGCCCGAACGTCGTGAGGCTTCCGGATCATCAAGATGCATCTCGATTGCCTCCACCCAGTCTTTATAACGGTTTTTGACGCGCGTGACAGGTAAGTCATAATGATAACACTCCACATCACTGCAAATGACGGGGTATCCGCATGCGCCGTATTCCAGTAGTCTTAGATTGCTTTTACAGCGGTTAAACAAATTATCCTCAACCGGTGCCAGTGCTAAATCGAGATTCAGTGAAGCCAGTTTTTCAGGGTATTTCTTTATCTCTACACCGCTGTAGTATTCATGAATATACGGACGAAGTTTTGGCGGGCACATTCCAAAAAAGACCCATTCAACCCGATCTGCAAAGGCACGAACAACATCCGCAATCATTTCCAGATCGCCCCTATGGCTCGACCCGCCTGCCCAACCAACCCGAGGTTTCTTACCCTGGTTTCGTAAGCTGGTAAGATGTGCCCACGTTTCAACAGGCAAGCGATTTTCAGCTACGCGGATGTCATGATGGTTACCGTCGAATGCATTAGCCAGAGCGGGCGTGGAGACAACAAAACGATCAGCCAGGCTCAATGCTTTGCGAAGCGATTTCAAGATATCTTTCGGCATATTGGCGCGATGAATACTTTTCATTGGCAGATTAGGTAAGTAATCATCCAGTTCAAAGATTTTAAAGGTATTTTTTAATACCCCCAGCCGACGCTGCCATTCCAGTGATTCCGGAGTAATTTGTCTTTGTAAGACGATGCTGTCAGGAGCATACCGGGCAAGTTCAGCCGTGTGATGCATGTAATCCGAAAGACGCCCTTGTACCAGCCCTTCCGCCTTCATTGCTTTTAATGGTTGAATAATTCGGTACTGGCCGCAACCGGTGAAGTCCGCCATCATGGCAATAATAGTCGGCAACGGTTTCCATGACAGTGGTTTCCAGGTCATGTCTAAAGCCTGTTCCAGCTCAAAACCAGTGCCGTTGAGTGACAAGTTAGCGTTATAAGAAGGATCGTTAGCAATTAGCGGCAGCCATTTTTTATAAAAGCTGTCCTGCTCGTCTGTAAATCGTTTGATCTTCTTCTCTTGAGTAGACTTATCCACTTTTTTCTGGCTGACACTCCCTTCGTGCATCACGACGGCGTGCGGTGTCCATACGGTCAGATAGCCTTGTTCACGAACCTTAAGGCAGAGGTCGACATCGTTGTAGGAAACTTTAAAATTCTCTTCGTCCAGTCCGCCAACCGATTCATAAACGGATTTACGGATCATGAGGCAGGCCGCTGTAACCGCAGTGTAGTTTTGATCGAC
Organism: Pantoea sp. Fr+CA_20; assembly: GCF_024520835.1. NCBI lineage: Bacteria > Pseudomonadati > Pseudomonadota > Gammaproteobacteria > Enterobacterales > Erwiniaceae > Pantoea > Pantoea sp. Fr+CA_20. The sequence goes on from NZ_JALNPN010000002.1 coordinate 196,076, forward strand.
CATCAGGCGGCGCATGTAGCCTTTTGCATCTGCCGGCTCACCAATAAAGGGATGTTCTGCAGGTCCTCTCAGACCTAACAAAACGCCCGCGTGCTGTACTGTATTGTTAGGGAAAAGAAGTTTGGCACCCACCACACCCACTTCGGGCCGCTGTGCATGATTGAGAAGCTCATCAAGCCAGGCACCATCAATAATGGCGGTATCGTTATTTAACAGTACCATGTACTCACCCCGCGCTTCGCGCGAGGCCAGATTATTCATAGCAGAATAGTTAAACGGATAAGGGAAACGCAGAACTTTTATGCGCGCAGGGTCAACAGTTTCTAATCCCGATAACCACTGTTTCGCTTCCGCTGTTTCACTATTGTTATCGACGATGAGGAGCTCATAATTTTTATAAGCCGTTTTTTCCAGCAATGATGTCACACACGTTATCAGTACGGGTAACTGGTCTTTAGTCGGAATAATAATTGACACAAGAGGCTTTTCTGCGTGCTCATATCGAAGATTATACAATCCCGGCCAGGTATTTTTGACCCAACCATTCGAATAACCCCGTTGACGTAGATGTGTGCTCAGGATATCCAGGTACTCTGGATTGGTATTAAGTGAAAAAGTATGAGAAATCACCAGTGGTTCAGGCAGATGCCCAATACTGTTTGTACCATATTGTTCGATAAGTTTAACGATGCCTGCAAACTCCCATGCATTCACATAGCGCGTATCGAAAAAGCCTGAGTTAACGATACACTCACGGCTAAAGAGCCAATGGCGCGCCATTTCAGCAGGATGACTTAACAGTAAATCCAGATTAAAATCAGGACGGAAAGAGGTTCCCGTAATCTCGCCAGCTTGCTGATACATTTCATCCGCATAGACAGCGCTGCAGCCCGCCGCAGAAGGTAATGACAGCGCAAGTTGCAGCAAGCCACTTTCTGTAAGCACACTTCCCGCATTAATGATCAGAATCCATTGTTCCTGACGTTGCTCGATAAGTGAATTGATTGCTTCCGCATCATTTCTTCCAGATATGGTTTCAGCATTGCAGGATAATTGTCCGTTATGGTTTACAATAACGGGTACCAACGTCAGGCCTGAAATATGTTTTTTATTAATATCATTTACGGACTGTTCAATAAATAACGGTTCGGCACCACTCGATAAGATATAAACCGCAATCTGTGTGCTAAACATCTGGCTGCTGATGTAATCATCGATCTTTGCTGAATCACGATCGGTGACTGTACGTAATGCCAGCCACTCTTTTAAGCTCTTGTTCGCGCGGTTACCGTCCGACAAGTGTAATGCACTGCTCATCGCAGCAAGAAGATTACAATTGATATAATTTTGGGGATGACTAAGCGCCGTAACCCGCACAGACTGATTCTCATTAGGATCGCCTTTGTACAATCCTAACTGCTCAATCATTAACGGAAACTGTTGATAAGTATCAGAGACAATATCCGCCTGAGATGAAGCCTGATGGCTGACCTGACTTTCAGATACCCTAAATTGCGAAAGCGGCTCACTGATAAAAGCCAAATTACCTTTAACTAAAAGGTTAACATAAATGCAGAGGTCATAAAGATAGGGCAGGACCTGGCCGTTCAGGTAAACCGGATTATGATTTAATTCCGTTAAGGCTTCGCGGCGGCATAGTACGCAGGAAGGCTCACCAATAAAATTAATGATGTAATCACAAAGGAATGAAATAACATCCCGCCCTTCTAAAATAACATCGCCACGGAAAGGATAAGCAGTTGCCATGATATCAGCCAGCACATAACCAGACTCGTCAATACGCTGCCGACGTGAGGAAGCAAGAATGATATCAGGTGAAGCATTGAGTGCTTTGACTAAGCGGCTTACACAATCAGAGCGCAGAATATCGTCGTCATATAAAAATTTAACGTATTCGCCCTGGGCAAAGGATAAGCACCGCTCTATGTTACCCAGTTCCAGTAGCCGTGTTTCGTTTTTATAATAGTGAACTGGATGCGGGCTCCCCTGACTCACTCGCTCAACGACACGAGCGAGCTCATCGCTGCTACTGTCATCACAGATGATAATTTCAATTTCAGGGTAATCCTGCTGCATAGCACTTTTTAGTGCATCCTCGATATAATCACTTTTATATGCAGGGATCAGGATAGACACCAGATTACTTTTTGACATACTAAGCCTCAATGACGATGTGGGAACATCGCAAAATTGTTATTTACGCTGCTCTGACGTGACCGGCTGTCAGGATGACGTGAATAATCTCATTCTGACTCTCTTCACTTAAGGTCGGATAGATGGGTAAGCAAAGAACTTGCTTAGACAGTAAGGACGCCTCAGGGAGATTATCAGGAGATGAAGACGAATAGCCTTTATACATTGGGAATTCTGAAATCAATGGATAAAAATAGCGGCGTACATAAATATTTTTTTCTTTAAAGAGCATATACATCGCATCGCGAGAAAGTGGGAACAGGCTTTCATCGATAAAAATTGCACAGTAGGCATAATTCCAGTCCACACCGGCTGGGACAAAACTAAAAGAAATGCCCTTAAGATGGCTCAACGCCGCAACATATCTCTCAAAAATTTTTCTGCGACAATCCAGCGCGTAGTCAATATGTTTTAATTGCAATAAGCCAAATGCAGCCTGAATCTCGTTCATTTTTCCATTAATGCCCGGGGCAACAACGGTGGTTTCATCTGCAAAGCCAAAGTTTTTCAAATAATCGATGCGACGCTTGATTTTTTCATTTGGGCAAATGATCGCGCCGCCTTCAAAGGTATTAAATACTTTGGTCGCGTGGAAACTTAATACTGACAGATCGCCATGATTCAGTATGCTTTCGCCGTCCTGCTTCACCGAAAAAGCATGGGCTGCGTCGTAAATCACTTTAAGGCCATACCGATCGGCAATTTCCTGAATAGCGTCCATATTACAGGGAATGCCATAGCAATGGACCGGCAATATGGCGGTTGTCTGAGGCGTGATCGCCGCCTCGATTTTAGCCGGATCGAGATTGCACGTTACCGGATCGATATCGACGAAGACAGGTTTTATGTCATTCCAGAGTAAAGAGTGAGAGGTGGCAACAAAGGAAAAAGGCGTCGTGATGACTTCACCAGAGATACGCAAGGCCTGCAATGCGGTCACCAGTGCCAGCGTACCATTTGCGAACAGGCAAAGATGTTTTACATCCAGATACTCAGCCAATGCCTGTTCAAGCTGTTGATGAAAAGGGCCGCCATTAGTCAATTGCTTGCTCTGCCAGATCTCTTCAAGATAAGGCATAAACTCTTCCAGAGGCGGAAGCAACGGACTGGTCACCATTATATTGTTATTCATACCCTCTCCTGCTGACCATATGTCATCAAAATAAACCAGATTGATTTATTCTACTCAGGTCAAGGGAGAGTCAATCGGCGCAAAAACACTATAAAAGCGCAGTATTCTTGCTTATCAATAGCAACAGAACAGATAAAAAAAACCCTGCCAAAAGGCAGGGTTCGAATGCGTTGTAAAGAGGATTAACGCAGCAGAGAAAGCATAGTCTGTGGCACCTGGTTGGCCTGGGCCAGCACCGAAGAACCTGCCTGCTGCAGGATCTGCGCGCGGGACATGTTAGACACTTCGGTCGCGTAGTCGGCATCCTGAATACGGCTGCGGGCTGCGGTCAGGTTGGTCACGGTGTTGTTCAGGTTGCTGATGGTGGACTCGAAACGGTTCTGAGATGCACCCAGCAGGCTGCGCTGGTTGTCAACAGATTTGATTGCCGCATCGATATCAGTCAGTGGGCTGCCATCTGTAGCGCCACCAGAAGTAACGGTACCTTTCAGTACGTCAAAGCCTTCAGCGACGGTTGAACGTGCGTTACCGTTGATTGTCTGACCCGAAGTCTGACCTGATGCACTTGCAGTATTGAACAGGTTGAAGCCGTTACTTGAACTGATAGTGATACCGATAGTTTCGCCATCTTTCGCGCCAACCTGGAAGTTATAGGTCGTGCTGCCAGAACCGGTGTTCAGGACTTTAATGCCGTTGAAATCGGTCTGCTGAGTAACACGGTTGATCTCTTCCATACGCTGGTTAACTTCAGACTGAATGGAGTCGATGTCAGACGCTGAGTTAGAGCTGTTCTGCGCCTGTACGGTCAGGTCACGTACACGCTGCAGGTTGTTGTTGACTTCGGTCAGTGCGCCTTCAGCGGTCTGTGACAGAGAGATACCGTCGTTGGCGTTACGTGCCGCAACGGTCAGACCGTTGATGTTAGAGCTGAAGCGGTTAGCAATTGCCTGACCCGCTGCGTCATCTTTGGCGCTGTTGATACGCAGGCCAGAAGACAGGCGCTCAATAGCAGTACCTAACGAAGACTGAGATTTTGTCAGGTTATTCTGGGTAACCAGTGACAGGGTATTGGTATTAATAACTGCCATGATAAGTATCCTTCATAAAGAGATTTAGGTTTGGTTTTTGGCCTGCGGCTTAATTGCCTTCAATAATGTTATCGCCCGCTATGCGCAAAACTTTAAGCCTTACTGGTATTTTTTATCTTAATAAAGGAAAAACAGGTTTGCGAAAAATTAATTGACCGAGTTTTAAAATCGTCCTTACTGGCTGTCAGCACCACCTCCCTGAAGACTCATAACCTTATGTTTTTTAAGTTATCATTAAAAATATACATGGCCAAATCACAGTATCTGACCAGTATGTAGATCTCTAACACTACCGCATTTCTGTTGAAGAGAAAGATGCTAAGCCATTGAATTAGTGTAAAACCATAATAGTGTAATAGTATTAGTAATGTAACGGACGCAATAATACTTTATCGCGCAATTGAAACCCTCACCGCCCTATTCCGTATACGTATCACCTTTTTTATGCATGTTATAATCACGGCAGGTTAATAAATGCGGTTTTGCCAGTTAATTAAAACAAGCTATCTTTACGAAATTATAAAAAGAATCAACGATAGTAACGCACAGGATGACAGTAGCAGACTATCCGCTGAAAAATCTTTGCCGCGGTAACATATCCACGGATGGGAATATGAGATAACTGCGTGAGGTTTCAGGCGCCAGAAGACGGAGCTAACGTTTTGCAGCTTCCTACGCGCAGGACGCTATCTAAAAGCCACTTAGCATAGCCAGTAAGGGTGAAAGCCTTAAAACAGTACTGCTTCACTTCAGCTAATATCAGGCCGTCGTAAAACTGTGATTGGCCTGGTATATGCTTGTATAAAATAAAAAAACGCCCTCATTACTGAGGGCGTTTTTATTAATGCGTGCTTTGCGGCAATTAACGCAGCAGAGACAGCATAGTCTGAGGCACCTGGTTGGCCTGCGCCAGCACCGAAGAACCTGCCTGCTGCAGGATCTGCGAGCGAGACATGTTAGATACTTCGGTCGCGTAGTCCGCATCCTGAATACGGCTACGGGCCGCGGTCAGGTTAGTCACGGTGTTGTTCAGGTTGCTGATGGTGGACTCAAAACGGTTCTGAGACGCACCCAGCAGGCTGCGCTGGTTATCAACCGCTTTAATCGCTTTATCGATGTCAGCCAGCGGCGTAGTACCCGTTGCAGTACCACCGCTACCACCCGTTACAGCACCTTTCAGCACGTCGAAGCCGACTGCTGAAGTGGTACGCGCGTTACCGTTAACGATATCTGTGCCTGAAGCCATAGCACGGGTGTTCTGAACACTACCCGACTGACCCGCTGCGGCCAGGTCAAAACCGTCGCTTGAGCTGATCGCGATGCCGATGGTTTCGCCGTCTTTCGCGCCAACCTGGAAGTTATAGGTGGTGCTGCCTGAGCCGGTGTTCAGGACTTTAATGCCGTTGAAATCGGTCTGCTTGGTGACGCGGTCGATTTCCTGCATACGCTGGTTAACTTCAGCCTGAATCGAGTCGATGTCAGACGCTGAGTTAGAGCTGTTCTGCGCCTGTACGGTCAGATCACGTACACGCTGCAGGTTGTTGTTGACTTCTGACAGGGCGCCTTCAGCAGTCTGCGACAGAGAGATACCGTCGTTGGCGTTACGTGCCGCAACAGTCAGGCCGTTGATGTTAGAGCTGAAGCGGTTGGCGATAGCCTGACCCGCTGCATCATCTTTGGCGCTGTTGATACGCAGGCCGGAAGACAGGCGCTCAATCGCAGTGCCCAGGGATGACTGAGATTTGCTCAGGTTGTTCTGAGTAACCAGAGACAGGGTATTGGTATTAATGACTGCCATGATGAATATCCTTTAATAAGAAATACTGGGTCAGGTATTTGGCCTGCGGCTTTATCGCCTTCAATATTGTTATCGTCCGGGCTAAGCAAAACTTTATGCAAGAGGCATATTTTTTATATCGTCTAACGGAAAACAGGTTCATCCAGGTCTTCAGTCATACCTGAAAAACATCAGCAGAGCTCGAAAGGCCGCAACGCCGTTTCACTTTCGCCGCTGAATTTCCGATAGCGTAAAAACCGTGGTTAGGATGGAAAGCCAAACGAAAGAAGCGTGGTCGAGGATAATATTGACAGGCCATAAATGAAAAACGCCTTCATCACTGAAGGCGTTTTTATTAATGCATGCTTTGCGGCAATTAACGCAGCAGAGACAGCATCGTCTGAGGCACCTGGTTGGCCTGCGCCAGCACCGAAGAACCTGCCTGCTGCAGGATCTGCGCGCGGGACATGTTAGATACTTCGGTCGCATAGTCGGCATCCTGAATACGGCTGCGGGCTGCGGTCAGGTTGGTTACGGTGTTGTTCAGGTTGCTGATGGTGGACTCAAAACGGTTCTGAGACGCACCCAGCAGGCTGCGCTGGTTATCAACCGCTTTAATCGCTTTATCGATGTCAGCCAGCGGCGTAGTACCGGATGCGGCACCAGTAGCACCACCGGTGACAGCACCTTTCAGTACGTCGAAACCGATTGCTGAGGTAGTACGCGCGTTGCCGTTAACGGTATCGCCAGTGCCCATAGCACGTGTGTTCTGAGTGGTACCGGTAGAGGCGTTACCTGCTGCTGCCAGGTCAAAGCTGTCACTTGAGCTGATCGCAATACCGATAGTCTCGCCGTCTTTTGAACCAACCTGGAAGTTATAAGTTGTGCTCGCAGCACCGGTGTTCAGGACTTTAATGCCGTTGAAATCGGTCTGCTTGGTGACGCGGTCGATTTCCTGCATACGCTGGTTAACTTCAGCCTGAATCGAGTCGATATCAGACGCTGAGTTAGAGCTGTTCTGCGCCTGAACGGTCAGGTCACGTACACGCTGCAGGTTGTTGTTCACTTCTGACAGGGCGCCTTCAGCGGTCTGTGACAGAGAGATACCGTCGTTGGCGTTACGTGCCGCAACGGTCAGACCGTTGATGTTAGAGGTGAAGCGGTTAGCAATGGCTTCGCCAGCGGCATCGTCTTTAGCGCTGTTGATACGCAGGCCGGAAGACAGGCGCTCAATCGCAGTTCCCAGGGATGACTGAGATTTGCTCAGGTTGTTCTGAGTAACCAGAGACAGGGTGTTAGTGTTAATCACTGCCATGATGTTTTTCCTTTAAAAAATTGAGCCAGATTAAGGCGTCTGAATTCGGTTTGCTCACCGATAACCTGATTATCGTCAGCACCTACTCAACCTTTAGAAAAAAAACACAGTAATTTTGAGATGGGCAAACCCAAGAAGACAATTAAAGAAGCACTGCTTATCCAGCCATCGATTTTCTAAAGAACAGGCTAATCTTTTACCACTCGCTGCCGATACTCATTCTACTTAGCGTAAACCTCGTAAAGGATAAACTATGGCAAGTGTAAGTTCACTCGGTGCTGGTACGAATCTCGACCTCAATACTCTGTACACGAGTCTGGAAACAGCTGAACAGACTAAACTGACGCCAATTACTCAACAGCAGTCGTCTTATAACGCTCAGCTTACCGCCTGGGGCGTGGTAAAAACCGGTCTTGCGAAAGTGCAAACCGCTGCTGCGGCCTTACAGAATGCGTCCGCTATCGCGGCAACCAAAGTGACCAGTACCAATACGGCATTTACCGCCACGCTTGCCAGTAAAGCCTCTGCCGGTAACTACTCGATTGAAGTAAGTCAGTTGGCCTCTTCTCAGTCACTGCTGTCTAAATCAGCAACCAGTAAAGATACCGATCTGGGTGACCAGAGCATGGCATCCCGCACCATTACTATCTCTCAGTCTGGTCAGAAAACGCCGCTTAGCGTGACGTTGACGAAAGACCAGACCAGCCTGTCTGATATCCGCGATGCGATCAACAAACAACAAGGTAGCGTTAACGCGAGTATTATTAAAGCTGATGACAATACCTATTATCTGTCCCTGACCGCACGTGATAGTGGAACGGCGAATGCGATGACGGTCAGTACCAATGACAGTACCCTGTCTCAGTACATTAACTACAGCCAGGGCGGTAGCAGCAATGCCATGACCGAACAGGTTGCCGCGAAGGATGCTCAGTTAAAGATTAACGGTGTGTCCATCACCCGTAGCAGCAATACCATTACTGATGCTCCTGAAGGCGTGACGCTTAATCTCAGTAAAACAACTGCGACGGGATCACCTGAAACCCTCACTGTTGCCACCGATAATCAACCGATGACGGCAGCGATACAGGCTTATGTCGATGCTTATAATTCGCTTCAGACTACCATTGGTAATCAGACGAAATATACTGCTGTCAAAGCTGGCACAGCTCAGGACTCCGGTAATGGTGATTTATTAGGTGATAACACGTTGCGCAATATTCAGACCAGTTTGCGTAGCCAACTTTCATCGCCTCAGTCCAGCGGAAACCTCACAACACTGGCTCAGCTCGGTATTACGCAGGATGTGAATGGCAAACTGACCGTCGACAGCACTAAATTGAGTAATGCGTTAACGAATCAGCCTTCCGATGTGTTGAGCTTCTTGACAGGCGACGGTAAAACGACAGGTTTTGCAACGCAGGCTAACAACACTCTGACGCAGATGCTCTCAAGTAGTGGTCAGGTACAAAATGCCACTAACGGGATTAATACCTCCCTGAAGCAGCTTTCAGACCGTTACACTGAAGTGAATGATCAGATCACCGCTACGATGGCAAGGTACAAAACTCAGTTTACCAATCTGAGCACCCTGGTTTCTTCCATGACGCAGACGGGTAACTATCTGACCCAGCAGTTCGCCAAATTATAACAGGAGTGGTAAGCATGTACGCTAAGTCCGGTATTCAGGCCTATGCGCAAGTCGGTGTGGAAAGCGCGGTATTAAGCGCCAGCCCACACCAACTGGTCGTGATGCTATTTGATGGTGCCCTAAGCGCCATGAAAAAAGCCGCTATTTTAATTGAACAAGGCGATATCCCGGGTAAAGGAAACGCCTTATCAAAAGCCATTAATATCATTACCAATGGTTTGCGCGCAGGTCTGAATCATGAGGTGGGCGGTGAAATTTCTGCCAACCTCGATAACCTGTATGAGTATATGACTCGCCGTCTGTTACAGGCTAATCTCAATAATGATGTTGAGGCGATTACCGAAGTCGAAGGTTTACTGAATAACATCGCGGATGCCTGGAAACAGATTGGACCTAACTATCAGCCACAGCAGGATACGTTTTAATGAGTAATCCACTCGAGCTGCTAAAAGGGTATCAGCAATTGCTCACGCTCAGTAATGCTATGCTGGAGCACGCCAGACAAGGGCAATGGGATGAGTTGTTGAGTTGCGAATCAACTTATATTAGCAGCGTCGAGCGTGTAGCGCGTGATAACGATGCCGACATTCTTTCCGCACTACAGCGGGCACAAATTCGCCCGGTACTTGAGCAAATTCTGCGTAACGAAACCACGCTGAAAACCTTGTTGGGCGAGCGGATGCATGAATTGCGCTCGCTGGTGACGACCTCAACGCAACAACAAAATGTCATGACCTCTTACGGCAATATGGCGGGCAATATTCTTTACCCAAAAAGCCAATAAAAAGCCGACTTTCGCGGGTGGAAACTATATTTTTAGTTCACCCGCGTAATTTCTTCACTCTTATCCCATACTTCCAGTTCTCTCTCCTTTGACTGGAAGCACGTCATGCAGAACCCAACCTTATTGCAGTTTTTCCACTGGTACTATCCCGATGGCAGCAAGCTGTGGCCGGAAGTAGCCGATAAAGCTGCCCTGCTTAACGACATGGGCATCAACATGGTATGGCTCCCTCCTTGTTATAAAGGCGAATCAGGTGGCTATTCGGTGGGTTATGACAGCTATGATCTGTTTGATTTAGGCGAGTTCGATCAAAAAGGCAGTCAAGCCACGAAATATGGTGATAAACAGCAATTGCTGGATGCGGTTAACGCGTTACGCAGTCACGATATTGGTGTGTTACTTGATGTCGTGCTTAACCATAAAATGGGGGCAGATGAGAAAGAACAGATTCGGGTCAATCGTGTTAATCCCGATAATCGTGATGAAATCTATCCAGAAGTCGTGGAGTGCGAAGCCTGGACACGCTTTAATTTTCCGGTACGAGCAGGACAATACTCAAAATTTGTCTGGGACTACAAGTGTTTCAGCGGCGTAGATCATATCGAAAACCCGGATGAAAACGGCGTATTTAAAATCATCAATGATTACACCGCAGAAGGCTGGAACGATCAGGTAGATAATGAGTTAGGTAATTTCGATTACCTGATGGGTGCCAATATCGATTTTCGCAATAATGCCGTCAGAGAAGAACTTAAATACTGGGCGCGCTGGGTTATGGAGCAGGTGCCCTGCACCGGATTCCGGCTGGATGCGGTGAAGCATATTCCGGCGTGGTTTTATAAAGAGTGGATCGATCATATTCAGGACGTCGCCAGCGATCCATTGTTTATCGTGGCGGAATACTGGTCTTTTGAAACCGATAAACTGCAGGAATATATTCACCAGGTTGACGGCAAAACCATGCTGTTTGATGCTCCCTTACATATGAATTTCCATGAGGCATCTAAAGCCGGCAGCGCCTATGACATGAGCAAAATCTTTGATAATTCGCTGGTTCTGGCCGATCCCTGGCATGCCGTGACTATCGTTGCTAACCACGATACGCAACCCTTACAGTCTCTTGAAGCCCCAGTCGAGTCCTGGTTTAAACCGCTCGCTTACGCGCTCATTCTGTTACGGGAGCAAGGGGTGCCAACCGTCTTTTATCCCGACCTGTTCGGTGCCAGCTATCAGGATGAAGGCGGTGACGGCGAAGTCCATCAGGTTGATATGCCGGTTATTCCTGAGCTGGAAAATCTTATTCGTGCCCGTCAGCTATTCGGCTGGGGAGCACAGACCGATTATTTTGATCATCCAAACTGTGTGGCATTTAGCCGCAGTGGCACGGCTGAAAACCCTGGCTGCGTCGTCATCATGTCCAATGGTGACGCGGGAGAAAAACATATTTCGATGGGTGAAGGCTATGCAGGGAAAGTCTGGCGTGATTATCTGGGACACAAGTCAGAAACCCTTACCGCTGATGACAACGGCAGTGCGTTGTTTAGCTGTAACGGTGGCAGCGTGAGCGTGTGGGTAGTTAGCGAGTAGCTCTGTTTTCGACGGTCTTCCTGACCGTCGAATTTTACTGAATAGTTACTAAGCCCAAATTTAGATAGCAAAACATGACATGTTTACAGGCTAGATATGACTAATCTATGGCAAATTTAGGGCAGGATAATAGTCAGTCAGCGTGGCTGTTCATTGTGATAATTTGCAGAAAGGTAATAAAATGCTTGAGCTTGCAGACTTAAAGGTTTTTTTTGAAGAACCCGAAATCAAGAATCTGATCGACCATACCTGGGACAGAGTTGGCGAATCGCTCGCTCAGGCACAATCACAGTTGCCTGCCGAATTAGCAATGCCACGTAAGGAACTCTCCTTTCATACCCAGGTAAAATGTCTCGGGTACCTTTGCTGGTTGTTGCAACATAATAATGTGGAAGGCGATATTATTGAAATTGGCGTCTGGAAAGGAAAATCCACGTCTTTTATGAACGAGATTTGCCAGCACAAGCGCAGAATAATTAGCATTGACCCGATGGAATTGACAAATCAGGAAAATGAGCTGCGTTTTTATCATCAACGTCTTTTCCCGGAGGTCACGTTGGTTCGTGGCTATTCTGAGGTCAGTATTGAACGAGTGCGGGCATTAAATCCAAGAACGGTACTGCTTCATATTGATGGAGGTCATGAAGGCCGCCATGTTTTACTCGATTTCCTGCTTTATTCTCCCACCGTGATTAAAGGCGGGTTTGTTGTATTTGACGACTACCGCGATCATCAGTATTCACCGCAGGTCGGGCCGGCGGTTGATCTGCTGCGGGCTGGCGGCTATTTTAATGATTTTGATGTCATTGGCAGTCTGCCAGGATTTGAAAATAGCTATCTATTGCAAAAGCGCTAATCACGCTATTGATACGTCTCATTAAAAACGGCCCACAGGGCCGTTTTTACCATCATTTCGCCAGATGAGGACGCATGCTCTCAGGCTCGATATTCTGGATAACCGCAACGCCGGGCTGCTTTGCCACTTCAGCAATAGCGTTTTGACAATCAAGAGTCGGTCGCTCGACCTTACGCATTGTGAGGCCGTCGTATTCCAGCTCCCCATTATCTACATCCAGAGTCATCACCCGCATCTGACGCGTAACGTTGACGTAATCCCCGTTCAGCAGTGTCAGTTTACCTGGTTTCGCAATTACCCGCTGCCACTGGCGACAATCCAGCGTACTGCCATCGGCATGGATAATGAGGCTGGCCATTGCCTTGTCACTGATCAGATCGCTTTGTGGCCCTACCGTCTGCCAGTTACCTTGTAAATTTGCCGGAGCAGGCGTTTGCACCGCACTCTCATAACTATTGATTTGCGCGCAACCACTCAGCGCCAGTGTGGCAATCAGCATCCAGTTTTTCATCTTTGATCCCTACAATCCGGTTGGTGGCGGCTACGTTATAATTTTTACGGTAAGGTGCGCAAGCTATCTGAATACGGTCCTCGAGATAAAGCGGCATTTTCCTGGGTATCAGGCGCTGGCGAACGGGGTTTATCCACGCAATCTGCATAACGGACCCCGTCTTGCCCTGCCCCGGCTATGCCTGACAAGCCTGATGTAACAGGCTACACTGTGCCGCTGCAATAGATATCAGGAAACCTGCAATGAAAACTCCAGAAGCGTATTACGCTCAGGCGCGAACCCTGTTCTTCACTGCCCATGCTGACTTCCAGGCGGCATTAGACGAGCTGACGGAAAGCGATGCACGCGCCGCCAACATGTCGTTGCGAGAATTACGCGAATGGCATGCTGAGCGCATCTACGCCGCTTTTTTGCGTCAAAAGAATCTCGATGGCATTATTTTCTCAATCCAGCTCGCGGAACCAGATAAAGCCGTTGCCGCCGAGGCGATAGAGGCGTACCTCAGATCGCATGCGGAATCACTGGGAATGAGCTGGGAAGAGTTCTGTATTAAGAATGAACTGTAGTGACTCAGCCCTTTGCAGGCGAGAGGGCAAGACGCGTGATGCGGACGACAGAGTAACAAAGTGAGCACGCGCTTGCCGATCATCATGTTGACCGGCTTCGCTGGCGACAGACCACAGACTTATCGCCAGCGAAGCCGTTACTCTTCCTCTGCCATTTTACCTCTTACTTCAACATATTTGGCGACGGCCAGCAGCCGGTTGATGTGAGTCAGTAGCAAATCGATGTCCGACTGCATGAACTCAGAGGATGAACGTGAAGCCGTTACTATCGCATCCTGAACCGTTTCTGAAATGGTTAACGCGTTGTCTTGTTTCGCCTGGACTAATAAAGCTGCAACCAACAACGACTGCGCTTCGATCTGCGCAGTCAGTTCCTTTGCGTCGACATCCATTTTTGCTAGTTTGAGCAGAATATCTATAACCAATTGTCGCATTGCACTTCTCCTGGTGAGTGAGCGCACATATTGTTGTGAACGCCATCAGAGTAAACCAGATGAAAGTGCTTTTCTACGCAGCTCAGAAAAAACGAATTAACCCGAACATCAGCTTGATACTGTTTTTATTTACAGTAAAATGGCAAAGCGATTTTGCCCTTAAGGGATTGTTAACATGTTTGTAGAGTTAATTTACGATAAACGTAATGTTGCGGGCTTACCAGGCGCGCGTGAAATGATCTTAGAAGAGTTAGAAAAACGCGTACATCGTGTTTTTCCTGATATCGAGGTTAAGGTCAAACCCATGGAACGTAATGCGATTGAAACCGATCTCAGCAAAAACGAGAAGGCGACGATAGCGCGTCTGGTGGAAGAGATGTTTGATGAGGCAGAGTTTTGGTTGGTGGCTGATTAATCCCTTAATCGCCACCACATCAGTTAGCGGGAGATAACTTAACTCTCCTGCTCACTGTGGTTAATTTCAATTTCGATATCCTGAATCGCCTTCTCCAGATCTTCCAGCAACGTACCCTGCTTGTTGAGCAGCGCATCAATGCGGGCTGCATTGCCCTCATCTTTGTATTCACCGGCATCAAAAGCTAACCAATGGGCGGAAAGTGTCTCGGTATTGGTCTGTGCATAGTGACGCATTTCTTTCAGCTGTGATGCCACGTCACGCAGGTAATCTGTTTTGCTTTTGGTTTCGATTGAATCAGTCATGCTGTCTTTCCTTTTGGTGATTTATCCAATGAAAATATCGCCTGGAGATTTAAATATAGGACAATATAGCGATATTGCATTAGGAATAATCGGAAGTGGCTGCAGAGCCTGGTGAGCGAAGACTGAGTAAGCTGGTCAAACGCTTAGCCTCAGCGTTTAAGCGTAGTCGCAACAGCGCAACAATGCTGGCTAATGCACAGCAGCATTCATCCGTGTCACGGCGGTTTCTCACGAAATTGTTTTGCTGGTCTACACTAAACAGAGTGAAGAAAGGAGCAAACAATGCATAAACATCAGAGTAACGAACAACGTAAACATGAAGGTGATGTCAGCAAAGGATTACCCGAAGCTGCGCCGAATGCGGGTAATGCGTACGAGGAAGATGATCATCCTGCTACCGATGCGCCGAAAGATCATGGCGAAGTCCCAAGAAAAAATGATGACAGCCAGGATGATAAAAAAGATCCGTTTAAGGCTTCCTGATTTTCCTGATCTTAAGCATGCCCCAATTCTGAGGGCATGCTCTGCTTAAGAATAAAGAATGCTGTATATAATTACAGAATTCAAGTCGTAGATGATGATCGAGCCTCTTAGATAGTGAGCCGGAATGATGGCAAAATCTTGCTAATAGCAACGACAGATGACAGAATCATCCGCAAAGTTTAAGGGATGGTTTGCGGGTAAATTTTCTCTCCGAATCACTCTTCTCAGGATAGGTGAACGCAGGGATGAATTAAACTGAAAATACATAGCGCGCAAGTTACACGATAAATTTAGCAACAGTAAAATCGAGAATGATTTAAGATTCTAAATTAGGTATTTTATATAATGAATGATATTTTAAAGTTCTACAAGTGGCCTATATTGATAGCTTCCTTGTCACTGGTTATATTTTCCATCATCGTTTATATTGCCCCTATGGCTGGTGAAGACTATGGACTGACTAAATTCTTCCAAAATGAAACAATATTACAGCGCTTAGCTTACGCAATCGAAAAGTCACATCATCAGATAACGTGGTGGAATGCAAGGCTTGGTGAGCAGTTAGCGATATTTGAACTAAGCATGCCTAGATGGATTTCGATTCCTTTTTATATCCTTTCTTTCCCTGTATTCTGCCTGTGCATTGGATTTATTTCCGGAGCTAAAAAAAAGCAGGATATAATTGTTATATCTACGATTTGTGCTGGAACTATGTTTTTAATCTGGCCTGGAATGGAGGTATTTTTCTGGAAGACCGCAAATTCAGGTTATTTGCAGCCAATGATTCTGACAATGCTTGTCATGTCCGCTTATTCAGATAGGATTTTTATTGAAAAAATATATAACAAAAAATTTGTATATTTAATTTTCATAGCTGGTTGCTTCCTGTCTGGTTTGAGTTTTGAAAATGTTCCAGTGGCTGTAATAGTTTCGATGCTTTCTCTTTGTCTTTGGGAACGAAGGAGAGGAATGCATTACTTTATGCCTATTATTTCAATAGCGGCGGGCTGGGTGACACTGATAACAGCAAAGTCAACAGGAATAAGAAGGGATTATTATGCCAGGGCTATCCCATCTAATGATGATTTTCTATCTCATTATTACAATAGGTTCTTAGATGTTGTTAACTGTTTTTTTGACACTTCAAGCATTATTTTTTCGGTTTCGGCAATATCTCTTGTTTACCTTGTCATAAACGGTGCCGTACGAAAATATCATTATTGTCTTATTTTTTGTTCAATATTGGTTGTCGGTTCAATGGTCGCATCTCCTTATTCTGAACCGCGAGGGTTTCTTCTGGCTTGGTGTGTAATGTTTTCTTTTTCTTGTTATGCATTGTACCACTTCACCTGCAATAGCGGTCGCTCAAGCATTTTGATTTTACTCATGTCTATATCATTTGCATTTGGAATTTATACGTATAAAATTTATTCTTCTTATTCACATCTACTCATCAGCAGGGAACGTGGAATTATAAATGCCTTAGGAAGCGAAAAATGCAAAGATGGATATGAAATAGGGATAATAAACGATGATCATGGATATAGATACATTAATAACAGGGATGAGTGGTATTTTTATAACATGATAGAAAAAAAAGACTACTATGGATGTATGATTACAAACGTAAAATAAGTATGATTTTATAATTTTAAATATTTAGATTAAATTTTAGATGTGGTTGGGCGGCGCGAAATTTCAGCGCCGCTACGGGGAGGTTATTTAAAGGTACTACAGCCATTCAAGGTCACGGTTCATGAACTCTTTGTTGCCATCTGTTATTTTTATTCATCTGAGGGATAGGTAGCTCCATACTCGCATTATCTTCAGCTGTGTTTCAGGATTTTTTCAACTTCTGCCTGCATACGCTCCAGTCAGATGAAGGCCTTTACTCTCTGAGAAATAACTCATCAGTACCGTGTCCGGATCACGTAGGGCATTAAATGCTTTATCTTTAAGGGCAATCCAGTCTGGTTGACCTGCTCCCCGTTGATTAATACACCGCGATATTAGTAATGTCTTCATAAGCCACATGAGGACATCCCCATGAAGAAGCGTTTTTCCGACGAACAGATCATCAGTATCCTCCGTGAGGCTGAAGCCGGAGTTCTGCCCGTGAGCTCTGCCGTAAGCACGCCGTTTCCGACGCCACCTTTTACACCTGGCGTAAGAAGTATGGCGGTATGGAGGTGCCCGAGGTTAAGCGCCTGAAGTCGCTTGGGGAAGAGAACGCCAGGCTCAAGAAGCTGCTTGCCGAAGCTATGCTGGATAAGGAGGCGCTTCAGGTGGCTCTGGGGCGAAAGTACTGACGACAGGCCAGAAGTGGGAAGCCGTGGTGTTGATGTGTGATGCGACCGGTCTGTCGCAACGTCGTGCCTGCCGGCTTACAGGTTTGTCCCTGTCGACCTGCCGTTATGATGCTCAGCGTCCGGCTGCTGATGCACATTTATCAGGGCGTATTATTGAGCTGGCGTTTGAACGCAGACGTTTTGGTTATCGTCGCATCTGGCAGTTGCTGCGTAGGGAGGGCCTTCAAAATAATCACAAGCGGGTATACCGTATTTACCACCTTAATGGACTAAGCGTAAAACGCAGACGACGCCGCAAAGGGCTGGCGACCGAACGGTTTCCGCTTCTGCGCCCGGATGCACCGAACCTTACATGATCGATGGGTTTCGTTATGGACGCACGGGCCAACGGTCGCAGGATCAAGTGCCTGACCTGTGTGGATGATTTCACGAAGGTGTGTCTGACGATCACCGCTGCTTTCGGTATTTCAGGCGTTCAGGTCACGCGTATTCTGGACAGCATCGCGTTGTTTCGGGGCTATCTTAGACAATAAGAACCGATCAGGGCCCGGAATTTACCTGCCGCGCACTCGATCAATAGGCCTTTGAGCATGGTGTGGAACTACGGCTTATCCAGCTAGGTAAGCCAACGCAGAACGGATTTATTGAGAGTTTTAACGGACGCTTTCGCGATGAATGTCTGAATAAGCATGGGTTCAGCGATATTCTTCATGCCCGGAAAACGATTAATGACTGGCGGCAGGATTATAACGAGTGCCGTCCCCATTCATTGCTGGATTACCAGACACCAGCTGAATTCGCAACGGACTGGCGAAACAGGAAATATGAACAAAAACCAACCGACATTACTAACTGAAGGTTGTATCTAAACCCGGGGGCAGGTCAGGATGACACTGGATATCATCGGAAACTTCAGGGATACCCGCAGCATATGACAACGGTTATATACCAGCATATGCGATGACAGGGATTAAACCACTCAAGAAATCCAACAAGCGACCAGACCCCATCACACGTGAGGAATTTCCACGACTGATAGCTGGCTGCAATAACCAGCAGAGTGCCAATATGTGGTCACTGGCGATCATGACAGGATTACGACACGGCGAGTTGTGCGCACTGGCCTGGGAGGATATTGACCTGAAGGCGGGAACACTTACCGTCTCCAGGAGCCTTACACCTCAGGGAATATTTACTCCACCAAAGACCGAGGCGGGAAACCGGACTATCTGCCTGATAGATGCGGCGAGAGAAATACTCAGCAACCAACGGCAGCTGACAAGGATTTACCCTCAGGCATCATTCATCGTATGGTGAGCGCACTGAAGATCAGAAGACCTTTGTCTTCAATCCTTCAGTTAATTCAGTAAATGGGAAATCCGGACCTTACTACTCAACTGAGTCGCTTGGTCAGATATGGACGGCAGCACTGAAAAGAGCCGGACTAAGGCACCGTAAGGCGTATCAGTCCCGGCATACATTTGCCTGCTGGTCACTTTCTGCCGGTGCAAATCCAAACTACGTCGCGTCGCAAATGGGTCACTCAGATGCGCAGATGTTTTACCGGGTTTATGGCGCATGGATGGCCGAGAATAACTCAGATCAGCTATCCCTAATCAACATGAAAATGAACGATCTTGTGCTACATACGTGCTTCAGCAAAGCAGCATCAACATAATTCCTTTCAGAATCAGCAAGTAACCACGTTAAACCTGCATATTCATAATGTCGGTATAAGCCGACACCAGCTTGTTCCTGACCTGAATGCCCATCTGCATAGAAATTGATGATTTTTGCAGATCGACCATCACATCATTGAGCGCGATACCTGGCTTACCCATTTCAAAATCCTGGGCCTGGGTACGTGCTGTCGTCTGGGTTTCACTGATTTTGTCGAGTGCGGCCTTCATGGTCGCGCCAAAGTCGATATGGCTGGTGACGTCGTTGCTTTTGTTGTTGGCCTGAAGCGACGTCATCTGTAGCTGCTGTAAAACACCGTCGATTGCCTGAATTGACATAGCTGTTACCTCATTGAAAAGAGATGAAGATTTTTGATGAGGAGAGAAGTTAACACATTGTCAATAAGACAAAGCCCCTAAATGACACTAAAAACCGTGGCTTATTCACCCATCGAATTTTGCGTTTCATCAAATAATGCCAGGCATTGAAGTGGAAATTTTATTTAAGCAGGTCAGGGAGTCTGTTTTGCCAACACAACTAACCCGGTCAATTACGTCAGGCAGGAATCGGTCATGAATGCGAGTGCAGCCGCCACACAAGATCAAGATAAGAAAGGCTTCGGTGACCTTCTCGCTCGCCTGCGTGCTAATCCACGTATACCTTTAATCGTTGCCGCCGCCGCTGCCATTGCAGTGGTGTTTGCGTTAGTCCTCTGGGCCAAGACACCTAACTACAGCGTGTTATTCAGCAATCTCTCTAATGAGGATGGCGGTGCCATTGTCACGCAGTTGACGCAGATGAATGTACCTTATCGCTTTGCCGATAACGGTGGCGCATTGATGGTCCCTGATGACAAGGTGCATGAACTGCGTCTGCGTCTGGCACAGCAAGGTCTGCCGCAGGGTGGCAACGTTGGCTTTGAACTGCTGGATAAAGAGAAGTTCGGTATCAGCCAGTTCAGCGAGCAGGTGAACTATCAGCGCGCACTGGAAGGTGAGCTGGCGCGTACCATCGAATCACTGGGCCCGGTTAAAAGCGCTCGCGTGCACCTCGCGATGCCTAAACCTACCCTGTTCGTGCGTGAGCAAAAAGCCCCTTCTGCTTCGGTAACCTTAATGTTGCAGCCGGGTCGCGCCCTGGATGAAGGCCAGATTCAGGCCATTACCCACATGGTTTCCAGCAGCGTGGCCGGTTTACCACCGGGCAACGTCACCGTGGTGGATCAAAGTGGTCACCTGTTAACGCGTTCTGATGCAGTTGGCCGTGACCTGAATGATGCACAACTTAAATATGCTGCCGAAGTTGAAACCCGTTATCAGCAACGTATCGAAGCGATCCTGAATCCGATTCTGGGCCAGGGCAACGTGCATGCACAGGTCACCGCGCAGATTAACTTTGATACCCGCGAACAGACTGACGAGAAATATCAGCCAAATGGCGATCCGAAAAACGCGTCTATCCGCTCACAGCAGACCAGTACCAGCGATCAGTCTGGCAGCCCATATCCTGGCGGCGTGCCTGGCGCGCTGTCGAATCAGCCAGCGCCAGCCAACACCGCGCCGGTGAATGCACCTAATACCAACGCGGCTAACGGTCAGAATGCGAATGGCCAGAATGCAAATGGTCAGAATACGAACGCGAATGGTCAACGGACCAGCACTGCGGCCGCCAGCAGCGTGCCCACCAACTCTCGCCGCGATGACACAGTGAACTATGAGCTGGACCGCACCATTCGCCATACCAAGATGAATGTGGGCGATGTGCAGCGCCTGTCCGTCGCCGTGGTAGTGAACTATCGCGAAGACGATAAAGGCAAAGCGCTGGCACTGAATGATCAGCAGCTGAAGCAGATTGAAGACCTGACACGTGAAGCCATGGGTTATTCACAACAACGTGGCGACAGCGTCAATGTTGTGAACTCGCAGTTCAACACCACCGAACCAACGGTCAGTGAACTGCCCTTCTGGCAACAGCAGACGTTCTTTGACCAGTTGATGAACGCAGGTAAATGGCTGTTGGTTGCGCTGATTGCCTTCATCCTGTATCGCAAAATGGTGCGTCCACACGTACTGCGTAAGAAAGAAGCTGAGAAAGTGGCAGCAGAAGCGCTGGCCGCACGTGCCACACAGCAGAACGATCAGGAAGCGTACAGTGTCCAGCTCAGCAAAGATGAAATGGACCAGGAACGGAAAACTAATAACCGCATGAGCGCTGAAGTCATGAGCCAGCGTATCCGCGACATGTCTGAAAACGATCCGCGCGTTGTAGCGCTGGTTATTCGCGAATGGATGAGTAACGAACTATGAGTCTGACCGGTACTGAAAAAAGCGCCATTCTGATGATGACCATTGGCGAAGAACGCGCTGCGGAAGTGTTTAAGCATCTGAACCAACGTGAGGTTCAGCACCTGAGTGCGGCCATGGCCAGCATGCGTCAGGTGTCGCACAAGCAACTAACAGAAGTGCTGCGTGAGTTCGAATCTGATGCCGAGCAGTTCGCGGCGCTGAGCCTGAACTCTAACGATTACCTGCGTTCAGTTCTGACCCGAGCGCTGGGTGAAGAGCGTGCATCCAGCCTGCTGGAAGATATCCTTGAAACCCGCGATACCACCAGTGGGATGGAAACGCTTAACTTCATGGAACCGCAGGCGGCTGCCGATCTTATCCGCGACGAACATCCGCAGATTATCGCCACCATTCTGGTGCACCTCAAACGTGGCCAGGCGGCAGATATCCTGGCGCTGTTTGATGAGCGCCTGCGTCACGATGTCATGCTGCGTATTGCGACCTTCGGTGGCGTACAGCCAGCCGCGCTGGCAGAACTGACCGAAGTCCTGAACAGCCTGCTCGATGGTACCAACCTCAAGCGTGCGAAGATGGGCGGCGTAAGAACAGCGGCCGAAATTATCAACCTGATGAAAACCCAGCAGGAAGAAGCGGTCATCGAAGCGGTACGCGACTTCGACGGCGAGCTGGCACAGAAAATTATCGACGAGATGTTCCTGTTCGAAAACCTGGTGGAAGTGGACGATCGCAGCATCCAGCGCCTGTTGCAGGAAGTGGAGTCCGAGCAGTTGTTGATCGCACTGAAAGGTGCCGAGCAGCCACTGCGCGAGAAGTTCCTCAAAAACATGTCAGCACGTGCGGCAGATATCCTGCGCGACGATCTCGCCAACCGTGGTCCGGTGCGTATGTCTGCGGTCGAGAACGAACAGAAAGCAATCCTGTTGGTGGTTCGCCGCCTGGCAGAGTCCGGCGAGATGGTAATCGGTGGTGGCGAGGAAACCTATGTCTGATGCATTTTCCGCCCGTCCATGGCAGCTGTGGCAGCCGGTAGAGCTGGGTCGTACTGAAGAACCTGCCATGGTGACGGCTGAGCCAACAGACGTTGAGGTCTTCGAATCTGAAGAAGATGAGCAACAACAACAGTTTGAACATATGCAGCAGCAGCTGCGTAAAGAAGCCCATGGACAAGGCTATAGCGAAGGCCACCTGCAGGGATTTGCTGAAGGGCAGAAGACCGGTTACGACGCAGGCTTTCAGCAAGGTCTGGCCGATGCACAGCAGCAGCAGGCGCCGTTGCAGGCCCGTATGCAGCAGTTGGTGACTGAGTTTCAGAACACGCTGGAATCACTGGACAGCGTGATTGCAGCCCGCCTGATGCAACTGGCGCTTGAAGCCGCCCGTTCGGTGATCGGTCAGGCGACGACGGTGGATGGTAGTGCCCTGCTTCGTCAGATTCAGGGCCTGCTTCAGCAGGAACCCATGTTCAGCGGTAAACCTCAGCTGCGCGTGCATCCGGATGATTTACTGAGAATTGAGCAGACGTTAGGGCCCACGCTTGATCTGCACGGCTGGCGTTTACTGGCGGATAATACGTTGCATCCCGGCGGCTGTAAGCTCAGCGCCGAAGATGGCGATCTTGACGCCAGCGTAGCCACTCGCTGGCAGGAACTGTGCCGCCTTGCTGCACCGGGAGAGTTTTAATGACCACACGTCTGAACCGCTGGCTTGGCTCGCTTGATGCTTTTGAGAGTCGTATTGCGCAGGTCCAACCCATTCGTCGTTATGGACGTCTGACCCGTGCCACCGGCCTGGTGCTGGAGGCAACCGGCCTGCAGTTGCCCCTCGGTTCGACCTGTGTGATTGAACGTAACGACGGTAAAACCATTAGCGAAATTGAAAGTGAAGTGGTCGGCTTTAACGGTCAGAAGCTGCTGATGATGCCGCTGGAAGAAGTGGACGGCATTCTGCCTGGCGCTCGCGTTTATGCCCGCGCCACGGGTGAACACCCACAGGCAGGCAAACAGCTTCTGCTTGGCCCACAACTGCTGGGCCGCGTACTTGACGGCAGCGGACGTCCTCTTGATGGCCTGCCGTCACCGGAAACGGGCTACCGCGCGGCATTAAATACGCCGCCGTTTAACCCCCTACAGCGTACGCCCATCACTGACGTCCTGGATACCGGCGTGCGTGCTATCAATGCCCTGCTTACCGTCGGCCGTGGTCAACGTATGGGGCTGTTTGCGGGTTCAGGCGTCGGTAAGAGCGTGCTGCTTGGCATGATGGCGCGCTATACCCAGGCCGACGTGATTGTCGTGGGATTAATCGGTGAACGTGGTCGTGAAGTTAAAGACTTTATCGAAAATATTTTAGGTGCCGAAGGCCGCGCCCGTTCCGTGGTGATTGCCGCGCCGGCCGATGTGTCGCCGCTGTTACGTCTTCAGGGTGCCGCCTATGCCACACGAATTGCAGAAGACTTTCGCGATCGCGGTAAACATGTCCTGTTGATCATGGACTCCCTGACGCGCTATGCGATGGCGCAGCGTGAGATTGCCCTGGCGATCGGTGAGCCACCGGCCACCAAAGGCTATCCACCGTCCGTGTTTGCCAAACTCCCGGCACTGGTTGAGCGCGCCGGTAACGGCATTGATGGCGGCGGTTCCATTACCGCCTTTTACACCGTACTGACCGAAGGCGATGACCAGCAGGACCCGATTGCCGACTCTGCTCGCGCGATACTCGACGGGCACATCGTGTTGTCACGCCGTCTCGCTGAAGCCGGGCACTATCCGGCCATTGATATTGAAGCGTCAATCAGCCGTGCCATGACATCACTGATTGATGAGAACCACTATGCACGCGTACGCCAGTTCAAGCAGTTGCTCTCGAGTTTCCAGCGCAACCGTGACCTGGTCAGCGTCGGCGCCTATGCCGCAGGCAGCGATCCCATGCTGGATAAAGCCATTCAGCTTTACCCGCAGATGGAAGCCTTCCTGCAACAAGGCATTTTTGAACGCAGCGAGTACGACGATGCCTGCCTGCACCTGCACGCCTTGTTCGGCTAAGCCGCGCGTTTAATACGAGGACATCCTAATGAAAACAGCTAATGCGATTGACACACTGCGTGACCTGGCGGAACAGGACCTGGAACGCGCTGCCGTTTTGTTAGGCGATATGCGCCGTGGTCAGCAGGCGGCTAACGAGCAGCTCACCATGCTGCTTGATTATCAGGATGAATACCGAAACAAGCTGAACAACGACATGTCCAGCGGTATTGCCAGCAATCGCTGGACCAACTATCACCAGTTTATCCAGACGCTGGAAAAAGCGATTGACCAACATCGCAGTCAGTTACAGCACTGGAATCAACGACTGGAGCAGGCGCTGGTTAACTGGCGTGAAAAACAGCAGCGCCTGAATGCCTACCAAACGCTGATTACCCGAGCAGAGGAAAATGCATTACGACAAGAAAACCGTCTCGATCAGAAACGGATGGATGAATTTGCCCAACGGGCTTCACAGAGGAAAGGCGAATGATTACGTTGCCAAACACCGCGTTGACGACCAAAGCCATCGGCACCGCTGAAACATCAGGTACTACAGATTTGCTCGCCAGCGGTGGAGAGGCTCTGCCACAGGACTTTATTACCGCCCTGGGAAACCAGTTGCTTTCCCTCGCTAAACTGCACGGTAAAACCCCGCTGGCTACCGATAAAAATGTTACCGCTGACACTGAGGGTAAAACGGCCACGTCATTGAATGCCCTGCTCTCTTCGCTTGAAACACCCGCGGCGCTCAGTGCCTTGTTTAAACCGGAAAATATTAAAGCCGGTACAAAATCAGCCGATGATAAGGATGAGTTAACTGGCGCTGTCCTTAATAACAGCGACATGCAGAATATTCAGGCGCTGTTTGCCATGTTACCGGCAACGGGTCTGCAGCAGGCGGTCAAAGAGAGCGTGGCAAGCCGTGACGCCGACAGCCTTCGGGAAGCTCCACGCTCAGCATTGTCAGCACTGACCCAGGCTGTTAATACGGCACTGACCGGTGATGACAAAGAAACGAAGAACACTAAGGTGCAGGACGGAAACCTGGCGAGCAAAGTCAGCCAGACCAATCTGCCCGCTAGCGGCATAGCCTCCGCGGCAAGTAATAACCCCGCGGCTGCGCCTGCGACACTGACCACTGACGGCAGCTTTCAGCAAATACTCAGCAGCGTTACGAAGCAGGATGACCGCCCGTTAACGGCAACGGCCAGTGATAATCAGGCCATTATTAGTGCGCCCCTGAGCAGCGCCAGCAGTTTGCTGCAGTCACCTGGCGCAGCAGCGCCAATGAACTCACCGTCGACCCCGATGCTCAATGCGCATCTGGGCAGTAATGAATGGCAGCAGGCGCTGAGTCAGCAAATTGTGATGTTTAGTCGCAACGGTCAGCAGAACGCAGAGCTGCGTTTGCATCCTGAAGATTTGGGTGCGATTCAGATCAGCCTGAAACTGAATAACGATCAGGCACAGTTAAGTATGGTTTCCAGTCATAGCCATGTCAGAGCCGCGCTGGAAGCCGCGCTTCCCCAGTTGCGTAGTGCGCTGGCTGAAAGCGGTATTAACCTGGGTGAGAGTCAGGTAAGCAGTGAGAGTTTTTCGCAGGGACAAGGCTTCCAGCAGCAGCAGGAGGCGCGTCGCGACGGACAGCACGGCAGCTTCTCCCTTACTCAGGACAGTGATAACGACATCACGCCCATTGCCGTACCGCAGTCTCTTCAGGCCCGGTTAACCGGCAAGGGCGCAGTCGACACATTTGCCTGACAGCGACAAACGCTGAAGGTAAGCGTAAAACCCGTGTCTTTTCTTGCCATTGTTTGACTTAAGACACGCGATAATCTGTTCAGGCGAGCCGAGAGGCTTGCCCATAATTCACAGGAAGTTACTGCAAAAATGTCTGATAACGCGAAAGCCAAAGGCCGCAAACGAAAACTCTTAATACCAGTGTTACTGATCGTAACGCTGGCCGCTTGCAGCGTGGCAGGCTATGCAGTCTGGCGAATAATGAATAAACACGAGGGTGATAAGCCGGAGGTCGCGAAAGTTGAACCGCCTCCCGCCCCGGTCTTTTTTGCACTTGATACATTTACGGTTAACCTGGTCAATCCCGACAACGATCCAGACCGCGTTCTGTACGTAGGCTTTACGCTGCGTCTGCCGGATGAAGAAACACGTCGTCGGATGAGTGACTACCTGCCTGAGGTTCGCAGTCGTCTGTTACTGCTGCTGTCTCGTCAGAGCGCAGCTGCGCTGGCGACGGAGCAAGGAAAGCAAGCGCTTGTTGAGCAAATCAAACAGGCGCTGGCACCACCACTGGTAAAAGGTCAACCTCCGCAGGCTGTAGACGACGTACTGTTTACCGCCTTCATTTTGAGGTGAATCAATGGGCGACAGCATTCTCTCCCAGGCTGAAATTGACGCGCTACTTAACGGCGACAGCGGCAGTGCGGAAGAAGAAAAGAAACAAAATGGACCTGAGGGCGATATTCGTCCTTATGATCCGAATACCCAGCGTCGCGTGGTGCGCGAGCGTCTGCAGGCGCTGGAAATTATTAACGAGCGTTTTGCCCGTAGTTTCCGTATGGCGCTGTTTAACCTGCTACGCCGTAGCCCGGATATCAGCGTAGGCGCGATTAAGATTCAGCCTTACCACGAGTTTGCCCGCAATCTGCCGGTGCCAACCAACCTGAATCTGATCCACCTTAAACCGTTACGCGGTACGGCACTGGTGGTGTTTTCGCCGAGCCTGGTCTTTATTGCAGTTGATAACCTTTTTGGCGGTGATGGCCGTTTTCCTACAAAAGTAGAAGGACGTGAGTTTACCCATACTGAGCAACGTGTCATCCGCCGCATGCTGAAGCTGGCGCTGGACGGCTACAGCGATGCGTGGAAAGCCATTTACCCACTGGATGTCGAGTACGTGCGTTCGGAAATGCAGGTGAAATTCACCAACATCACCACATCGCCTAACGATATCGTCGTAAATACGCCTTTCCAGGTCGAAATCGGCAACCTTGTCGGTGAGTTCAACATCTGTATTCCGTTTTCGATGATTGAACCTCTGCGTGAGTTGCTGGTGAATCCGCCACTGGAAAACTCGCGCTCAGAAGACACACACTGGCGCGACAATCTGGTGAAGCAGGTTCAGCACTCCGAACTGGAATTGATTGCCCATTTTGCTGAAACATCATTGCGTCTGTCGCGCGTTTTACAGCTAAAGCCTGGTGATGTTCTGCCGATTGAAAAGCCAGAGCGCATTATTGCCCATGTGGACGGTGTGCCTGTTTTAACCAGCCAGTATGGCACGCTCAACGGCCAGTACGCCCTGCGTGTTGAACATTTGATTAACCCGATTTTGAATTCGCTTAACGAGGAACAGCCCCATGACTGACAGCAAGAAACCGTCCGATGACACCATCTCTGCGGACGATCTGTGGGCTGAAGCAATGAATGAGCAGGTTGGCTCTGGTGCCAGCGCTTCACAGAGTGACGACGTATTCAAAACGTTTGAAAGCAGTAATGCATCAGGTTCGTTGCAGGACATTGACCTGATCATGGATATCCCGGTGAAGCTCACCGTCGAGCTTGGCCGCACAAAAATGACGATTAAAGAACTCCTGCGTCTGACTCAGGGTTCCGTTGTCTCACTGGATGGTCTTGCAGGTGAACCTCTGGACATCCTGATTAATGGCTATTTGATTGCTCAGGGCGAAGTCGTCGTCGTGAACGATAAATATGGCGTGCGCATCACGGATATTATTACGCCGTCAGAGCGTATGCGTCGCCTGAGCCGTTAAGATGAATAACCAGAATCACACGCTACAACCTGCTACGCCTCCGGCGCAGCCGATTTCGGCAGGTTCAGTGCTGACTCAAGTCAGTGGCGTATTAGTCGTCATTATATTGTTGATTCTGGCCTGTGCCTGGCTGGCTCGCCGCATGGGGTTTGCGCCTAAAAAAGTGGGCAGCCGTGAGCTTAATCTTACGGCCAGTGTGCAGGTTGGTCAGCGCGAGCGCGTCGTGATTGTGGATACACCTGATGCGCGCCTGGTGCTTGGCGTCACTGCTCAGCAGATTACTCACCTGCATACGTTGCCACCGGCCTCACCCGACATGAACACACCGGAAAAGCCAGCACCGCAGGATTTCCGTCAGCTGTTACAAAATCTGGTTAAACGTCCCGGAAAAAATCCATGATGCGTCGACTGCTTCCTCTTCTGCCGCTGCTGTTGCTGGCACCGGTCGCCCATGCCCAACTGCCGGGCCTGGTTAGTCAGCCATTGGCCAATGGTGGCCAGAGTTGGTCACTGCCGGTGCAAACGCTGGTTTTTATTACCTCGTTAACGTTTCTTCCGGCCATTCTGTTAATGATGACAAGCTTTACCCGCATCATTATCGTTTTCGGCCTGCTGCGTAGTGCCCTGGGGACGCCTTCCGCACCACCTAACCAGGTATTACTTGGCCTGACGCTCTTTTTAACTTTTTTTATTATGGCCCCGACGTTCGATAAAATTTATCAGGATGCCTACCTGCCTTTTAGTCAGGATAAAATCAATATGGATGTGGCGATTGAAAAAGGGTCGCAGCCGCTGCGTGAGTTTATGCTGCGTCAAACCCGTGAGGCCGACTTAGCATTATTTGCCCGCCTCGCTAATACGGCTCCCATCGCGGGACCCGAAGCCGTGCCGATGCGTATTTTGCTGCCTGCGTATGTCACCAGCGAATTAAAAACGGCTTTCCAAATTGGTTTTACGGTATTTATTCCTTTCTTAATTATCGACCTGGTCGTTGCCAGTGTATTAATGGCGTTAGGTATGATGATGGTTCCCCCGGCAACCATTGCTCTGCCTTTTAAATTAATGTTGTTTGTTCTGGTGGACGGCTGGCAATTGCTGGTGGGATCGCTGGCACAAAGTTTCTATTCCTGATCTCATCCGTTGCACGGGAGAAATACATGACACCTGAATCGGTAATGGCTATGGGACAGGAAGCGATGCGCGTTGCGCTGCTGCTGGCTGCCCCCATGCTTCTGGCCGCGCTGGTTAGCGGTTTACTGGTGAGCCTGCTGCAAGCGGCTACCCAGATCAACGAACAAACGCTGTCTTTTATTCCAAAAATTATTGCAGTGGCAACCACTGGCATCATTGCCGGCCCGTGGATGTTAAACGTGTTGCTGGATTACATCCGCACCGTCTTTTCTAACCTGCCTTATATCATCGGCTGATGATTACTCTCGATAGTAGCCAACTTGTTCACTGGGTCAGTCAGTTTTTCTGGCCGCTGGTGCGCATTTTGGCCCTACTGTCGACCGCCCCTGTGCTCAGTGAACGATCGGTGAGCAAACGGGTAAGAATTGGTCTTGCGGCCATGATTACCTGGATACTGATCCCCAATTTGCCCCCGGTAAACGTTACCCTGTTTTCACCGGCTGGCTTCATGTTGCTGATTCAGCAGATGCTCATTGGTATTGCCATTGGTTTTACCATGCAGTTTGCCTTTGCTGCCGTTCGTACCGCCGGTGAGTTGATTGGCTTGCAGATGGGCCTGTCGTTTGCCACCTTCTTCGATCCCGCCAGCCGACTGAACATGCCCGTCCTTGCTCGCTTCCTCGACATGCTGGCGATGCTTTTATTTTTGACGTTCAATGGTCACCTGTGGCTTATTTCGCTGCTGTCGGACAGTTTTCATACGTTGCCCATTGGCGGCGAACCGCTGCACGCTAATGCTTTTATGGCACTGGCAAAATCGGCCAGCATGATTTTCCTTAACGGCATGATGTTAGCGCTACCCTTGATCGTTTTACTCCTCACGCTAAACATGGTCCTGGGTTTGTTAAACCGCCTTTCACCACAGTTATCAATCTTCGCGATTGGCTTCCCGATTACCTTATCAGTGGGCATCCTGACCATCAGCCTGCTAATGCCTCTCCTTGCGCCCTTCTGTGAGCACCTGTTCGGCGAAATATTTGATCTGCTGGCCCTGTTCCTGACAGAACTGTCCCCCGCCTGAACATTAAGTATCTAACTATTTATCACTTTTGATACTTAAGAAACCCATAACTATCAGAGCATTTTTCAAACCACATTTTTCAGAAATCAACTAAGGATAATCTGATAAGCGTGCGGAAAGTCTTAAAATTATTCTTATTAAACCGCGCTTCGCGTATTTTAGTCAGGCGGTTAACAGAGTCATCGACAGGGTTGTTTTGGTGATAAATTCGGCAATACATTGAATTTATTCAAGAAAAATTTTTATGTGATTTTTCTTGTCAGAAAATGTTTTTTCCGGCATTGTCAAATCGCTTATCGACATCACACTTTCGTGAAATAAATGTTTTTAAGACTTGTCCTATCAGAAAACTCTGGGTTTTCGGCGATAGTGACAGCGCTCCCAAAAAACGGTATTTCGCTCAGTGCGGCTTTATATCAACAAATCAGGTTGATACAGGCTCATGTGTGAGGTCAGAGCAATACAAAATTTTTGCAGAACGGGTCAGGGAAGAAGAATTTTATGGGCCATTGCCTGTTGCCTCGCTGCATCAGCACAATAAAAAAAAGCGCTTTGAAATCTTCTCGTACCGCAACGCGTAATTCATCGTTGATTTAAACGGATAACAAATTGGTGAGGGTCGCTAACATGCCAACGATTATTATGGATTCCTGCAACTACACACGCCTGGGATTATCAGATTATATGTCGTCGAAAGGAGTGAAGAAGAAAAATATCACTTCTGTCTCCGACATTGAGCAATTACAGCAAAGATGTGAGCAGTTAAAACCTGGTGTTGTTTTTATTAATGAAGATTGCTTCATTCATGAAACTGACTCCAGCGAACGTATTCGCAGTGTTATTAATCAGCATCCTGAGACACTGTTTTTTATATTTATGGCCATCAGTAATATTCATTTTGAAGAATATTTGTATGTCCGTAAAAATTTAATTATCACCTCAAAAGCCATCAAGCCTTCGACGCTGGATTCACTTTTGAGCACCTATTTGCAAAAGAAACTCAATATGTCACCGCGTATTTCTTCGGGTCTCGATGTTCACCCGCTTACGCTAAGTCAGACGGAGTCCAATATGCTGAAAATGTGGATGTCAGGTCATGACACCATCCAGATATCAGATAAAATGCAAATTAAAGCGAAAACCGTTTCGTCCCATAAAGGCAATATCAAGCGGAAAATTAAAACGCATAACAAACAGGTGATTTATCACGTGGTGCGTTTAACCGATAACGTGACGTCCGGCATCTATGTCAACGTAAGGTAGTACCTCCCGTCTTCAGGAACTGGCCCACAAGGCCGGTTTTTTTTTGGATTAGCGATCCAGATCTCATTTTCAAGCGTAAACCTTTCCGTTCTTTTGCCGATGTTTTGTTCAACAGAACAACCTCCTAAGAGAGCAAGGAAATGAACACGACGCTGGTTAATGAAGGACATCACAAACTCAGTATTTGGCAAAATATCCGCCTGGTTCCTCTGTTTAGTTTGATATTTGGCGGTATCTTGTTTCTGTTCGCGCTCTGTATCGCGATATCAAGCTATTTCCTTATCCTTAGTAATCAATCACTAAAAGACGCAACCGACGAAATTCAGGTACGTAATGGGCTGGTCGACAGTTCCTCTCATATGCGTTCTGCGCGGTTAAATATTATCCAGGCCGGTGCCGCAGCACGTATTGGCGAAATGGATGAGTTCAACGCCAACCTGGCGGCAACCGCCGATCGTATCAAACAGGCTTCAGAAGGTCTTAAAATCTATCTGAATCGTAAAAGTAAAACCCCTGAAGGCATCAAGGTGGACGAGCAGTTACAGGCTCTGTTCAAAGAGTATGTGACTAAGGGCCTGATGCCGATGATCGACGCCGGAAAACAGGGCAGTTTTGAAAGTATCATTGCTCAGGAAACCGATACGACGCGCAAACTGGATAACGCTTATAAAGCCGTGTTGATGCAAGCGATTAAACTTCGTGATGCGCGCTCCACGCAGATCAACGATCAGGCCGCCGAGCAGTCTCGTATTGGCTTTATCGCTATGGGTTCCGCATTTATTGCTGCCCTTGTACTGGTGTTGCTCACCTTCGTGTTTTTACGTCGGGTGGTCATTAATCCACTGCGCAGTTCAGTGGCGCATATAGAACGTATCGCGCAAGGGGATTTAACGGCACCTTCCGTCCCGCATGGTCGTAACGAGATTGGTTTGTTGCTGGACAACCTGCAACACATGCAGCAGTCGTTAATCAAAACGGTAGGCACGGTTCGTGAAGGTGCGATTGCGATTTATCAGGGCTCAAGTGAAATTACGGCTGGCAACACCGACCTTTCCTCTCGTACAGAGCAACAGGCTGCCGCACTCGAACAAACCGCAGCCAGCATGGAACAGCTAACGGCCACGGTAAAACAGAATGCTGATAATGCGCACCATGCAAGCCAGCTGGCCGCTGATGCATCAGGCAAGGCACGTAGTGGTGGTGATATGGTGAACGGCGTGGTGAAAACCATGAACGACATCTCCGGCAGTTCGAAGAAAATTGCCGAGATCACCAACGTGATCAACAGCATTGCCTTCCAGACCAATATTCTGGCGCTTAACGCCGCGGTTGAGGCTGCGCGTGCAGGTGAACAGGGACGCGGGTTTGCGGTCGTCGCCAGTGAAGTACGCAACCTTGCCCAGCGCAGTGCGCAGGCTGCAAAAGAAATCGAATCGTTAATCGCAGAATCCGTGAAATTGGTCAGCAGTGGTTCACAGCAGGTGGGTGAAGCCGGCAGCACCATGGGCGAGATCGTAGAAGCGGTCCGTCGGGTGACCGATATTATGTCGGAAATTGCCGCGGCCTCCGATGAACAAAGCCGGGGTATTCAGCAGGTCAGCCAGGCCGTGACTGAGATGGATAACGTCACACAGCAAAACGCCTCGCTGGTTGAAGAAGCCTCTGCAGCAGCGTCCTCACTGGAAGATCAAGCGGGTAAGTTAACGAAAGCGGTCGCCGCGTTCCGTTTACAGGATACGCCGGTAGCGAAGTCAACTTATCAACCTGATACAGCCCCAAAAGCTTCCGCGCCAACGTTACGTCCAGCCGCTGTCACTCACGGCAACGAGAACTGGGAAACGTTTTAAAAAACGCTTAGGCTTAAGCCGCGCCGCCAGACATTATCTGACCGGCAGGCAGGCAGGTAAGAAAAAAATCGCCCTCTGCGTATCACTATGCAGAGGGCAATTTTTTTTACCGGTTACGCGCAGGCGTCAGGCGGAAGGATAGGGTTCGACGAAAACGCCATCCTGATGGCTGCTCTCGTTAAAAAACCAGATACCCTGCGGGTAATCTTCCAACGCGACCAGAAACATTGTGCCTTCACTAAAAGGCTCTACGGCAAGGATTGTGCCGGTTCGCCGTGGCCCACCATCCGTTTTAACACTGACGCGATCGTCTACCTTCATTTACGACTCTCCTGATATTTTCCTGCTGAACAGTTTAATCGAAGAGCGCCCGTAATGCAGGCGTTAGCGACGTGCGATAACCCAGACAGCGTGAATGATACCCGGGATGTATCCGCACAGCGTCAGTAAGATATTGAGCCAGAACGCGCCTGCAAAACCCACCTGCATAAAAACACCGAGTGGGGGAAGTAAGATCGCGATAAGAATTCGAAGTAAGTCCATAACCATTCCTTTAGGTATTGATAAAAAACCGTTTTGTTATCAAATATAGCCCCTTTTTGCCAGGTTACAGCAAAAGTCAGGTAAATCTGAGTAATGCGTTTTTTCATTTTCCTGACATTTCCCTGCGAGACGTTTAACAGGCAGAACAGATAAGCTTCATTTCGTTGCTTTCCTCCCCAGGAAATACAACACCCAAAGTAACAAGGATTATTTGCCCGCGCAGCGCGGGCTTTTTTTTAACTTCCCTGCCCCCGCATTTTCCGCTAAGTTGTATATTTATTGCTCACACTGACCGCTGGAGGCATGCCATGACGCTTCCCCACTTACCCGATCAGAACGACAGAGACAGAGAAATGGACGCGCTGCTTAAGGCGATACAGCCTGAAAGCACTGGCGATCTTCAGGATTACTTTTCTCAACAAAAGCATTCATCCTCGCTCGCGGATGATCATCGTGCCGGGCTGTGCCGTGAACCCGCCGAGCAATGTGAGATGGATATTCAGGATTGCCGTTATGGCGAGATAAGCCGATAGACGACAAGCCGCGCGCCTGTCGCCATAGCGCACACAAAAAAATACCCGGCGCGAGCCAGGTAAGTAGTCAATTCGTTACATCAGGGAAGTCATAGTGCTCTTCGAGACTACGCTTCCCATAAGCCATAACAAGCCTTTTCCATGCGTGTTTTACTCACCTCATTGCCGCCCGCGCGGTCAAACCCACTCCTCTGTCTTGTTAATTCAGCAATAATCGATGCACGATATGACGGAACCGGCTTTTCCCCTCTTCCGGTTTTAGGAATCCTCCTGGTTATAAAGCTTCCACTGCGCAAATCAAAGCCTGCTGTAGACTCAACTACACTAAAACGTAATGACTACGCTGTAGTGTCAAACCAGAGTGAAGGAAATCAGGATGCCCAATTTGAATGAATCGCTGATGATAGTGACCGACCTCGATGGATCGCTGCTTGACCACCACGATTACAACTGGGATGCCGCCGCAGAGTGGCTCGACAGGCTGAGGCAGCACGCTGTCCCCTTAATTATTTGCTCCAGTAAAACGGCGGCTGAAATCCTGCCCCTGCAACGCAAACTCGGCGTTGTGGGCGCGCCTTTTATTGCTGAGAACGGTGCGGTGCTCTACCTCGACGACAGCAAAAGCGTTCGTATCCCGGACGATAAAATGAACTATAAGTCGATTTGTCGGGTTCTGGCCACGTTACGGCAGCAGTTCCGCTTTACCGGCTTTCATGACTTTAGCGATGTCGATGTGTCATCCATGACCGGCCTGAGTGAGGCGGATGCCGCCCTCGCCCGCCAACGTGACGCATCCGAGGTGATCGTCTGGCGGGATACCGATGAGGCGTTCAATCGTTTTCGCGCAGCACTTGCTGACTATCATCTTTCCCTGACCCAGGGCGGTCGTTTCTGGCATGTGATGCCCGCCAGAAGCGGCAAAGGAGAAGCCTTACGCTGGTTGCTGTCGCACCAGACAGACCAGCCGTATATCACTGTCGGCCTGGGCGATGGGCCAAATGATGCCCCGATGCTGGATGCGGTCGATTATGCCGTGGTGATAAAGGGCTACAGCAAGACGCCCGTCACTCTGCAGCGCGCGGATGATGACCGGGTTTTCCATACGACACATCATGGCCCGGAAGGCTGGCGTGAAGGTATGGACCATTTTTTGACTCAGCCATGAAAAGCTGTTGTTCCTCTGGCAACCCCATAAGGATGATGCAATGAGTGATTTTTTTCAGAATGGCGTAATTACTAACTTTCACAATCTTACGCACCGCAGCGTTGAGTCACTGGAAAAGGAAATGGTGCGCTTTGCCCGTAAGCGCAAAATGGGATTGATCCTGCCATCGCTGTTTTCCGAACTGGAAGGCCCGGCATTGACGAAAATCGTGGATGAGCTGGCTAAGGTGCCCTATCTCGATGAAATTGTCATCGGGCTGGACAGGGCTGACCGCGATCAGTTTCTTCATGCCCGCGAGTTTTTTTCCCGACTGCCACAGCGTCACCGCATCCTGTGGAATGATGGCCCGAGGCTCAAAGCCATTGACGCGGAACTCGACAAAGAGGGCTTATCGCCCACCAATCCGGGCAAGGGCCGTAACGTATGGTTTTGTACCGGCTATACGCTGGCGTCGGACCGCACCAGCTGTGTCGCACTGCACGACTGCGATATCGTCACCTACGAACGCGGCATGCTGGCGCGCCTGCTCTACCCGCTGGCGAACCCGGCTTTCCAGTATGAGTTCTGTAAAGGGTTTTACGCACGGGTTGCCGATGGCAAGCTGAACGGCCGCGTAGGTCGCCTGTTGGTGGGCCCGCTGCTGCGCTCATTGCAAAAAGTCTACGGTCACTCCGAATACCTTGATTATCTGTCCAGCTTTCGCTACCCGCTCTCCGGCGAATTTGCGATGCGGACACACGTGCTTAATGGCATCAAAATTCCGGGTGACTGGGGACTGGAAATCGGCGTGCTCTCGGAAATTTACCGTAACTACACCACACGCCAGTCGTGCCAGGTGGAGATTGCGGATAACTATGACCACAAACATCAGCCGCTGGCGGAAGATGATGGCACCGGCGGCCTGAAGCGCATGAGCAACGATATTGTTCAGTCACTGCTGCGCAAGCTGGCGACCATGGGCGTGCCATTAACCAGTGACTCCTTCCGGGTGCTTAAAGCGACCTATTACCGTAATGCGCTGGATATGATGGAAATCTATAATCACGAAGCGGCCATGAACGGTTTGAAATTCGATCAGCACGTTGAGGAAGCCGCCGTCGAAATGTTTACGCAGTCGATTCTTGACGCCGGACAGTCATTTATTGAGCGCCCAAATGATAAACCCTTTATCCCCAGTTGGAGTCGGGTCCAGTCGGCTTTTCCGGATATTCTGCAGCGTATTTATAAAGCGGTAGAAGAGGATAACGACGGCAACGTCTGATGCTGCGCGCGCCTTGTGATAACGGCGTGTAAGGTAAGTAGCATAAAATCGGCCAGGCCAGTGAGCAATCACAGGCCTGGACGGCAGAAATCAGGACGTAAACTGGGGCTGCGATTCGCTGGAATGACTAAGCTCATCACTACGAAAAGCTTCATTCCTGACCGCATAACCATCATACCATCGACATTCCACCATGCCGCTGGCATGTCCGGTCACCACCATCGTTTGCCCGCCTTCCTTATGCTGTACTTCATCACTGATTGCAAAAACCATGTTGCGCCCTCTTTGAGAATTGGCTGTCATTGAAACCATTTCTTTATAGCACGGTAAAAGAGTTGCTGCTGTTAAGACGCGCATAAAATTGGCTAATTCAGAATAACGTAGAAGGATATAGCGGAAATAAATAAAGCGGATAAGGCATTATCCGCTTCGGGGGTTGAGTAGATTAGATTTTGCAGCCTTCGCAATCGGCGTCGTCAATCAGGTCTTCTGGCACTTCTGCCGCCTTTTTTTCTGCCTTCGCTTCGGCCTGCTCTAACTGAGCATCAATATCAAATTCAAACATGTCGTCGCTCATAGTTTTCTCCCCAGAACGCGTTAAAGAATGCGCTTTTATACCGATGACTCACGCAGTTTGGCAATAAGGTTAACCACTAACAGCACGATTGACCCAATGATAAAACCAATCACTAAGTTTGCGCCGTTACTGAGCAGGCTTGAAACCAGCGCACTGAACGGTGCAATCGCATTTTCAATCAGATGATGTAATGGGGTCAGGCCATGGACAATAATGCCGCCACCGACCAGGAACATCGCCAGCGTGCCGACCACGGTCAGAATCTTCATCAACCAGGGGGCAGCGGCCAGTAATACCGCACCCAGCGCCTGCGCCACGCGTGAGGATTTTTCACGCAGCCAGAACCCCAAATCATCAATTTTAACAATGCCGGCCACAATGCCGTAGACGCCAATCGTGACCAGAATCGCGATACCTGCCAGGATCACGACCTGATTCAGTAACGGGGCTTCGGAGACGATGCCTAAGGTGATGGCGACGATTTCGGCTGACAGAATAAAATCGGTTCGCACAGCGCCTTTGATCTTTTTCTTTTCGAAATCGCGCGGATCTTGTTTGGACAACTTATCCAGACGTGCCTGACGCGCCTCTGGCGAGTTTTCTTGTTTATCATGCTGCAGGCTGTGCAGCACTTTCTCCACGCCTTCATAACAGAGGTACGCCCCGCCAATCATCAACAGTGGCGTAATCAGCCAGGGCGCAAACGCGGAGATAATTAGCGCCAATGGCACCAATATCAGTTTGTTCAGGAAGGAGCCTTTGGCAACGCCCCACACGACCGGCAGTTCGCGATTGGCTTTCACACCGCTCACCTGCTGTGCATTCAGTGACAGATCGTCACCGAGCACCCCTGCCGTTTTCTTTGCAGCGACTTTTCCCATTACCGAGATATCATCCAGCAGCGTGGCGATATCATCAAGTAGCGTTAATAAACTGGTTCCTGCCAAAATATTTCCCTTATTCGGTCATCAGCAACGGTTTCTGCCTGCATCAGCCGCAACACATCATCCTCGACGATGTGCAAGGCGATGCGGTGTTCACCGTGGTGCCTGTTCCGGTTCGTTATGTTGACAACACGGGCATCGTTCAATTTCTGTCACGGTCATATCAGCGATGCCCTCACAATCCCATTCGACACGCACTGCTTGTCCGGACGGACCCGCCATATGCAGATATTTACTGACCGGGCTTTCCGTCATCCCGGTAATCTCTTCCGTGGCCACCAGCGTTTCCCCAGCATAGATTCTGGCGGTGGCTTTGGTGTTCACCATGCGCTCATCACGAATCTGATAAAGGCGTTTAACCGTCAGTTTTATGCTGCTCATTTTGGGCTCCCGGTCACGGAAAAGCGTCTATCTAACCTTTTACGCGACGGATTAGCAAGGCTGACTCATTCACTCTCGCGGTAATGATGAATGCCCTGGTGATCAATCTCGGCGCTGTCACTCATCGCCAGCAGCCACTCTTCCAGGCGTTCAAGCAGCGCCTCATCGTCCAGTTTGACTTTACCGCGTAGTGCACATTCCCAGATGATCAGTACCTTCCAGCCATTTTCCCGTAACTGCCGGACGTAACGCTGGTCGCGCTCCACATTGCTGTTAATTTTGCCCGTCCAGAATTCGGTGCGCGTGGCGGGCACTTTAAACAAATAACAGTGATGGCGATGCCAGAAGCAGCCATGAACAAAGATAATGGCCTGATGCGACGTCACGACAAAATCGGGCCGGCCCGGTAGATTTTTGTCCTGTACCCGGTAGGTGAATCCACGATCTTTGAGCAACAAGGCTATCCGCTGCTCGATGGCTGTGTCCTGCTGACGAATGGCGCGCATATTTTTACTGCGCGTTTCGCTGGAGTGAACGTCGACCATAGCACCTCCTTAATAGCGACTTATTCAACTTTAGTCGCCGTCCTGAAAAGTGAAAGCCAGCACCATGAAAGTGGGGCAAATATTTAGCTTGATGTCCACGCGTTCCGTGACGACGCGGGCAACAATTGTCTCTTTTTTGAAGCCCGCGCACACGGAAACACCGTCTAACCCCGTGCCTGCGGATTTCCTCATTGGGCAAGGAGTGTTAGCATAGGCGCTTCACTGTTAAGGATATTTGCATGCACGCCGTCGCACCCGCTGAACCTCTTCTCCCCGCTGCTCTGCATTCCGATGAACTGAACATGTTACACCAGGTGCTGTCGATCTATTCGGTCCGGGATGTGGTCGAACGTTTGCATCAGGCAGGCTTTTCGCACTGGACGCCGCCGCTGCTGAACAGTATTCGTCAGGGCAAGCGCGCGTTGCCCTCTCTGGCCTCTGCGGAACGATCACTGTTACAGGCGTTATTGCCTTCACGGCCGGCGCATTATGATTCACCCGATTTCCGCTTTATCGATCTGTTTGCCGGCATCGGCGGCATTCGACGTGGGTTTGAACGTATCGGCGGTAAATGCGTATTTACCAGTGAATGGAATAAAGAGGCGATTCGTACTTATCGGGCCAATCACTACAGCGATCCGCAGGAACACCATTTTAATACGGATATACGCCAGGTGACGCAGCCCGCCGGGCTCACGGACGAACAGGCGATTTATCAGTCAATTGATGCGGCAATTCCCGATCATCAGGTTCTGTTGGCCGGCTTTCCTTGTCAGCCTTTTTCCCTGGCCGGGGTCAGCAAGAAAAATGCACTGGGCCGGGCGCATGGGTTTGAATGTCAGGCTCAGGGCACGCTGTTTTTTGATGTTGCACGCATTCTGGCGGCGAAGAAGCCGCCGTTCTTCGTCCTGGAGAACGTGAAGAATCTCAAGAGCCATGATAAAGGCCGGACCTTTGCGATCATTATGGAAACGCTGAATGAGCTGGGATACGACGTGGCGGATGCAGATGCCACGTCCCCCGATCCTAAAGTGATTGATGCACGCTATTTTCTGCCACAGCACCGTGAACGTATCGTTCTGGTCGGCATCCGGCGGGATATTGCCGGTTCAGAACAGTTTACGCTGCGCGATATCCGTAAATTTTTTCCTGCACAGGTCCCCAGCTTACAAAGTTTGCTGGAGCCTCAGCCTGACGAAAAATACATTTTGTCGCCTGTATTATGGCGTTATCTCTATGACTACGCCAAAAAGCACAAGGCACTGGGGAACGGCTTCGGCTTTGGCCTCAACGATCCGCAAAATCAACAGTGCTGTGTGCGAACCCTGTCAGCCCGCTACTATAAAGATGGCTCGGAAATTTTAATCGATCGCGGTTGGGATCGGGAAAAAGGCGAAGCCGACTTTCTTGATGCCCGTAATATGGCACGACGTCCGCGTCGTTTAACGCCACGGGAATGCGCGCGATTAATGGGGTTTGATACCGCAGACAGTCAACCGTTCCGTATACCGGTGTCCGACACCCAGGCCTACAAACAATTTGGTAACTCCGTAGTGGTGCCGGTATTTGCCGCCGTCGCACAGCTACTTTCACCGTATATCCGCGATTTAAAAGCCTGACTCACACTGAAAGTTGCGCTTAGGCGCAACGATTCCTCTCTTTTCCTGCTACCCGGTGGGATTGTCACAACATCGTCACGCAAGCCCAGAATACTGCTGCTTTTTCACTTGATGGGTAGAATGATGTCACCTCTCACTTTATTGTCGCTGCGCGTTCTGAAGCAACGCCCCAGGTTTATACTTCCCGCCATCCCCACCTGGCTGACCAGCCTGCGCGGGAATTTTATGCTCTTTGTGGTGCTGTTCTGTTTATTGCAGTCCATCGGTATTGTTCTGCTTACCGCTCAGGTCAGCCATACCCAAGTCAACCTGACCCAGGCCAGCGCCATGCGTGACCGGCTGGCTTTGCTGGATCGTGCGCGCGTTGAGCTGCTGACAGCCAGCGATAACAGCCATCGCGCCGGCCTTTATCTGATGGAAGATCAGAAAAGCGGTTCCGTTGATAGCTGGAAAAGCCTGGCGGAGACCGCTAAATCGTCTTTGCTGCATGCGGAACAGCTTTTTGCCAACTATCACGCGGCGCCTGGCGGCGAACTTCAGCAGGGATTTGTGTTGCTGACCCAGGGATTAGAAGAGCAGTTGAAAGGTCTGGAGGCGAACAACATCGATGCCTTTTTTATGGTACCGATGCAGGCCTATCAGCAGCAGTTTAATAGCGCATGGTTTAACGAAATCACCCAGACCAATAAGCAACTCACTGCCGTAAACAGCCTGACGCTGCAAACGCTGACTGAAAGCCGCAACCTGTCGCTGATGGTAACCGCGCTGCTGTTTACGCTGCTGCTCACCGGCGGCGTACTGTTGCTGCGAGGTGTGATCATTCCATTACGCCTGGCCAGCCGTCAGTTACAGGATATCGCAACCGGGGACTTAATTAGCTGCCCGGTCCCGCCCCGTTTGCAGTCGCTGGAAACCGCTAAACTGTTCAATGCGGTGGCGGAGATGCGCCAGGGGCTGCGCGCCATTGTGGTAGAAATCAATACCATTGCAGCAAGTGTGGCAGACGGAACGCGTGAAATGCAGCACACCAATGAACAGGTGAGTGAGCAATATACAGCGCAAAACAGCAGCTTTAGCCATATTTCACAGCGTTTACACCGCGTGTCTGAAGAAGTTGAAAACAGTACCCTGTTTTCACAGCAGGCCTCCGAGCAGGCCCATTTCGCCGATGATCTGATGCAGCAGTGCACGCTTCAGGTGGATGAAATGGAGATTCAGATGCGCCACATCGTGGATTCCTCAGGGGAAATTGCCGGTATCGTTGAGATGCTGGATGGTCTGTCGTTGCAAACGCGTTTGCTGGCGCTCAACGCCGCGATTGAATCCG
The DNA here is from genome assembly GCF_024520835.1 of Pantoea sp. Fr+CA_20. Classification (NCBI taxonomy): domain Bacteria; kingdom Pseudomonadati; phylum Pseudomonadota; class Gammaproteobacteria; order Enterobacterales; family Erwiniaceae; genus Pantoea; species Pantoea sp. Fr+CA_20. Next base: position 238,523 of record NZ_JALNPN010000002.1, read on the forward strand.
CCCATGCGGGGGTTTATGGACGCAGTTTTGGCGTGGTCGCGAAAGAGATGGGAAATCTGTCCAATAAGAGTGGCGAATCTGCTCAACAAATTAATGGCCTGGTAAATAATACGCAGCTGCACATTTCAGAGGGCTTCAATAAGGTGAAATCGCTGGAAGCGCTGTTTAACCAGATCAGCGCATCAGTCAGCGCCGTCGTGGCGCAGCTGAAAGAGCTACAGGAAAACGCCACGGCACAAAGTCGACGCGTCACCGGCATTGCCGCAGAGGTGGTGGCGCTGGATAAACAACTTCAGACGAATGAAGGGCTAAGCGCCCGACAGGGCCGCACGGTTGATACCTTACAGCAGCAGGCTGCACGCCTGGCCGAAAGCGTCCAGCAGTTCCGTATCACGCTGTAGCCGTAAAGCTTGAGCCGTAAAAAAGCCGCCTGTACTAAAGGCGGCTTTTATTTATTGTCTTAACGGCATTCACGTCGGATTTTTGTTATTTCTTTTTCTTGCTCTGCTTCTTAAGCAGCGTACGGAGCTGCTTAATTTCGCTTGAGTTTAATGCATCCGAGGCTTCTTCCTCTGTGTTCTGGCTGTCAATGACGGGCTGAGAAGGCGCATTCAGGCTCGCCTGAAGCCGTTGCACGATTTCCTGGCTCATTGACACCTGATTTTCGAGCGCCAGCTGTTTGATTTGTTCTTTCAATGCAGGATCAATTTTAATCGTTAAATTAACAGTTTCGGTCATTTCATCACTCCTTTTTGTTATTACTCCCACGCTACCGGATGACTGTATCGATTCCTATACTGTCATAAAAATTTAATATTCAGCGTGTAAGGGACTAAAATCGCGAAGCACCGACTCATCCAGGCCCACTAAATTACCTTGCAGCTCCGCACACAGCTTGGCCATATAGCCTACCAGGAAGTCAGCATTGTGTTCTGCCAGCATGCGCCCCGCTTCGGTTTGCATGGTTTCTGGCAACCGCAGTAACTTGGTCTGGAAGTGATCCAGCGTCCACTTTACATCATTGAGTTCCCGATCTTTACCAAGCGGGTCTGCACTGTTAAATAAGGGGCGATTCATCGTACCTGCCGTGTAAAACACCCGCGCAAGACCGATTGCACCAAGCGATTCCAGCCTGTCGGCATCCTGCACAATTTTCGCCTCCAGGGTTTTTGGCGTAATACCCGCGCTGAAGCTGTGTGCCTGAACGGCATGCATTACCTGCTCGATCAGTTCCTCAGGAAAATCGATAAAGTCCTGCTGTAAAATGCGCTGTGTTTCACTGGCGGCATAGGTGGATGCCTTATGACGCTCAGGATGATTTTTCGGTAAATTCACCACATCGTGGAAATAACACGCGGTCAGGACCACCAGCGGATCGGCCTGGGTGCCGGTCATAATGCGCTGAGCGCTCATCCACACGCGGCGTAAATGTGCGATATCATGCGCGCCATCATCATGAATCCAGTTGTTTTCAAACCAGGTTTCATAGCGAGCCTGCCAAAGAGTGAGTGACATAGTCTCTTTCCTGTCGGGGTTGAAGTGCGTCCTGATTGACGACGATTTAAGCGCTTACGGCCTACCATCATAGCGAATAGCTAATGACATTTTCTTTACACATCGGACGTTAATCACCTTTTGAACCTTTAAATTCTTAAAGAAAATGAGACGCTGATCATTTTTATAGCATTTTGACGTAATTAAAACGGCCATTTGCCGCTTTTTCAGCCTTGACTGATTTAATTGCAGGCAGGTTAATTAGTTTAATAAATGTAATGATTCCTGAAAGGCATTTTATCGAAGAGGCACAAAAAACATGACATAACCCGATCGCACTTATCAATAAAATCGGCGAAAGTGACAGACAGATTAATCTGAAAAGGTTCCTATTTTTGCCGATATAACGTACTGTATTCTCACTATCAGATGTCCCGGAACGCGCATTAACACCCGCGTTGTTGATTTTTTATCCGCTCCCCTTTTTCGGGGCAAAAATCACCAATGCTCAGATGGCTATAAGACAGCAAATTGTTAAGGGTAATGATTTATAGTTTTTATGATATTGCCACCATTTAGATGCCCTTGTTGTTTTAGCAGTAACCGGGTTCTACTAATAAAAAGAGGTAATCCATGAAAGAGCGGCCGATTCTTTTTTCCGAACAGCGGGTTCGTGCCCTGTTAGTTGGCCAACAAACGCAAACCCGGCGCATAATGAAAACGCAGGCTTTTGGTCCGGGGCAGGATCACCATGAAGGGGTTCATGCTTTTGATGTTCAGGCGAACCACCTGCATGGCGATAAAATGATGACAATGAACGACATTCGTTATCACTGTCCTTATGGCATGCCGGGCGACCTACTCTGGGTGCGCGAAACCTGGCGTGGCCCGATTGTGCCAGAAAGTGCGCTGGCGGATTATGAACGCGATCCCGTGCCTTTCCGTTCGCCAGAATTTTGCCAGTACCGGGCGGACAGCAATGAACTGGGGCAGCATACCTTGGGTGGACCGGACGCCGAGCAGTTCGGCTGGCAAACGGCGATACATATGCCGCGCTGGGCCAGCCGTATAAATCTGCTCATCACGGATGTGCGTGCGGAGCAAATCCAGGACATCAGCGAAGATGACATCATGGCGGAAGGCGTTCAAACCGATTCGCACTTTCTGAATAATTTTTTCACCATGAACGTCAATTCAGAAATGCCAAAAGAAGCCTATCGCAAGGCCTGGCAAAAGCAGTACGGCGCAACCAGCTGGCAGGTAAACCCGTGGGTGTGGGTGATCGAGTTTCAGCGCGCCGAACGTGAGTAAACTTAGCCTGCGCTTTGCGGGCTGAATCACAGACAATTTTCTTGCTAACAGGTTGAATATAACGTCTTCATTCCTGAAGCCCGACAATGCCAGCATGAGGTTCTGATGCTGGCATTTTCCTGTCCGGTCTCTCAGGATTCTGCGACAGCTGGATTCAGTGCGGGACTTACGATGTTCAAATGGCCATGGAAAACACATAGCGACACTGCCGTGATCGAATTGCCCTGGCAGGCCGGTCTGGCACAGCCGATTTTTACCCTACTCCGCCCCGATGAACAGCAATGGTTGATTGAACTGGGGCAACGCTTTCTGCAGCAAAAAAAACTGGTTCCGCTTGAAGGCTGTCAGCTTGATGCGCACCGCACCGTCCGTATCGCTCTGCTGTTCTGCCTGCCGGTGCTGAAACTGGGGCTTGACTGGCTGGATGGCTTCCATGAAGTGCTCATCTATCCTGAACCCTTTAATGTGGAAGATCAGTGGCAGGATGAAACGGGTCTTGTCCATCATGCGCCTGCTGTCCATGCCGGGCAGAGCTGGACCCAGGGCCCTGTTATCCTTAACTGGCTCGATATTCAGGATTCCTTCGACCTGTCAGGCTATAACCTGGTCATTCATGAAGTGGCACACAAGCTGGATGCCCGCGGAAGCGGCTACACCAGCGGTGTCCCGTTGATCCCGCTCCGTGACGTCGCCCAGTGGGAAAAAGACTTGCGTGAGGCGATGGCGGACATCGAAAATGAGGTTGATTTAGTCGGTGAACAGGCGGCCAGTATCGATCCTTATGCCGCCAGCGATCCCGCAGAATGTTTCGCAGTGCTCTCCGAGTATTTCTTTACCGCCCCTGCCCTGTTAACGGAACGTTTTCCGGCGATGTATGCACATCTTCAGCAATTTTATCAGCAGGACCCGCTAAGCAGAATGCAGGCCGGGGAAGGCTGATCTGCTTACTTCGCGAACGCTTTGCATTAAAGCTAGCCAGTTGAATGCTAACCGCTTTTTTGCTGTTGACACACCAGAGCGACCTCGCTAATATGCGCCTCGTTCACACGATTCCTCTGTAGTTCAGTCGGTAGAACGGCGGACTGTTAATCCGTATGTCACTGGTTCGAGTCCAGTCAGAGGAGCCACATTCTTGTTTTCATGCGTCTTCACGAATCTTTATACGATTTAGATTCAACAAGTTAGCGTGAAAATCCTTCCCGATGCATTTTCATTTCCCCCTCCGCATCGGGCAAGATGGGTGGTCTTATTGGGTGTCATTTCAGTACGATTATAGCGTGACCACTCTACGTCTCTGAACGGCACGACCATCCGCAGCCTAAACTCATCCGCAAAACCTTTCAAAGTATCCGATTCTCATGGCCTGTCCCTTTTAATCAATCCAGGCAGTTCACTTATCCGGTATCTCAAATATCGGATCAATGTGGCGAATCCCGGCCTGGCTCAGGGGCTATCATCAGCGCCACCACCACGCCCTGATTACAGGCTTCCTGGCTCGCCCCATGCAACGCGTTGGATTAGGCCGCATCAATCGCTAGCGCTTTCCCGCCTTAAAAGATCAGGTTTTGCAGCTGGCCTGCTGCTGCGCGGTGTTATCGGCGTTGACCCGGTTGGTTTGCCACTAATCCCTGCCTGATGCCGTCTTCCGCTGCCGGGTTCCAGACAGTCATTATCTGCTGGCACCAGGTATTTCCGGCAAACGAGCGGCTGAGAGCGATCGTGGTATCCACCGGACTGGTACCCGCAAAGGCTGAAGCAGAGAGAGCCGAAAACAGTGATAACGCGGCGATATAACGGTTTTTAGGACTCATTAGATGAACATTTTTAATGTTATATCGGGTACGCGTTCACGGGTGCAGGCATAGCCCACACCGGTTTTCACCGGTGCGGTATGCCCGTTACTTCAGGGTTTCTGGGTTGATAACGTAAGGTTTCAGGGCGTCTTTCTCCCCTTTCAGATAATTAAGGATGTTGTTGATGCAACGCTCGGTGACCAGCCTTTCAGCCATGCGGTCCATACCGGAAACGTGTGGTGAAAGCAGAACATTGTCGAACTGGCGTAGCGGTGAGCTGGCCGGTAACGGTTCCACTTCGTAGACGTCCAGCCCCACGCCGCCCAAATGGCCGCTTTTCAGGGCCTCAACCAGTGCTTCTTCATTAATCAGCGGGCCGCGAGAGGTATTCACCAGGATCGCGCCGGGTTTCATCATCGCCAGGGTATCGGCGTTGATGGTATGGCGACTTTCCGGGGTGGACGGCGCATGCACCGAGACCAGATCTGCGTTACGCAGCAGGGTTTCCAAATCGACCCGCTCGGCGTTCAGACTGGCCAGCAGTTCGTCGCTGGCCCACGGATCGCACACCAGGATGCGCATCTCCGCTGCATGGCAGCGGCGCGCCATGGCATAGCCGATGCGGCCCAGGCCGATCACGCCCGCGGTACGCCCCCAAAGACCGGGGTGGAAGCCGTCAAAGAACCACTCGCCGCCCTTGACCATTGCATCACGCTGCGGCAGACGACAGGCCAGAGTCAGCGCCATCGCATAGGCGAATTCAGCCACGCTTTCGTGGTTAGCACCAAACGCCATCGCAATCGGCACGCCGGCAGCGGTAGCCGCTGGGACGTTTACCTTGTCGTAGCCAACCCCCCAGCGGGCAACGATTTTCAGATTAGGGGCCTGAGCGAAGACGTTTTCGGTATAGGGTTCGCCCCCGGCAATGGTCGCCACCACGTTCTGCTGAAGTTTGCTAATCAGTTCCTGCTCATTGGGCAACCTGAAGGTTTCATTTACCTCAACGTCATAGCCAGCCTGTCGCAGCGGATCGAAGACAGGATCGCTGTTTTTAAACTGCTCGGTGAATACTACGATTTTTTCAGGTGTTGTTGCGTTCATAATTCTTTCCTTTGATTTCTGATGTTTTTTTCTCTTCCGAAGGCAGTAAAACGAACAGGGCGACGGCAATCACGGCGGCAATTGCCAGCGCGTAAAGGCCAGCAGCCGGTGTCTGGAAGTAGATTTCAGCCCAGGTACGCAGGTTCGGTGCAACGAAGCCCCCTACCGCGCCGCAGCTGTTGATCAGGGCGAAACTTGCCGCCGCCGCCGCACCACCATAGTAGCGGGTAGGCCAGGTCCAGAAGATGGGCTGGGCGGTCATAATCCCCATCGTGACGAAGCTGAGTGCGACAATGGCTAACAGCGGGGAAGCATGGGCGGAGACGATCAGACCAAACGCAATGCAGCACAGCGAAATGGCCCCAAACAGGCGGGCACGGCCCAGACGGGCGGCCAGCCCCGGCCAGGTGGCTCCGGCAACCAATGCGCATAACCAAGGAATCGCGGTCACCAGGCCGACCATCAGACCAATCTTTACGCCCAGCAGCGCGGCAACCTGGGTAGGCAGATAAAATGCGACGCCCAATCCGGTAATTTGGATCAGGAAGTAGATGGCGGCAAAGTGCAGCAGTACCGGGCTTTTAATCGCGTCGATGAAGCGGGTATGTCCGGCGCGAGCCTTGTCGGCTTTCTCTTCGTCGAGCGCGGCAGTCAGCACCTGTTTCTCTTCCGCAGTCAGCCAACTCACCTCCTTCGGTGAATTACGCAGGAAGAACCACAGAACCACGCCCAACACACTCGCTGCCAGGCCTTCTACCGCAAACATAATCTGCCAGCCTTCCCAGCCGCCAAAGCCGTGCAGATCCAGCAACAGACCGGAAATCGGACCGCCAATAATCAGCGCAATCGGAGAACCAAAATAGAAGATCCCCATGATGTGGGCCCTAAAACGCGAAGGGAACCACTGGGCGATAAAATAGATCGCCGTAGGGAAGAATCCGGCTTCAACAATACCCAGCAGCACGCGCAGAAAATAAAAGGTCTGCTCGTTCCAGGCAAAGGATACTGCCGCGGAAACCAGTCCCCAGGTGACCATAATCCTTACCAGCCAGGCGCGGGGGCCAACGCGGTGCATCAGCAGGTTGCTGGGTAATTCAAACAGCGCGTAGGAGAGGAAGAAGATCCCGGCACCAAAGGCAAAGGCCGCATCGGAAATACCGGTAGACGCCTGATAGGCCGATTTGGCAAAGCTGACGTTCACCCGGTCAAGGTATGACATCAGATACATCACTATCAGGCAGGGAATAATCCGCCATTTTGCTTTATTTACCGCACGGACTAATACGCTATCGTTTATGGCTTGCTTACGCATTGAATGCACCTTCATTTTGGGCGCCAGAGAGAGGCATAGCCTCTGGTGCTGGTACAGGGTGGATAAATCAGCTGATTTTATTGTTATAGAATTCTGTTCCGCTGCGGATCTGGTCGAGAATCACTCCCAGCCCCCAAAATTTTTCCAGCACATTTTCTTTGTTTACCCGGCAGGCTTCGCTTTCGAAGGTGCCCAGGCGCTGATGGTAGATTTTGGCATTCTTCGGATAGCCCAGCGTTTCCGACACGGCAGCAAGAGACAGGAATGTCGCCAGCTCATTGGCCAGAACCGGATCTTTCGCGTGGTGGTGATAAAGCCAGACGTACAGCTCTGGATGGAAATTGGTAAATACCCCGCTGAAACCTTTTGAACCGGCCTGCATGGCGGGCCAGGCAATAGCGGCGTTGGCGTTAATGATATTCAGCCGCGTACCTTCGGCCAGCGCCACGCGGCGTTTTACCGTGTCCAGATCGCAGCTTACGTCCTTCAGCACCGTGAAACGTCCGCTGCGGGCGCACCATGAGAACTCATCATCCGTCAGAAGGCGGCGATAAGGTGCCGGGCACTCGTAGAGCCCCAGCGGCAGGCTCTCCGGAAGCGCGTCCAGCAGGGTTTGCAGAGTGGCGTAGAACACCTCGCTGCCCTGGTTCTTCGGATCGAGATGGTTGGTTACCAGCACTAACGCATCGGCACCGGTAGAGGCCATCGCCAGCAGCTCTTTGCGCTGATCGTCGATATCATCACTGATATGCCCGGAAACAATCACCGGCACGCGGCCTGCGGTTTTCTCCACAACGAAGCGGCCCAGCTTTACGCGCTCTTCCAGCGTTAAAAATTGCATTTCGCTGGACTGACATACTGCGAACAACGCATCAACGCCCTTCTGCAGGTACCACTCAATCAGGCGCTCCAGACCAGGCCAGTCGATTTCGTTCTGCGCGTTAAATGGGGTCAACATGACGGGTACAACACCGTTAATCTCTTTCATTTTTTTTCCTTATAGCCACAGTGTGGTCAGAAAACAATTAAACTTTGCTTTTCAGTCTGTTAAGCGCCTGCTGGCGCTCTGGCATATTTGATGCGCCTTCGCGCTCAACGGCCAGCGAGGCAAAGGCAGAGGCAAAGGTTGCCGCCTGCATCAGCGGCTGACCGTCGGCAATTGAAGCAGCCAGCGCGCCGTTAAAGGCATCTCCTGCACCTGTGGTATCAATACTCACGGCGGGGAAAGCGGGAATGTGCTGGAACTGCTGATTCTCATACAGCAGCGCGCCGCGGGACCCCATCGTGATAATGATGCAACGAGCCCCCAGTTCGGCGATGGCAGTAGCAGCACGACGGGCGCTCTCCAGATTGGTGACCTCAATTCCGGAAAGCAGCGACGCTTCCGTTTCATTAGGCGTAATAACATCCATATATTCCAGCGCTGGAATAATATCGGAGGAATAAGGTGCAGGGTTCATAATGACTTTTACGCCCAGCGCTTTTGCCAGCTTCATGGCATTTAGTGTGGCGAAAAAATTATTTTCCAGTTGTAGCAACAGAACGCTGGCATCTTCCAGCTCTTCTTTCAGTTCCGCGATTACTTTTTCACTGATTGTTTTATTTGCACCGGAATAGATAGCGATCATGTTTTCGCCATTCTCCTGTGAAACATAAATAATTGCACTGCCCGTTGGTTCTTCTTCTGACTGATAAAGTTTAAAAGAATAAATTTCAGAGGAAGAGAGATGCTCCATAGCAAACTGGCTGAACTGATCTTTCCCTACTTTAGAAACAAAATGCACTTTCGCCCCGGCACGGCTGGCTGCCTGCGCCTGGTTCGCGCCCTTCCCGCCCGGCCCAAGCGAGCTACCCAGCGCCATCAGCGACTCTCCGCCTTTCGGAAATCGAGCCACTTTCGCCACGATATCGACGTTAAAAGAGCCGAGAATACAGACTTTATTTTTCATATTATCCACTGAACCTTTCTCATATTTCCTCTGCTTGATATTTTTCAATAAAACTTCAAAATCATTATCAGTTTCGGAAATTAATTTTGATTGCAGGCTTTTACGAATAATAATAGCGCCACCATGACAGCGTTGAATATATCCCTGCTGTGCCAGCATTCGCAGATCACTGCGTATGGTTTCTTTCGTTACGCTAAAATACTGAGCCAGATGCTTTACCGTTGCACTATTATGTTTATCCAGAAAATTAAGGACATTGATCCTCCTCTCGTCCATAAACATATTCACCCCCCGTTGCTGACTGAAGCATAGGGTAGGCGCATTGGCTAAAAAGTGATGAACATCCTGGAACAATCAAAAAAACAAAAACAAACAAAAACCAAACAATAAAGAAACAATGTAACCCTCGGTTAGTTATAGCGTTAATCCTGATTCGCGGCGCGGCATGTGAGAACGCGCTAAGGGAAGTCAGTCCCGATTGTGTGGTCTGACAAGGCTCTTTCCGTTCGGAGTTACGCGTTGTTCTGGCAGGCGGGTGCAGAGAGATGACGGGTTTATCAGAACAGACTGTCGCGTGATCCCACGCTTTTTATCTGCTCAATAAACAGCACGCGGAATAGGTTGGCGTGGTCAGAATAACATCGCCTGACCACGTTACGGAAAGAACGGCGACATCGGGCATCACCGTGAATCATGCCATAGCCGCCAGCTGACCGGCATCTGGACATCTTGCCTGATGTTTACTTCGCGCCGTCAACCAGTTGTCGCAACATCTCAATATGAACGGGTTTATCATTGAGCGCCGGTATGTAAGTAAACGACGTTCCCCCCGCATGCATGAAGATTTCCCTGTTCTGCTCATCCAGTTCTTCCAGCGTTTCTAAACAGTCTGCTGCAAAACCCGGGCTGATTACATGCAGGCTTTTGATGCCTTCATTCGGCAGATTTTTAATCGTCTCATCGGTAAAAGGCGTTAACCACGGCTCTCGGCCGAATCGGGACTGGAACGTCATAATGATCTTCAGCGATGGCATATTGAGGGCGTCAGTGAGTAACTGGGTCGTTAACTCACAGCGTTGCTGGTATTTATCACCCTCACTGGAAAACCTGACCGGTATTCCGTGATACGAAACCAACAATGCATCCGGCACACCGTTCGCCTCAAAAGACTCAAGCACCGAGGTTTTTAATCCCTCAATGTAGGCCGGATGATCGGCATAGTCATTGACGAAATTGATGGCTGGTGTGTAGCGGTTCTTCATTTTTTGCAGGTGACGGCTCACGCTATCCCAGACAGATGAAACCGTTGAAGATGAAAACTGCGGGTACATAGGGATAACAATGATTTTCTCGACGCCTTTTGCAAGAAGTCGGTCAATTGCCCCCCCGATACTCGGTTCACCATAACTCATCCCCAGCTCGACGGGCATCCCCGTCGCCTCTTGAAGCAGGCGGGCCTGACGGACGCTGTAAACCATCAAGGGCGAGCCCTCATCCATCCAGATAGAGGCGTACAGTTTCGCCACTCGCTTTGCACGCAATGGGATAATCACACCATGCAGGATCGGGCACCAAATGATTCTGGGTAAATCAACCACCCTGTAGTCGTGCAAAAATTTCGATAAAAATGTTTTAACCGCAGCAGGCGTGGGTTCTTTTGGTGTTCCAAGGTTAACAATTAAAACACCCTGTTTATTCGTCATTAGCTGGGACCTCTGAAAACCCATGGAAAAAAAGTGCCTGAATAATGTAACACACTCAAGGACATCATCACCTCCGTCTGCACCGCTTGCGCGCATTGACGCAAAACGGAGGTTTATATATTTACGCATCCCGGTTGATGGGCAACGGTCGTTCAACCCTGAGTTGACTGACTACGCGCTTTGTTGTCGTCGCGTTGACCGGCGTTCAGCACAGGCCGCCAAAAAACGTCTCCGCCAGCACCTGGCGTAGGCTGTCCGGTCTTAAAAAAGGCCAGTCTGCCAGTGACTCGTTGAGGCGCCAGTGTGACGTTAAAACCGTCATGCGCAGCGACAGACCCTTTGCTGATTGTTGACCGGGTTTTACTTACTCAGTCAAAACATCAGGTTGTATCTTATCATCGCCCTGTCGACAAAAGACCAATAGCTCTGATAAGTCACCTTTCATTTCACGCCTGCTCGCTTTTTGTCCCCCTGCCTGACGAAAAGACAGCCGATCAATCATCACATTCATACCGGGTTTGATATCACATCTTGTCAACATTTCGATTTATCAAAGTGAATATTGAGCGTGCTAATATTTAGGAATCTATGTTAACCGTGCTCTGGCAGGCGCATCTCCAGCCACATCTGGCGACCGCTTCACGCCATTCAGCGGAATTCACCTGCCGGAGCCTGGATAAAGTAAAACCAGATCGCAGTCATGAATCAGGCTGGTACCACCACTTTCGCCATCAGGCGTTTTCGGGACGGAAATAATTATGCGTACAGGGGTTTCTTCAGGCGAAGCATCGTTGCTGCAACACCGGTCATTTGTGGCGTTCTGGCTGGCCCGAACCTGTTCTTCATTTGGTTTTCAGATGTTTTCCGTGGCCGTCAGTTGGCAAATCTATGCGATTACCCACAGCGCCATGGCGTTAGGCATGATTGGCCTGATGCAGTTTCTGCCTTCGGTACTTTTGGCTTTGCCTGCAGGTCATTTGGCCGATCAATTTGACCGTCGTCGTATCGTCGTCATTGGGCAACTGATTGAGTGGGCCGCGCTGCTCGGCCTGGTGGCACTAACGTTACTGCACTGGGCAGATCAAATTGAAATTTGGGGGTTAGTCTTCCTGATCTCCCTTGCTAAAGCGCTGGAATGGCCTGCCATTACCTCTATGCTGCCTGCGTTGGTCCCGCCGCCGATTCTGGCGCGCGCGATGGCGGCCAGTTCCGTCGGCAGTCAGGCCGCGGTGATTGTCGGACCGACACTGGGCGGACTGCTTTATGTGGCGGGGCCCGAAGTCGTTTACGGGGTTTCCGCCCTCTTCTATTTGTTGTCGCTGATCTTAATAAGCCGCTTACGTTACGAACGCCCTCCTCAGGTGCGCGTGCCGATGAATCTGTCAAACATGTTTATGGGCGTGCGCTTTATCCGCGAACGTAAAGATGTGCTCGGCGTGATATCACTCGACCTGTTCGCTGTGCTACTGGGCGGCGCAACGGCACTGCTCCCTATCTTCGCCCAGGATATTCTGCACACCGGGCCATGGGGCCTTGGTCTGTTGCGCGTTGCGCCGTCGGTAGGTGCGCTGTTGGTCGGCGTCTGGCTGAGTCGCCACAAACTGGAAAAGCATGTCGGCATGATTATGTTCGGCTCCGTTGCCGGCTTTGGCCTGGCAACGCTGCTGTTTGCCCTTTCGACTCAACTGTGGCTCTCACTGCTGGCGCTGGCGGCGCTGGGCGGTTTTGATATGGTAAGCATGGTGATTCGCGGCGCGCTGGTTCAACTGGATACACCCGATACGATGCGCGGTCGCGTCAATGCGGTTAACGCCATCTTTATCAATACCTCAAACCAGTTGGGTGAGTTTGAGTCGGGGCTGTTAGCGGCATGGATGGGCGCGGTGCCTGCCGCCGTCATTGGCGGCGTCGGGACGCTGGTGGTGGTCGGGCTATGGATGACGCTGTTTCCGAATCTGCGGAAAAGGCAGAAGCTTGAGAATGAAACGGTGGAGTGATTGGGGCAATCTCCAGGTTGAACTGATACGAAGGTTCCGCTTCGATTTTCACCTCGTCGTGCGCAGCACTATTTAAACGATAGGCTATATTGCAACTAGAGCACTTTTAAGTCATCAAAGTTAGTCAATTCTATTGGCTCAGGAAAAGATAAATAAGCATTGAATGCCTCTGTGATGTGTTGCTCGATTTAGTCATATTGCTAAGTTTGGTAGATGAGGATATAAGAGCCTATCATTTAAAAAAGTGAAGGGATTACTGAAGTGGGCACTAAATCATAGCATTTTACAGCCATAAGATTAAATACCACCTCTTATTTTACATATCAATAAAACCATTAACTTTCGGAATTAATGTTTAGAAATCTCTTTCAAAGAAAAATACTAACCCTTCCAAAAAGATAAGCATCACGGAAGTGTGATGCTTATAAAAAGAAAATCAATCTAACCTTACCATTTAGGCATCTTCAATTATATCCAATGCCAATTGAGCAGCTTCTATAATATCATCGTTATTTGATTTCAATGATAACTCAAGGCCTTTTTTAAGTGAGTCATCAGGAAATGCAGCAGCTAATTGCGTTACCCAGTATCTAACACTCTCACTTGTTGAAGAGTCCTCAAGGATATTTCGTATTTGTGGAATAACATCTTCAGATTCAAACTGATAAAAGAAATCTTCAACAACTTGATATACGCCCAACCCATCTCCATTCCCATACGAATTAAGAAAAAGAGGTATAGCCTGTTTTTCAGGATGAGCAATAAAGTATTTTCTAACTTCATCATACTTATCTATCAATTCTTGAGTCAAATCTTCATCATCGGGCATAGGCTGATGAGCTATTAAAAAAGATAGTGCTTCATTTTTATTCATATTCATTCTCCCGTCATTTTCCAAAGCTCTCGATTTTGTCTTATCAGTTCAGACAACTGACGATTAATTACACTTCTTTTATAACCCGCATCTTTCAGTATTGTTCTCAAATCTTTAACGTCTCGTTCAAGATACTGTTCTTTCGTCAACCCTTTAACTAAAGGTCTTCTATAAGTCCATGTTTTTTCGTGCAAATCTTTACGTATGTTTATTGTTATTCCACGACCATGTGTGGTCGGGCTTACAGCATTCTGAATAGCGTGATGGGGGGTGTGAGTTGGATTAAGTCCACTCAATAAATTAGCTCTACGGACCTGGCTATAGGTACCAACAAATAAATCCTCTCCTGCTTTAGCGAGTTTACAACGAGCCAAACCTAAAGGATCTGCAGCAGTGAAAGGGTCTGGTACATAACTGTAGGTATTCGTGCCCCCCGCTAGCCCTATCGGGTCCTGACTAATATACCCTGCAATCTCCGGATCATAGTACCGATAGCGGTTATAGTGCAAACCCGTCTCGGCATCAAAATACTGCCCCTGAAAACGCAGTGGGTTTTCAATCCTGTCAGCAAATACCTGGCCTTTTTCACCCCAGGCACCGGTTTTTTCTGCCCAGACAATCTCGCCACTCACCGACGTCAACCTGACAGGTGCGCCATTGGGATCGCAGTGATAGTGCCAGCTTTGCCTGCTGTCGCCCTGCTGCGTCAGCAAAGCCAACGGACGAAACGTGCCGGGATAATACACATACTCCCGCATCGTACCGAACAGCGCCGCCTGAGCTTTTTGTCGCTTAAGGCGACTGCCGGTATCGAAGATACTCAGCGCCGCTAAGGATGCGTGTGTGCGGGTGACCGTCTCGCCCGCCAGCGCATCATCCTGCCAGTAGAACCAGCGGGTTTCGCTGTCGGTTTGTTTGAACACCCGGCGGCCAAGCCCGTCGTAGCCATAGCGTACCTGGCTGCTGCCTTTACGTACCGCGATCAGTTGTCGATTTTCATCCCAGAGAAAATCTTCTTTTTCGTCCTGTTCGCTCGTCGTCTCTGTCATTCGACGGCGCTGGCGCAGCTCGCCCGCGCGGTCAAAGACATAACGTACGCCCTGATGCACGCCTTCACGAAACCAGCCTTCCGCGCTGTCGTTGACCTCACGGGTTTGCGTTTGCAACGGGTTACCCGTTGCATCCTGCACAAACTTTCGCAGTGCGCCGTCCGGGGCGATATGGGCCGTCAGCCTGCCAACAGGATCGTAACGGTAGCGATCACTGCCCCACTGGCTGTCCTCGCGCGCGGTGATATTCCCGCTTTTGTCATAGACAACGCCGCTGGCGAACAGCGGTAAATCGTTTTGCAGCACCTGTTGTGAGGTGAGCCGTCCCTGATGGTCGTAACGCAGGGTGCGCGTAAGCGCCTCAGACAGCTTTTCATGGATACAGCGCCCCGCGGCATCGTAGTCAAACGTGATCGGCGTATCGCCATTCAGTTGCACCGTGCGTATACGTGCGTACGCATCGTACCCGTAAACCACCCGGTGGCCGCTGTCGCTTTCACGCACGCTCAGACGTCCCTGTGAGTCGTACTGATAGCGCAACTGAAAGCCGTCCTGATCGTCTGTCAGTAACCGTCCCGCGTCATCGTAGCGCCAGCTGAGTCGTCGCCAGGGGTTCTGGCAGAGCACCAGCCGCCCGCAGGGATCGTAATGAAAGGTCGCCTGCAAGGTATCACCGCTGCGCCGTTCACTCAGTCGTCCGGCCTTATCGTAGCCATAGTGCACTTCACGTCCAAGCGGATCGCGACGTGCGATCAGGCGGCTGCCCTTATCCCAGCGGTACTGCGTTTTCTGTCCCCAATAATCCTGCTCTGCGATCACGCGTCCGAGCCCATCGCGTTCCATCTGCCAGCGTTGACCAGATTGATTGATCACGGCCAGCAAGCGGTCCTCAGGATCGTATTCATAACCCAGTCGTGCGCCATCAGAGGTTTCACAGGCGGTAAGCATGCCGGTACCGTTATAGTGGAAACGCGTGGTCTGTCCCACTTCATCGGTAAAGGCGACCGGTTCATCTTCACGGTCATAGTCTATCCGGACATCGCCGCCCGTCGGGTCGACCGTAGCGATGAGGCGATCTTTGGCATCCCAGTAAAAGCGGGTCACGCTGTGACCGGCATCGGTCCGTTCGAGGAGATTGCCGCGCACGTTGTGCCTGAAATGCGTGGTGCCCGCTCCCGCCACGCTGACCGCCAGCAGGAAGCCAAAGCGGTCATAGCGATAATCGGTTTGCAGTGAGCCTGGCTCATTGGCCTGGGTAAGTTGCCCCAGACGATCGAACTGATACGTTGCCGTTATGCCACCCGGATCGACACTGGCAATCAGATTGCCGCTACTGTCGTAGTCGGCGTGCCAGACCGCGCCTTTCTGGTCGGTCATCGTCAGCGGCAGGCCGTCATCGTTGTAAACGGCCTGCACCATACTGCCATCGGGTAAATGCTCGGCCACCATGCGCCCCTGCGCATCGTAATCCCACCGGTGAACGCTGCCGTCTGGTTCAATCACTTCCACCGTTCGGCCAACGTCGTCGTAACGAAACACCGTATTGCCGCCACAGGGATCGATTTCAGCGATCGGCAGGCCATTATCATCAAAGGTGATACGTGAGAGATGGCCTAGTGAATCGGTTACCTCAACCTCATTGAGCAGCGGTTCGTAAGCAAAGTGATAATCCCAAACGCCGCCGTCGCCCCAGGCATGAATAACGCGCCAGTCTTCATTGTACTGGTAGTGAAACCCCTGACCGTTCCGATCAAAGTGGCTGACAAGATAATGGTGTTGATAGTCAAAACGTCGGGGATGCGACAGCGCATCAATTTCGGCACTCAGTTGGCCATTCGCGTGGTATTCATAGCGCGTGAGTGGTGTGATTTCACCGTTCAGCGCATTGTGCAGGCGCAGCGTACTCAGGCGGCCTTTATCGTGGGTGACAAGAATTTCTCGTCCGGTCAGCCCTTCAATACTGAATTCGCGGAGCAGCGTCAGTGCTCCCTTGTGCCAGTCGAAGGCCCAGCCATTGCCGTGACGGTCGGATAACTGCTGTATCGGCAGCTCTCCATCGGCACCGGTGAAATGCCACAGACTGCCCCCTTCCTGTTCGACGCACCAGGTCATCCTGCCCTGGGCGCTGTCCCGCCACAGGCGGCTGCCATCCGGCAAGCCCATTACCGCATGTTCACGCCCGTCCGCCTGCGGCAGCGTGGCAAACAGTGTCATCCCATCTGGCTGGGTAAAAAACGCGACACCTTCTTTAGTCAGGATTTCAAGCCGCGTGTCGGCAGGCGTCAACCAGCCATAACCGCAAAGCCCTGCCGTATCAACATCGGCCGAGGAATAGGTCCGGTTCCAGGCCAGCGGCAAGCGGCCTGACAACACAAAATCCTGCTGTTCGAGGCTGACGCTGCCATCGCGGATATCAACGGGTTCGGCACGCAGTACACGGCATTTGAGAAAACCGGGTTCCATGTTGCGAAACAATTTGCGCCTGTGCTGGGCAAAGCGCTTCATGAAATTTTGCCACTTCACCGACTTCCTGAACGTCTTGAGCCCTTTACCCAGACCGCTTAATCCGGCGCGCATCAATAACGCCATCAGGTTGATGGTCGGCGGGCCCCCCACGATCACGTTGTTAGGAATGGCAAGATTAAAGGTCAGCGGCAATGTCAGGGAAAGCGGCTTTGGCTTGGTGGCGCGTTTGAGGCGGAACGGCGGGATCATGCCGATGATGTTACAGCTCAGCACCGGCATACCGATGCGTGAAAAGGGTTCGCCGTCGACTGAGACGGTTTTACTGCCCATGAACAGCTCGTCTTCAATCTGCGGACCGCCCGGCATACGCAGTGGCGGCACCCAGGCGCCGCCAACCGGAATATGTACCGACATTCCGCCCGTTCCGGCGCTGGCGCGTTTGATGCTGTTGACATGTACCGTGGTGCCAATCAATGGCAGATAGTCGAACACATCAAACACGATGCCAATATGTGGCGTCGGTAACGGCCAGGGATAGGTATGAATATCCAGCCCTAGCTGCGGATCAAAGTGCGCGCCGGAATGCATGGGTTATGCCTCAGAAGATGGCACGCAGCAGCGCGCGTAAAAAGGTTCGGACCTCGGTCGCCAGACCGCTGTCGGAAAGGCTCAGGAACAGCAGTGCGAGTACCGTTACGACGACGATAAGAATGATGCGATTTTTCATACTGCGTTGCTCCCTGCATTTTCAGGTGATGATGGATTTGCACTTCCCCACGCTGGCAGGCTTTGCCATTCGCCTGGAGGTGCATCAAAAGGATGGGCGATATCCGGCAGGCCGTTCCACTGGGGATGCAACTGCTCCCGTGCCAGTTGGATAACGCGACGAAAACTGTCGTCACCGTTACGAATAAGCGTTTCTCTTTCCTCGCGGATCAACAGGAAGGTGGCCTCAAGCTGCAGTTGCAGACGGCTTTCTGTTTTCCTCACCGATTCGGTGTTGGGTGGGCAAAGTAAGCCCGCCTCTGCCTGCTGGATCAGCCGCTGTTTATCATTCTGCCAGCGCGTGGCACAGGCTTCGATGGCCTCAGTACGGCGCTTATCGTGCATGCGCAACAAATCCTGGAAAACCAGCGGCAGTGTGGTTTCACCGCGCTCCGCCAGCGGGATGCCGCCTGCCGCCTGCACGGCTTTGCCGTACGCTTCCATCGCGGCGGCATGATGACCTGACAGCCACAGACAAAACCCCGACATGCGCCAGCCTTCAAGGGAAAAAACCGGATGCGGAATCGCCTGGGCTTCCAGCGCGGCCTGGCGATAGGCTTTTGCGGCCTGCAAATAGGCTTTGTTGGCGAACCATGCTCCGGCTTCACCAAAGGTACTTTGGGTACGAAGCTGGCCTTTTACAGCGGGATCGTCGATGGCGCTGGAGACGTTTTGTGCCTCACGGTAATGTCCGACCGCTTTGCTGTGGTCTTTGCTTTTAAGCCAGCCGCCTGCAATCAGGTTGTGCAACATCGCCTGCTGATCGTGCCAGCCGCGCCGCTGCGCGACGGCCAGAGCCAGGTTGCCCCGGGCGGCCACCTGGTCGGCGCTGCCTTTCTCCAGTAGCAACATGGCATCCGCCAGGTAACGACGCAGCAGTAAACGATCGGAATCGGTATCACTTTGCTGCTGGGCGGTCTGATGCATCACCTTCATGCCGTCGACATCATCGACAATCAGTTGTACGTGTTCAGGATGGGCCTCGTACAGCGGCTGCCACAGGGGCTGCTCGGTCGTATCGATCAGCAGCAAACGCGGTGCGGGCTCGGCGTCCTGCCGCCAGCTTTCGAGCCAGCGCATCAGGGCGCGCTCGTCGCTCACAGCGGCGGGTTTTAGCACCAGCATCAGATAACGTAAATCGTCGGGAAAATGACGGGCGAAGTCCTGCAACAACAGCCGTAACTGCGCCGCGGAATAGCAGGGTTGTAGCGCATCGCTGTTCCAGTCGGCCACATCGGGCGTGGCTTCGTAGTGCTCAATAAACTCCCGTGCCAGCGCCTCGCTGTAGCCATAGCCTGTTTCAAAGGCGGTCGTCAGGCTCAGAAACAGGTCAGGGACTGAACGTCCTTCGGGATGCTGTTGCAGGGCAAGAAAGGCGTCAAGAAGCGACTCGCCTGAAGCCGGTACGCGCCAGATAAACAAACGCGCGTCGCGGTTCTCACTGGCGGTGAGCCAGCTCAGCTCCAGCTCACTCATCACGCGTTCGGTTGGGTTCTTTGCAGCACTCATGTCACATCCCTGTCAGGCATTCAGCTCAATTTTTTTACCATTCACCATCACGCCTGCGGCATTAATGGTAATGGTCGATCCGCCAGCAGTGATTTGCACGCTGCCATTACTGATTAAAATCCCGCTCTCGCCCACATTAATATGGAACGTGTCTGTTGCGCTGTCCGCAACGCTGCCCTGGGTAAAGCGCGTATCACCGCCGGTAATACTCAGCGTGCGGCCTGCGCCGATCGTCACGTCTTGCTTTTGCGCAATCGTGCGCACCTCATTGCTGTTCACGGTGACGTGGCGATTGCCCGTCACGTCGAGCGTCTGATTTCCTGTGACCTGCACTGCGCGGTTTTGCTGCACGCTGACCTTTTCATTGCCCTGAACCGTGCGGGTTCGGTCCTGAATCACCGTCAGCGTTTGTTTCCCTTCCACCGTGCCGGTGTTGTTACTTTTCACCGTCGTCGTGTGATTGCCGGTAATGGTTTCATCGCGATTTTGATCCACGCTCAGGGTTTCGTTGCCCTTTACCGTTTCTGTGCGATTTTGCTGGATCGTCGTGGTTTCATTGCCGTTGATCGTTTTACTGCGATCCTGGC
The DNA here is from genome assembly GCF_024520835.1 of Pantoea sp. Fr+CA_20. Classification (NCBI taxonomy): domain Bacteria; kingdom Pseudomonadati; phylum Pseudomonadota; class Gammaproteobacteria; order Enterobacterales; family Erwiniaceae; genus Pantoea; species Pantoea sp. Fr+CA_20. Next base: position 258,433 of record NZ_JALNPN010000002.1, read on the forward strand.
CGACAGTCACGGTCTCGTTGCCGTCTACCGTGCGCGTGCGGTTCTGTTTGATATGACTGGTTTCGTCTTTGCCTACAGTTTTGGTCCGGTTGCTGCCGACATCATGGGTTTCGTCGTTTTCAACTTCGGTGTCCATGTTGCGTTCGGCGTGCAGCCACAGCTGCTCCTGACCCGGTTTATCCTCAAAACGCAGCGCATTGGCATTGTCTGGCGAGCCGTCTTTAGAGCGGCTCATAAAGCCCATTTGGGTCGCCGCAGCCGGCAGCGCCCATGGCGGCATGCTGGCTTCGTTATAGACGCGCCCGGTAATAATCGGACGGTCAGGATCACCATTGATAAAGTCGACCACCACCTCATCGCCCACGCGCGGAATCTGAACGCCACCGAACCCCTGGCCCGCCCAGGCGCTTGACACGCGCACCCAGCAGGAACTCGTATCATCCCCTTTTGCCAGCCGATCCCAGTGAAACTTCACTTTGACCCGACCGTAGCGGTCGGTCCAGATGCTTTCGCCCTTCGGTCCGACCACCTTCGCCGTCTGGGGCCCGCCGGTGCGCGGCCAGGGCGTTTTCTGCTCTGGACGAAACACCACGCTTGCCGGAATCACCGAGAAGGTCGTGCGATGGATGGTTGCGCTGTCGGGGCCGCTGGCGTAGCGATTCTCTTCGAATTCGTACTCCGCACCGGTAACCAGGTACTCTCCGGCATCGCTGAAGAAGGCGGCATTGGTGAGTTGAAAGGTGCTGCCCGGCACAATGCCCATGGCGGTGGCGGTGCCCTGAGTTTGCTGATGCTCCACCTGCCAGCGCTCCTGACGGATGCGTGCATAAAACTCGCCGTGGCCGTGTTCAACAAAACGGCCCGGCCAGTCATAGACATTGATGGTGCCAGGAGAGGGTGACTGCGGGTTTTGTCGCGCCTGGAAAAGCCAGGCGTTGGGCTTACGGAAATCGTAGTCGTCCAGGCTGTACAACCCCGGCGTTACGCTGTCCGTCAATGCCCACTGGCTGATGCCCTCTTCGCTGGTTGTGCCGCCCGAGGGCGTTTGATGGTAGGGAATAAATTCGTAGCCGCTAAAGGGCTTGTATTGTGCAACGGCATCGGTGAGCACGATCGTGTGCTTGTCAGCCTCATGGCGAACGTGCCAGGCGATGCCTTCCAGCTCCATCAGGCGGCTGATGAAATCAAAACTGCTTTCCTGATACTGAACGCAGTAATCCCAGTTGCGGTAACTGCCTGTCAGGTTATTTTCCACATTAACCTGATACTCGCCGAATAACGTCTGCACAATCTGTGGAACCGTCTGTTCCTGAAAAATGCGCAGGTTGCGATCACGTTTCATCGGCCACAGGTCGGGCTCAAGCGTGAGCTGATAAACCGCATAGCGCGTACCGGATAACTCCACCGCGCTGACGGCAACCCGGGTGATCTTGCCGTTGAGATAGCGCGGGCGCGCCAGGGTTTGCGTTGGGATAATCAGGGTGGCGGATTTGCCCAGCAGCGCGCTCCGTTCGATGCGCGCATCCGTGCCCAATACCTGCAAATTCAGCGTAAAGGATTCGGACAGCGCCTCTCGTCCGGAGAGCTTCCAGAACAGCAGGCCTTCAACAGGTAACTGAACAGTAATACGATTAAGCATAAACCAGACCCTAACGTCAGACGAAAGCCATGCCGGGCTTCGTTGGTGCGTTTGTCGTTGTAGCGTAGAAATAGCCTGATGAACAGTTAAAGTAAATAAGACAATGTCCAATATGTTACTTAGATACTAAGAAGTGTGAGAGGCTATTACATTCGCGGCAGAAGCTTGCATTTCCTGGGGTAAGCGGCAAAAACCAGGCGTTTCAAAGGGAAAAAGACCGGGTGAGCGGCGCAGGAATGCGCGCGAATAGTGAAATAATACTACTTAGTGACAAGTTGTTAGCATTCGTGCTTTCTGGGCTGGGCTGGCCTCGCTCTGCATCATGCACGCGAGGCGCGGGTCAGCAGCAGAATCACAAAAACACCGCCGATGCCTGCCGTAATAATCCCGATCGGCAATTCCTGGGGTGCCAGCAGCGTACGGCTGGCGATATCGCCAGCGCACAGCAAAACCGCGCCGCCCAGGCCACACAGCGGCAACAGCAGACGGTGTTTTACCCCGGCAACAGAGCGACACAGATGCGGCACCATCAGGCCGACAAAACCGATCACCCCGGTCAGGGCCACCAGCATTGAGGTCGTCAGTGCACAGCAGAGAAAAGTTTCGATGCGCACACGACTGACGTTAATCCCCAATGATAGAGCCGTTTGCTCCCCCGCCAGCAGGCCGTCCAGAGAGCGGTGTCGTAGCAGAACGAAGCCACTCAGCAGCGCCACGCCGCTGAGCGCAACGGGCAGATTTTGCCAACTGGCCAGCCCCAGACCGCCAAGCGACCAGAACATGACCGAACTGGCCGCCCGCTGATCGCCAGAGAAAATAAAATAGCTGGTGAGCGCGCCAAACAAAAAAGAGACAGCCAGCCCACAGATGATCAGGTGCTCTGCGCTACGCCGTTTTTTAAAATGGAACAGCAACATAACCGCCGCCGCAGAACAGAGCCCGCCCGCAAAGGCCGCAACCGGCAAAGTCAGTTCCCCCAACCTGTCACCGAAACGGGTGATGACCAGCACCGCCCCTGCCGAGGCGCCGGAAGAGAGACCAAAGAGAAAGGGATCGGCCAGATCGTTGCGGGTGGTGGTTTGCAGCAGTGCCCCGACCATTGCCAGCCCGGCACCGGTTAACGCCGCCAGCAAGGTGCGCGGCAGCCGAAGGTCAATCACGATACGGTTGACCATTTCAGACGGGGGCGCAGGGAGTAGCGCCAGCGCGCCCAACACCTGCTTTAATGATAACGCGACCGTGCCTGTAGCAATGCTGATGAGCAGTAGCCCTGCCAGCAGAAGGACGCAACTGCACATGACCCAGGCATAACGGTGAGACACCGCACTCACGGCGCGGTCCCGGAATACAGGGCATGTGCCAGTTTTTCTACGGCTGTGATAGTGGCGGGCCCTGGCGTCAGCTCGGCATACTGCAACTTCAGATAACGATGATGTTCTACGGCTGGCGTGAGTTTCATCAGCGGATGATGTTCCAGGAAACGCCGCAGCGCATCTGCCCCGCCGCCGGTCTGATAATCCAACAGAATAATAAAATCAGGTTCCGTTGCAGCCACGCTTTCCCATGATGTGGTGCCCCAACTGATATCCAGACCGCCCATCGCATTGGTCGCGCCAGCGGCTGCAATAATGGCCGTTGGCATGGCATATTTTCCACTGGTAAACGGCTTATCCTCGCCAGAGTCATAAACAAACACCTTTACTGGCCGGGCCGTGCTGGGCCGTTGAGGAATCTGCCTGAGGCGTTGCTTCCAGCTCTCCACCAGGGCCTGCGCCTCGGCCTGTTTGCCGAAGATTTTACCTAACGTCAGCTCATCGTTATAAAGCAGATCCATGCTGGCCTGATGCTTGTCTTTTTGGGTAAAAACACAGCTTTCACTCAATACCAGTGTCTTAATGCCGTACTGGCTTAACGACGCAGGCGTCACGTCGCCCCCCACTTTCATGCCGTAATTCCAGCCGGCAAAAAAGAAGTCGGGATTTACCGCCAGCAGCGTTTCAAGAGACGGATACTTAGGTGCCAGCTCAGGAATGGCTCCCATCGCCTGCTTAAATTCAGGCGTCATTTTGTACCAGCCGCTGATGCCCGTCAGCCCGACGATACGATCCTGCACATGAAGCGCAAAGGCCATTTCCGACATATTGAGGTCGTTAATCACTGCCCGTTTGGGCGGTGAATTAAACGTGACCGGCTGGCCGCAGCTCTGAATAGTGACAGGAAAATCGGCGGCAAAAGCGTGCCCGACAGGAATGCTCGCCAGCCCGGCGGCAAGACAGAGCGTTAACAACGTTTCAGGCACAGTCTGGCACCTCGAAAATGCGTAAATGTTTTCCGTTAGCGGGATGCGGTACGGTAAAACTGTTTAACCCGAACACCGGCCGGAGATAACGGGATGACAAGGCTCGGGCTGGCGTATCAAAGACCACCTGCTCGCCCTGCGACAGAATCAGCACGCGGTCTGCAAAGCCGTCAATCAGTGACAGATCGTGCAACACCGCAACGGCCGTGATCCCTTTGTTTTTGATTAACGTCAGCAGCGCATGTCGTCCCAGGGGATCAAGGTGATTAGTCGGCTCATCCAGCAATATCAGCTGTGGCTTTTGGGCCAGAACGCGCGCCAGCATGGCTCTTTGCCGTTCTCCCCCCGATAGCGCATGTAACGAACGTCGCCGTAAGCCCAGCAGCCCCGTTTCCACTATCGCCTCGCTGACAATGCGCTGGTTTACAGAATGCGGACAGGTGCGGGCATGAGGAAGGCGTCCAAGTGCAACGTAATCTTCAACCGACAACCGCAGATCAGGCACGTCGTTCTGCGCCATAACGGCAACACATGTCGCTAAGTCCTGCCGGGTAAATGTTTTCAGGCAGCGCCCGTTGAGTGCAATCTCGTCCTGCTGTAGCGCCAGCTCGCGGCTTATCGCCCGCAGCAATGAGGTTTTACCACTGCCGTTCGGCCCGATAATGGCCAGGCGCTCCCCTGCCCGGAGGCTGAAGGTAATGTCATTGTGCAGGCAACTGCCATCGGGTTTGTACAGCGCCCCAATGTTCACCCGCAGTATCGACTCCGTAGGACGTAACGTCTCAGGCCGCATTATGTTAACCCATTCGTTATTTGTTATGTTATAACATAACTATTGGATTTTGAAAAAACAAGCATTCTGGCGAAATGAAAAAAGGTGCCGACTGAGCGGCACCAAAAGATGGGGATAACGAACGACAGAACAGACTATTTAAATCGGTTTTGAAACAGGCTGGCGGTAATGGCTAACATGCCAGCACCCAGAGAGCTATGTAGCATCAATGTATTCAACATAACCTATCTCCTCGATTTCACTGTAGGGACAAGCGGTTAAACCGCCTCAGCCAGCTTTTCCTCGTTGGCCTCTTTCTCAATCAAGCGCATCAGCAACGATACCCGGCGATCGGTACGCTCTGGGGTATCCGGTGGCAGGTTATAACGCAGGGTGTAGAGCTTGCCCTTCTCGTTGTAAAAATCCACCACCAGCACAGGCAGAATTCCGCCTGGCACTTTATTGTAATTCACCGACAAGCGGGTCCTGCCCAGCTGCAGTTTGGCAGCCATGACGGTCTCGCCGACCAGTTTAGGATACAGGCTACGATCTTCGGGCACGCTGATGACTCTCATAACAGCCTCCTGATTATCCGCTTGATAACATAGTGCGGAGAGCGCTGTTCACGCTCCCCGCTGTCGGGTCAAACTGCCATTAAGCCTGATGTTCAATTGCCTCGGAGGTGCGGTGTTCAATCGGAATGCGGCGAGGTTTCTCGCTTTCTGGCACCTCATGATGCAAACCGACCCGTAGCAATCCGTCCTGCAGCCGGGCAGTGGTCACTTTCATATGTTCGGGCACGCTGTAGCTCAGACGGAAGTCTGAACGACTGATGCCCCGATGCAACCAGCCGCTGTTCTGACCTTCTTTGTCCGCCTCGTTATCCGTCACCTCCTCTTTCTGGCCGGTAACCGTCAGGCGACCGCCCGCCACCTCGATCTCCAGCTCGCTTTCTTTCCAGCCGGGTACGCTGACGGTGAGCTCATAGTGCTCATTGTCAGTTTGTCTGAGGTCATAAGAGGGTGAAACCGACACGGGCGCATCACCGGTCAACTGGCTGAAAAGCCGATCTATACGGTTAAACCGGTCAGAGAACGCGGAATCCGCGACAGAAGGAAATACAGGGAAATTACGTAATGCCATAGTGATAACCTCCTGAATTAATGGTTCATTCAAAAGCTCATCTGCGTGGGGACCTTCCCCGTTGCTCAGAGAAATTTATAGGATCGTTTCGGGGAATTTCAAGAGGATGAAAAAAATTTTTTTAAGGTGACTGTCACCTGTTCTGTTACAGATGTCACGGCCAGCAGGACCGCTCTCTGTATGACGCTTAGGGCCAGTACAGAGAGCATCAGCCGGTAATCAGAAGTGATATTTGAACCTGACACGGGTGCCGTAACGATCTTTATTTCCGTTATGGTTATCGGCATGAACCTGAGACCAGTAAGCGCCCAGATAGATATCGAAATTCTGCATATTCATTACATTGCGAAAACGGTACGAGGAATGAACGGTGTGAATGTCATACTTCCCTAAAATGAAGTCGCTCAGGCTGGCTGTAGGGAGATGCTGGAGCGTAAATTCTTTAACATCGTTGCGCGCATAGATATAGCCGAGTTGAATATCACGCCATAAGCCATTCAGACCCGCACTGAAGTTTTGCTCTTTCTTCGCGTCCATGTACGCCGTGCTTAGATTGATGACTGCGCCATTATCCGGGTTGGCGCGCTGGCCATGCCAGCTTAGCGTTGCACCGTAACCGTTGCGCCTGGACTGATCCTGAAACTGACCATTTTGGTCCGTATAACCATACGCATTGCTCACCACATTGCTTTCCATGGCGACCGCCGCCGTTACATCGTTACCGTTCCAGGCGATAACCGGACGCAGATAGATCACATTCTTTTTATGCTCAAGCGTATTGCCATGGTATTCGCCATTTTGAAACAATTTGGTTCCGTCATTCGCCATGGTATTTAATTCAAAATAAAAACGCCCGATTGTTTTGCTCAGCTGGATGGCACCCGCCGATCCTCTGCCACGCGCCTCTTTCATCATGTAGATATAGCCATAGCCATCTTCATAGAGATCGTTAGCGGTATTGCCGGAATACTCGATGAGCGTGTCCTGGTTAAGCGGGAACATATCAAAGGCTTCGTAACGACCCACTTTCACCTTCCAGTCTTTTTCCTGACCGAAGAAAAAGGCGGCATCGTCTAACTCAAGCCCGCCTGACAGGTCAGCCAGCGGTTGCACGCTAAAGCCTGCAAAGGATTTATCCGCCATGCTACGGTAACCATCCAGCCCGATTAAAATTCGGCCATTGATATCCCAGCGTTCCGCCTCTCCTGCCTTCCAGTTTTTATCAGCACTGGTTTTTAATGAGGTAATCTGGCCCGTTCTGCTTGCACCGTCGAGATTGAACTCAACATCGCCATAGAGTGTAAGCGCACCTTGTTCTGTATCAAATGTCATCGCGGAAAAGGATGCTGAAGAGACAAAAACCAACCCCCAGAAATAATGACGGTATTTCATAGCCAACTCCTTATGCTAAATAACCCTGAGTGAATAAAACCTTTAAGGGAAGTATTTTTTTGAGGTCGTAATAAATTCGTTATAGTTATTACACTGACTTATGTTTTCTATAATATCGTCATGCAGAATATTAGTGAGGAAATCATATATCAACATACTGTCAATGAAGTGGTCTTCACTGATGGCCAACATGAAAACCAGTTTTACCCGTTTGCCGGTATCCCATTCAATGCCATCAGGAAAAATGGCAACGGAGACCAGGGTACTTAACGCAATGGGCGCTAAAGGATGAGGAATGGCGATTTTGTCATCCAGCAGCGTGGATGCACGCATTTCCCGATCTAAAACAGACGCCAGGAAATGATCATTCACCCGCGCCTGCGCGTTTAATCTGTCGCAAAGAAAGGTGATTAACGATGACTTAGTATAATCCCCCGCATTGAGGACAAAAAAGTTGTCAGCTGAGAAATAATTAAGCATCGCATTAACAGGTTGTGTTTCAGACACCAGATAATATTTTATATTCTCAAGCTGCCATCTTTCCGGAAACGGTGGCAATAGAATAATACGTTTATTCTTTTCAACGATATTGACCAGACTGATAACAATATCTTCTTCAACGTGAGACATCAGACTATATTGCTCAACGGAGATCTGCCTGACGATGTGCAAACCCGGATACAGGCTCATGATTTTTTGACAGACCACCCTCGTCGATGCCATTCCCTGATCGCTGACCACCAGCGCCCGCATCCCTTGACCACTCTGATGGCAGATACTTTCTTCCAGAATCGCACCAATATGCATGACCAGATAACCGATTTCATCGGCACTGACGGTAGCGGTGAAAAACTGATCTAATTCACTGAATGCACTGAGCGTTAATTCATACATTAACGGATAGTGGCACTTTATTTGTTCGAGTAGCGGGTTAACAATCGTAATCGCGTTGTTGACGCGAACGCGCATGGCTCTGATATGGCTTAACAGCGTAGCCTGTGACAGCGCGTCGTAATTCACGTTAATAAACCACGATGTACTCACGTAGCTCAAAAAGTGATTCATGATTGTGCGTTCAACCGAATACGCCTCAGGAACCCAATTGTGGCTGGAGGTAGTGGTACAAAAAGCAATAAGGTTCATGGCCGTGAAATCTATTTCACTTTGCGGAAACGGCACGGCTGGATTAATCCATAATGACTGAAGTAAGGCTTCAGCAAGCGTCTTCCAGCCAGGCTCGGCATCACAAAATTCAAAATCCAGTAGCCATTTCCCCCGCGCCATTCTCTCCTGGGCAATAGCGACGATCAGACTTAAAAAATGCAGGTTCGCGTCGCTTATTTCGAGCTTTTTATCGCTAAGAAAGCGGCTTAACACGTTTCTGCAGTCTGGATAAGCCCTGACCAGGTCGGTATTATTACCGCCGTCAGTGGCCTGCGTGAGCCGCAGTTGGTGGTCGTATATACAGCGCCGAAAGGCAATTTCGCTGCCTTTAAGCTTAAAGATGTCATCGCCCTCCGACACGATACGCAACTGATAGAGAGAAACGTGACGCTTCAGCAAAGCCATATCATTTCTAAGACTGTAAATACTGATAAACCATTCGGCTTCCAGCTCAGCAAGCATCACGCCCTGCTCATCAGACAGCAGCGCCTCCAGCATGGCCGCGCGACGCTCCGCACCCGAACGTGTTTCTTTCCAGGGTTGTTGGCACTGATGCAGTAACAGATGCAAGGCATCGGGATCGCTAATCTGTAAAGAGAAGCCCCTTTTGCGCGTATAGATAAGACGGTTACCAGACTGCCTGACAATATCGCCCACTTCTTTGAGGTCAGTACGGATGGTCCTTGTCGACACCTTCATCTCTTTTGCCAGAGCGGACTGGGTGATATCGCCCTGCGCGAGTGTCATGAAGATGTCCCTGACCCGTTTGCTGGTGAACAGTCTCATGGTTATATCCGTTTAATCTGCACCGTCTGCACATCATTTGGCCTGAGCGTCAGGCGCGTCGGCATGGGCGTCACCTCATCCAGCATCACGAAGTGTGCATTCGGGAGTGATGGGATGGCGACGTCGGTTTCGAGATGGGGATTATAAAATCTGACAATGATTCCGCTGTGGTCTTCCGCACATTTCACCGCACTGACCAGCGCATCCCTGAACGTCGCGGGCAGATTCAGCGCACTGTAGGTTTCGGGATAATCGCGTTTCTCATCGTTCCAACAAAAACGCAGTCGTCCGTTCAGGAAGTCGCTGTCCTGATAAACGGGAAACTCGGTCAGCCAGGTTTTCGACACGCGGGCATGTTGGGCCTCATCGAATGTGCCGCGGTAAGTTCGCCAGCCAAAAGCAAAGGACAACGTTTTCAACAGCTGAGCATCAGGCGTTTCTACGATACTTTCACCGGACGCGCGGCCCGGCCGATAAAGCAGATTTTCTTTACCCATAAAGCCAAACGTGCGGAACAGCGTCAGCGAGAGCGTATTGAAATCATCCCCTACGATTTCGTATTCACGAACGCCGTTGGTGTGCAGCGTAAAGCCGTGCTGCTCGTCATGCACATTGACATAGCTTTGCATTGGTTCAATCGAGATCGGCTTTTCCTGCCAGCGTTCTTCTTCCCACACGTGAAGCGCATTAGTTAACTGCACAGGCCGGGTTACAACGCCGAACAATTGATCGGCACATGACACGTTGGCACAGATATCCGTGGCAAAGTGCACACAAAGGCGGTGGCTCAGGCCATTGTTATCAACATCCAGGGTAAACCGGATGAGATCGTCGTCCTGCAACCTGATGTTTACGGACAAATTGAGCGTTGCAGATGTCATTCTTGCCGCCCTTTCGGTCAGATCACCCGGCACCTTAAGGGCATACGTAAGCAACAGACTTTGGCTGATCGCACTTTTCTGACTTTGCACTGCCGTCATGCTGTTTTCGGAGGTAATGATCCAGTCAGCGCGCGGCGGGGAATAATTATAAGAATCGCCATCGTCACCATTTTCCACAAACAGCATCTGCCGCTTATAGCCTTTCCCACTCAGCTTATCGGTAATCGTCAGCAAGCCATTTGCTTCTACCTGGATGTGGTAATAGTCATTTTCGATACTGGTCTGGTTGCTGGTATCAGGCTTAGTGGCCCCGTCTTCAGCAAAATCCATATGCCAACGGCAATAGCCCAGCGCGGGTAAGCCAGGACTTTTGGCGGTCAGTCGCGTGCGGTAGACTTTTTCGGGTTTGTGCCAGGGCTTGCCCGGATCTAAACGGATAGTCTGGTTAAGCACATACTGAGTGAGGTCCTGCTGCTGCTCAATAACGCAGGGAATAGCCTCACCGTTGCTGTCACGTAAGGTAAAAGGCAACCCGGGCAACCAGGCCTCGAAAGTTATTTGCGGAGCTACCTGCCACGGCAGAGGATTAAACACGGTAAAGGTAAAATCATGATGGCGCGGAATGCGCTCTGTGATAAGCCTTGTATGTAACTCCAGTAAATTCTGCGCCAGCCCTTTAGCTTCTTTATAGCGGAAGAAGACATCCTGATTGGTATCATCGCTGTTACATCCGCCGATGCTGTCATGCGCCGCGTTATAAAACATGCGTTTCCAGATGTCGGCAACAATATGCTTTGGATAATCATGCCCAAGGCTCTGGCTGATGGCCAGTATGGGCTCAAGCGTGTTAACCAGCAGCGCTTCAGTCTCATTGTTGAGTAGCTTCAGGTCAGCACGGCAGGAAAAGATCGTTTTATGTACCCGTGAATGTTTGGCTTCGGTGAGTTCACCTTCTAATGTCCGCGCGTCGGTGCCCACCTCCTGCTCCAGCGCCTTGATAAATGTCAGCGGGTTGCTGATTTGATAATGGCGGCTATCATCACGGGCATTAAACTGCTCGACTAATTCTGGCAAGTTGCGGCGCACGGGAGCCTGGTCGAAGCCATGAGGAAACAGCAGGTGCTGGCGATGACTGCGCGCTTCTATAGCCGCCATCTTCTCATCGAGAAAGGCTTTCATGGTTTCAGGCGTTTCATCCAGCAGGCCACCATAGTGGTATCCCCATGGCATTTGCAGGGCAAAAACCCGGTCACCGTTATCCCCCTGCCAGAAAAATTCTGTTTCGTGCAGCGTATTATCGGCGATGCCGCGCCAGAACAAGGCGTGATTGATACCGAACTGGCGATAGAGTTGCGGCATATTGCCGCCCTGCCCAAAGCAGTCAGGGACATAGCCCAGCTTCATTACGTTGCCATGCCTTTGAGCCACTTCCATACCGTAAAACAAATTCCTGACAACAGACTCCTGATGAATCACCAACTGATCCGTTTGGGTAAACCAGGGGCCGGTCAGCAAACGCTCATCAGCGATCAGTTTCGTGAGTCTGGCTCGATCCTCAGGAGCCCACTGAAGATAACTTTCGATAAGTGAACTTTGCGCATCAAGTAAATAACAGGGAAAGTCTGGATTACCCTCCAGCACCTGGATAAGGTTTTTGATATGGTTAAACAAATAAATACGCGAACGTGATGAGGTAAAATACCACTCCTGGTCCCAGTGAGTATGCGTATAGAGATGAACCATGCGTTTCTTCATGTTATTAACCTTACTAAAATAAATTTTTAGTCAAATTTAATTTCAATATCATCGGAGGCGTTATTGATATTTTCGTTGATGATTTCCGACTCATTAAAATTCACTAAGAAATTTGCACCTATGGCTATAATCAGAGTCCCGACCAATGCGCCGAGAAAGTAAGCCCATGCATTCCCCACGGTAAAGCCACCATACAATCCACCCAGTGGCGGCATAATGGGATAAGCTTTAAACAGCGCCACGGTCATTGAGCCCATGGCCCCTGCCAGTATGTTTAACGGAATTAATCGCGCCGGATTTTTTAAGGTAAATGGAATCGCCCCTTCCGAAATACCTAAAATGCCCATAATGACCGAGCCATTTCCGGCTTCTTTTAAAGTCTCACTGAAATTACCGGGACGGAGGAATCGTGCAGCGGCGTAGCCTAAGGGGGGGATAATAATGGCGACATTCACTAAAATGGCCGGTAAATACACGCCACTCATAAACAGCACATTTGCCGTTCCCCATGCGGCTTTATTTACCGGCCCCCCCAGGTCAAAACAGATCATCCCACCCAGTACCGCAGCCAGCACCACCGTATTGGTGCCGTCTTCGGTCATACGCTGGACCCAGGCCATCAGCGAACTGTTGAGCCAGGACAAGACATCGCCCAACAGCAACAGCATCACCACAACCTGCAGCCCAACAGTAATAAACGGCAAGATGATAAGGGGCACGGATGAGGCGGCAGAACCAGTGATGCGGATCTTCCGGGATACCCATTCTGCGGAGTAGCCTGCCAGCAAGCCGCCCAGTACGGCCCCCAGAAAACCTGAGCCGGTGACAGAGGCAATCAACCCCGCCGCAAAACCCGGAGCCAGCCCTTTTTTCCCGGCTATTGAATAGGCAACGTAAGCACCTAAGACATAATTCATTAATCCAATGATTTTGAAGCCGATATCCTGGGCCAGATACAGCCATTTCTCCAGGCCGCTACTGTGAGCGAAGCTGTCCAGATTAGGTTCGCCAAGCAGGATACCGATAATTTTGGCCGCCGCGACCACTAACGATCCGGCAATAATGACAGGCAGCGCAAAAGAGATACCGGTCATTAAATGGTTTTTGATATTGACCATAGTTTTTTTCATTTTGTCACCAATATCACGGGTTACGGCGCGCCTCGACAGCCGCCACGCATTTTGTAATGACCTCGGCTGCATGTCCGACGCACTGGCTGATTTTTACCCTGATTACGGTCTTACCGGCGAAGCGCTCTTCTTCTTCAATCGAGCGATCGGCGGCAATCAGCACAAAGTCCGCTTCAGCAATATGTTCCGGGGTTAATTTATCGATCATCCCCATCGCCCCTTGCTGTTCGATATGTACCTGATGTCCCAACTTGCGCCCCGCTTTTTCCAGCGATTTCGCTGCCATCGGTGTATGCGCTAAACCGGCAATACAGGACGTGACGCCTACAATATTCATGCTTCCTCCTTAAACTGGATTCGTTGCATCATAAACTGATGCAGGGCATCCTTATTTTCGATCGTAAACAACGCTTGCCTGAAATCGTCATCGACAATCTGGCTTGCGAGCGCGTTGATGATTTTTAGGTGCAGAATACTGGCACCCGATTTTGGCACCAACAGCGCGAAGATTATTTTGATGGGTTCGCCATCCAGACTTTGCCATTCAATTGCGTCATTCAGACGAATAAAAATCACGCCGGCTTTTATTACGTTATCCGTTTTGGCATGAGGCATGGCGATTTGGCTCTCAAAGCCTGTGGAATATTCCTGCTCCCGCAGCCAGAGGTCGGTTTTTATTTCCTCCACGCTCATCGCCCATCCCTGAGCAACCGCATGTGAAGCGATAAAATCGAATACTTCGTCTTTACTGGTAAATGCTTTATTTAAGAATATGCTTTCGCGATCAATAAGCATGGTTTCCCTCTTGCCGGATTGTTCCGTACCTTGATGAAAAGCCTAACGGAAACCTAAGGTATGTAAACACAAGCGGTTTCCGCTAAGGTGCGGAAGATGTCTGCGGCAGAGCGGGCCAGAAATGGGAGCGTTGTCTAAATAAAAAACGTTATGAGCGTCAGATCACTTGATTTGATAAGGGAAGGTTTAACAGAAGTAAGTAAGGCCGGAATCTATTTAGGGTGACAGGAAGGGATATATTTGGAGATGTGTGGTGGATTTTAGAAGACGGGAGACAGCGTTATCGTGTTGAGTGTGATTCAACGCGAGGAAAAAAAGGGGATGTGGGCGGAACGGGGGAATGAGTTGGTCTGCAAAGAGGATACCACAGACCAACCTGCGGGCTATTTCATGCGACGCTGCCGGCCAACGCTGGCGAGGCGTTGTGTCCGGCAGTAAATGGCAAACAGGATGAAAGCCTGCCCGTTAAGTATCCAGCGAGCACCAGCCAAAGCAACCAATGCCAGAAGCAGCCACAGGCCCGAGTGGCTACCCGTAACAACGCTGTAGCTCAATAGTAAAACGGTCGATATAAGCAACATCGCACAGACGTAAGCCAGCCCTGCCACACCGGCTGTTTGGCCTCGTGCAAGCAGGTAACTGGCCGTGAGTATCGCGCCAATAATGACGATTGAGGGAACAAAAAAACTCAACGCATGTACCTGTGGGCTGAGCGGAGGTAACGCGTGTAGAAATGTCAGCAAATTAAATGCAAAGGCGACCAGCAACAACATCAGAACTATTGCAACCGGGAAGCCGTTTTGCCTGGGAAGCGACCCGGAAGGCTGTTTGAAATAACGTTCAAGCTCTGGAGTGGAACGGGCTAGTATGGACTTATCCTGTCGTGCGATTACCTGATCTATTTCGCGACCATGCTGCAGTAATTCAGCGATATTACGCCCGACAAGCCATGATAAAAATTGCATTAAAATACCGCCAACGATTGAATGGTTCCCACAATATAGCGCCCGGTGCGCGGCACGTTACCAGGAGCAGCAATGATACCACTGACAGCACTGCCTGCCACAGCCGCTGCGCTCGTCACAACCTGCGCGAGTTGCTTAACAAGTTCTCTTTGCACTGGCTCAACAGGGAAACGTTTTGGGTAAAGTCCTGGATTGTAAAAACAGGTTGTTACCTTTCTGTTATAACGTAATTTCCTGACCCATTCCATGCTATTTCTTTATAAGACATATTGATTTTATTCTTTTCTTTTAAGTAATCCATGATCTGAGATGGTGCCCATCCCTGTCCATATGAAAATAAAGCATCGATTTCGATCAGCTTTGTAATCGCTATAATTTGTTCACTTTCGTTTTCAAAGCTAACGCAGTAAGATTTTCCTTTTTCCAGAAAGCCACGCGTTGAAAAACAAGATATGTCTTGGCCGCAACCTACCGATTCAAACACCACTTTCTTATCATCTAATATAGTTACAATTATGGCGTTTAACATATCAATCCTTAATGCTTTTTATATTTAATTTTTGCCGTCTGTTTCAATTTCAACTGAAGCAACTTTGTTTTAAATTGCGTAATAAGGCTTATCCATTCCGCATAGGAAACATTTTTAACATAGTAATCACCTAACCATCTTGGATGACAGCGTGAAAGTAAACTTTCAATAGCTGAGAACCTCACAGGATCTATTTCGTTTAATGTGAGTACTTTACTCATTAGATTATTAATTTCTTCGGCTTCATTAGCGTAAGAGGATGACATCAAGATATCATATATTTTTTGACTCAACCCTTCTAAACCCATATTAATCCTGTTGACCGTTAATATATGGCTGACCGCAGTGACCACTTTCCATCTAACTCATCAATTCCATTACAACTCTAGCGTAATGCCAACCTCAAACCATCGGCACTCTGCTTAAAAAATTAATATCTTATAATCAAAAAGTACTAAAAGCTGCATAACTATAAGATTTAATTATTTTATACATTCTTATAAGATATAAAAACACCAAGCCTTATTTATGATTTAATTTCTTTCTATTTTGAGTGAGTAGCATGATTTCATATGCATCTTGTGCACTTTGTTGAGCTTTGAATGCCTCTTCTGGACTCACTTTACATTTAACATCTTTATTAACAACCCCACCCTCATCGTAATTTATATAGTACTCCTCATTCTGTTGAGTAATAAACATACCAAAACCACTGAAAATAACTTTTTCCATAACTTTATCCAAATTTTAAATTTTAACAATTATTTTCTTAACTACTTGATTAGGATTAATGGTTGTTTCTGAACTCATGACCAATAATAAACTAACACAGCACACATTTCAGCCTGTCAGATTCTATATCATTTAATTTATTACTTATTAAGAATTATGTTTTTTCAAGCATTTTATCAATTCATTTTTAAATTAGCCCCCATCAAAATTGAAGCTATACCCCTCCTTCTCTGGATTGGGTAGCAATAATAACTTCATAGGCATCACGTTCACTTCTTTGAGCTTTCAGTGCTTCAACAAAAGTAATTTTTGATTCTTTTTCAAACATAGCAACTGTGCCATCGTCATATCGAACGTAGTAATCATCATTTCTTTTTATTATGTCTATACCATAATCTGTAAAAATGAGTTCAGTAACAGAAAACTCCTTATTGAAGTTACTTTTAATTATGCTTATAGTAGCAACCTGAAGTCCAGCTATAGTATCACGACTGATATTTTTTAGTGCGTCGTTTTATAAATGCAATTATTTATTAATTAAAAAGTATTTTTTAAACCTCAGTATTATAAGAGACTTATAGTTCATCATTAATTTTAACAACCACGCCGCAATTCAATCAATTTCATACACTTTATGAATTTAGCCATGAATTCATTAAGCTTCAACTCATTATGTCACTCTATTGAAGTCAACATGGCAATTCGATTAAGTACTCTTTAAGTCTTTTTAACAACACATGATCATTAAGGCAATCAATTGGTCGAATATTTTCCAACATTGCTATTTTTCTTTCACTCCATTCAAGACCACCTTTTAGACCAATCTTACCATTTACTACTATAGCTATATCGCTCATACCATTCATTTTTCGTGCTAAAGCCTTCACATCCTAATCTGGGTAGGCCCCACTAAATGAATCAACTAAATTCCTCCACGCGTCATCTCCAATATAATCCGATTCTATTCCCATTACCGCCTCAAATGATATTAAATTTCTGCCTGTTGAATTACGAATTGACGGAGCGCGAAAACCTTCAATCAGAAAGATCTCTTGTTTAGTGGAAGTGAAAGAAAGAACTAATCTACTACCAAATTTTACATTTCCATTTTCTTTATTAATATTAATTTTAGCTCATCCATGGGGGATGAACTTTTAACATATACAAAACTATGTTTACTTAAAAACAAGATACACATCTGCTTCTTATGGACCTCAGTCTTCATCTGATTTCTTAATAAGACATCTTGTCAAAATCTGACTTATCAATCCATCCCAGCTCATTCCGCGTCTACTGATAAAGGTTAGCCTGCAGGTTGTTTAGTTGACCTTATCCACCAAGCTTTCCACTAAAAAGCCATAAAATTAAAAGACAAATGCCTCATTGCAAAATAACACTCTTGATTCAGAATCAAGAGCACTCTTTATTGAGGGCATTATTGTCAAATACTCCTACAAGATAGGACTCATAACGAGCAGGCTGTAACTCCTTATAAGTAAAAACAACTAAAACATCATGCAGTTCATTTGAACATTTTGTTTCAAAAAATCTTAATTGGCTATTTTTATATCGATACTCTTGGGTTTCATTTCCAGTCAACTTCAACCCTTTAATACTGCTGACTACAGCTTTCATTTTCTTTTCTTCATACATATCTAAATCCGTTGAATTGCGCAATCCATAATAAACCATGCCATCACAGTACGGACACGAAATCAGCTTATCATTCATCAAGAAAGCATTTTCTAAACCATCGTGAATTAATATCTTCTTTTTCTGATAATTAATTAATTTCATACTTTTAGTAAATAGCCATTCTCGATTAGTTTATCAATTATTGAAGGGGTTTCATGTTGAGTTTCGTAGCTTGGTTAACCTAGAAAACACAGATAAGTGAAACATAGTTCTGAATTTCCTGCAGATAGGTCAGCATAGATAAAACGCCCTACACATTGAGGTTAAAAAATAAACTCTCTGACTTACACATTCATCAATAGAGAGTTTTTTACTTTTAAAGCGGAATGCGTTTTTTAAAAGAAAGATATAAAATAATAATTTTTTATTTTTTCCTCGGTACCTTTATTATTTTGTCACTTAAAGAAATTATCACTTCACAAGCATCCCGTTGACTTTTTTGAACTTTTTCAGCTTCCTCTTCGTTAATTTCAGCTTCAAGGTATTCGGGAACAAGCTCACCGGAGTCGAGCAAAGCAAAGATTTTCCCATCTCTATCTACAAGAGTTATGCCGTAATCACAAAATATTTTAATATCCACTTTCAAAGCCTATTAAAGAGCACGCCTTTGCCTTTACCGGCAGGCCGTTAACCCGAAGATCCCGACGCGGACTTTTTCCCCGCGCACGCTACCGATCTGACATGACCTTCTCTAAAAACGCAGCGAGCCCTGGCAGGCACTTCAGCGGATGAGCGCGGTGATGGCCTGACAGAAAGTTAAAGTAAAAAAACGGAAGGTTCGTTAAGATTGCTTCCGGATTAAACCTCGAAAACATTAACCAATCAACTTGATGATATCATTCTTAATATCAAAAGCTAATTTTACTATCTCACCATTGTATTTATCTGCATCCGACAACACCTTATTTATATGAAATTTAATTTTCATAAGAGCCTCACCAGATGTGGCGCTGTAATCAATAGCATCTGTAATATCCTTAGCAATATTCGCGCTATTGACCGACTGTTTCTCCAACTTGCCAGCTAGTATTTTTGAACGAGAATAAATGTCATTTTTCATAATTAAAAGAGATTAAAGTTCTGAATATCAACAGCATCCGGCGGAACCACTACTTCGATCCCACCCCCCAAGTTTTCTCCAACCCCCGGAGCAGGCCTCGTGACAAATTCAGCCCCAGGTTTTAAACGTGCAGTCATCAAGAAATTACTTCTGTCCACATTTTCCTGTGGGATTCCATATCTATTCGCATAGCCCGGCGAATGGGGATGTTCTAAAGCCCAGAATTGTGCACCTACTGTTTCACTACGCCCGGTCGTACCAACACGATATAACGTTGCCCCGTTTTCTACTTGTGATCTGGCTGCCAAAGCCTCAGGAGCGGTTGATTGAGTTGCTGGTCCGTATGGGGTTTCTACATCTTTATGCGTTGAACATCTACTCAGCCCCAGCGGGTCAATCCAGCTTAACGGATCCGGCGCATATGCATAAGTATTTAAACCACCCGCCAGCCCTATCGGGTCCTGCTGGGTAAACCGGCCACTGTCCGGATCATAATAACGGAATAAATTATAGTGCAGCCCGGTTTCACGATCCAGATACTGGCCCTGCATACGCAGGTTCTGATTGTAGCCCGGAACGCGCTGATTTGACTCGCGCAGCAGTTTGCCCCACGGGCTGTTAATACCTTCCCAGGCTTTTTGCCCTTCACCGTCAGTCAGCAACTCCGGCATTCCATTGGCCGCATTATGGAACCAGTAAATCTCCGGGCTTTCCACGCCATCAATACGCGCCAGCGGCTCATAGCTCTGGCTGTCGCTGTAAACGTAGGTCAGCGGAATGCCGTCGTGGATCTCCTGCAGCAGGCGGTAGCCTTCCCACACAAAGCGCGTCGTGACGGCGTTGCCAGACGGCCTGCCCTGTAACAGCTGCTGGCTGGTTTTACTGATGCGTCGCCCCAGCGGGTCATAGCGGAAGCTTACCTTAGTGCGTGGCTTATTGCGGTCCCGCGGTTCGCTGATGACGTCCGTCAGGCGGTGCTCACCATCGTAACGGTAGCGCCAGCGGGTCTGACCGTCATCCTTCTCGGTGGTACGGCCATGGATATCGTACTGCCAGCGGATACCGTTCAGCTCGGTGACGCGGTTATGCATGATGTGGGAAGCAGTATGGCGATCCAGCGGGTTGCCTGCGCCATCCCAGCGCCACTGCTCATTACCCGGCAGTGCGCCTTCCTGAGACAGCAGCCGACCGGCGTTATCGTAGTTCCATAATGTCTGGCTGAACGGGTTATCGTCGCGCTCTTCACGGATCAGGTTGTTGCCGTAATCAAAGTCCCGCCGACGGGACCAGACGCGCGGCGCAGGGCGCTGTGCTTCCCCTTTGAAAACGTCAAGGCGGCGCAGCCTGCCCAGCCGGTCATACTCACTGCGCGTGGTCAGGCCGCCCTGCGTGCGGCTGAGTTCCCGATGCAATGTGTCACGGGTAAACTCGGTGACCGGCAGGTTGTCCAGCGCGATGCTCAGTAAATGACCACTGCCGTAGTAAAGCTGTTTCAGGTTACGGCCATCCGGCAGGGTTAAGGCCGTGCAGTTGCCCAGCGCGTCGTAATCCCAGGCCAGTGCGCCCTGCTCCCCCTGCTCACCTACGATGCGGCCCAGCGCATCATACGTAAACGTAATCTCCTGCTCGGCCTGCTGGCTCCACGCGGTGTCAGACAGCGGCAGATGCTGCGACACTTTACCCAGTTGACCACCACCGCTGTAGTGATAGCGCGTCTGGCCTTCCGGCGTGGTCCGCGCCAGCAGTTGTCCTGCACGGCTCCAGTGATAGCGATGGATAATGGACTGAGGATGTCCGGCGGCAAAGGTGCGTGATACCGTGCGGCCCGCGGCGTCATAATCGTATTTCGTGGCAACGCCATCCAGCCCAACCTGGGCCAGCAACAGGGAATCTGCACCCCACTCGAACTGATACTGCTCGCCGTTCTCGTTTTGCAGCGCCGTCAACCGGCCGCGGCTGTCCCAGCTGCGCTGAATCGTCTCACCCTGGGCATTACGGTTGGCGATTAAGCGTCCGACATTGTCGTAGCGGAATTCACTACGTTTACCATCGGCTGACTCATGGGCCAGTGGCAGGCCGTTGTCGCTCCAGCGCAACCGCTCTTCCCAGCCCTCTGCCCGCTCCAGCAGAACAGGACGGCCCGCTGCATCATAGTGATACCGGGTTTCTTCACCATCCGGCGCAGTCACACAGCTGAGCCAGCCAAGGGGATGATAGCGGTAGCGCGTCGTCAGCCCTGAACAGTCTGTTTCACGGATGACCTGGCCGGCATCATTGAATTCACGACGATAGCTGTTACCCGCCGCGTCAGTTTCTTCGACAACCAGCCCAAACTCATCCCGTTTATAGAAGGTACTCTGCCCGAGCGCATCGACCACGCGCTCAAGGCCATGATGGGGATCGTAATAGTATTTCGTTGTGGCACCGTCTGCCCCTGCGACGACCGTCGGCAGAGAGCGGTGTGACAGCCATTGCACCGCCTGCACACCGCCATCCGCATCTTTCTCTTCAACGCGGTTGCCCAGATCGTCATAGGTGAAGCTCACCGCGTTGCCCAGCGGATCGATACGACGCGTCAGGAGTTCGTTTTCATCCCACTCATAGCGCCACTTCTCGCCCCGCTCATCAATAAAGCAGGTGATGAGGCCTGCGGCATTCCAGTGGTGTTCGCGCTGTTGACCGTCATAGGTAGAGACGCGCGTGATACCGGCCTCTAAGTCGTAATGCATATGGCAGCCGTCGCCGGTATTGGTGCGGTTTTCAACGACGCGCCAGTGATCCAGTTTCTGCCAGCGATATTCGCTTTCCAGCCCGCCGGGCAGTTGATGCCAGACCATTAACCCGTCATCGTTGTAACGGAAGCGACGCGAGACAACGCCTGCGGCATCGGTGACGCTGGTAAGCTGGCCCTGTTCATTGTAGGTCCAGTGCGCTAATGGCCAGTGCTGATCACCATCAAAATGGCTGGCTGATGTCGGACGCCGTGTGTGAAGCCTGTCGTCGTAATGCAGGGTGACATCAATAGCCAGCGGCGCGTCATGAATACGCACCAGGCGAGCCTGCTCATCCCAGCCCATCTCCAGCGCATTGCCGTACTCGTCGCTCAGTGAAGCCAGCCGCAGCACTTGCGGATCAGCGGCCGTACGTCTGTACAGGCGCCAAACCGCACCGTCGTCGTCGGCAATGGCGATATCACCCAGTTCGTTGCGCCTTACCATCAGCCCTTCGCTGATGCTGTAGAGCACCTCTTTTTCACCGGGAACCGCAAAGCTCAGCTCGCGCCCGTTGTCATCAAACCAGGTCGCCTGATTGCCATCCAGCGTTAAATAGCTGTCAAACACCGTCGCCCAGCCAGAACCAAATAATCCGCTGCGCTGTGTCAGGCTGTTATAGCTACGCTGGAAACTGAGCGGGAAGCGGCCAGGCAGGGAGAAATCGCGCTCGGCATCATCATTAAGAACTTTGACGCCGGTGGAGGCATGAACCGGGAACAGCGACGAAAAGGCTGCGTTAATCGCCATATCCGCCATCATCCCGCCCACGGCGCTCGCCAGTGCGCAGGGCATATTTTTCAGGATCTGACTGGGGCGACCACGAATCAGGGAAAGGCCGATCATCATCACGGCCAGGCCTGGCACCTTGCCACTTTTAATTTCTCTTACTGTGACGGTTTCACCACCAATGATGACATTGGGGGAAACATCGTCACTCACCGTGGCATCACAGGTGGTTTTATCCTTTGCCCGCACCGCAGGCTGGCCATTGATAAAGACGCTTTTCGATCCCTGCGCCAGATATTGCGGTGCACTGTGCTTTTCACAGGCCACTTTGTCCTGCTCCAGCGGAGAGGTGCCAGCATCGGCAGAGGCGACCGTGGGTTGCCACATTGCACTGCCAAACTGTCCCACCGCAGAGAGCAACATCCCGCCATAGTCTGCGAAACTCTTGGGCGATTGCGGTTCCGGTGGCGGCGTATCTCCAGGCGTAAGCATCCCGGCCGCGCGTGCAGCTAAAAGACCATTAACGTGAACATTCTCAGAGCCGCTGGCGATCACACCGGCTGGAGAAGGCGGGAATATCATGTCTCCCAGCCCATCGGCCGCTTTAGTGATGTCATCCGAAATGCCCGCAGCATTCGCTAATACACCGCCAATAATGCCGCTGAGCAGACAGCTGGAACCAATGGCTGCCACGCCGGCCGCAGCCATTCCTGCACCCAGCAATGGTGCTGCTGCTGTTGCCGCCGCACCGACCGCAGCGCCGATCACGGCGTAGGCTGCGCCTTCAGCAACAATACTGGTGATATCAGCGAAAATACTGGAGTGAATGATCTCATCGCCCACGCGGGCCGCACGGTTATCCATAGCTTATGCTTTCCGCGGGTTGTTCAGACTCAGGCTTTGTTTGAAGGCACTCCAGCGCTGGCCGTCTTCTTCACTGAAGGCGCGCATCGCGGAGAGGGTAAAAATCATTAAGATGTTGCTATCCGGAACCCGGGCCGCCAACTGTCGCTGCCACACGGCTTGTCCGTTACGATCGAATGCGGTTTCAACTTCTATCGCACGCAAAGCGTTATCCGCGCCAGCCGTAACCCGAACAAACTCAGTCTGCTGAATGTGACCCATCTGGCTGCGCAACGTGTCCCACTGACGTTGAAACTCTTTTTCCGCATCGCTGTCCTCAGGAATCACACCCCGGCTCACCACTAATGCCAGTCCGCTGGCGTCATCCCGCAAAATATTCATGGTGGTGTCCTGCCAGGCAGCAGGAAACAGCGCAAAAGCGCCTTCATTAAACTGATAATTCATAGGGTGTCCGTTTTATTGATTGTTTGTGGCGGGTGGAACCAGGCTACGATAATCGCCATCAGCGTTATCGGCATTTGTGAGTATCTGTGTGTTATCACGAGCAACTTTGATATCAAAAAGCCGGGGAGAAATATCCGGGTCCCCGCCGCAACTGACGTCGTGGTTATCTTCACGAACTGTAATGATGTAGAACGCCTTCTCACTGGTGTCATCCAGGTCGTATCTCAGACATTGATCATCAAGCGCGGTGAGGTGATAAGTATGAATCGCGTCCGTCGCTACGGCGATAGCCTGATCAGCGCTGATTTCATGTTGCTCTGCACTCATGGTGGTATTCAACATGATGTGACTGACTTTTTGCTGGTCAATTTCGAACATCAACTGCTTCTCACCCATCTTATAGATAAGCCAGTGCTGATTATCACTGTTGTCTTCTTTTCCGGGTCCATAGGCTTTCTGAACCTGTTCCATGCTATCGCCGACGATTATATTTCGAGCCGTCGGCACGCTGGCACCGTCCAATAGGATCTCTGCCAGAATTGCATGGCTGTCGTTCCCAACCGCCGTCGCGCTGAATAACTCAAAGCCGTCATAGCTGTGTTGGTAATAGTTGTAGCGCTGCTCATTGATGACCACTTCTCCGGCCACAACTGAACTCAGGGCTTTGCCTGCGCGTATGAAGCTTTGATTGCTCCATGCGTCGCCAGGCGTGAAGGCATAGTCGTTTAGCAGGACAGAGAAATCGTTATCGCTCAGTGGAGGCACCGTCTCTGTCGACAGAGTATTTGCCAGACTTAAAACAGGCGTGAATAAAAACGCCAGTGTCAAAAACAACCTGTTTAACGTCATATATTTTCTAATGAGAGAGGATTATTCAAGCCAGATCATCGCATAAAAAGACAACAATTACTGCCGAGCTTTGTACCAGAGCATCATTGTATGTAGCAGCTAATTTACTCTTCCGTAGTAATAATCACTCTACTCAGGCAGTCCGGATTTTTAACCGTGAATGAAAAGGTGATAACCTGCCCGTTGGTATCAGGGGATGATGTATAGCTGGTAAGCTCATGTTCAGACTGACCACGTGGGTAATCCGTTAACCGGATCGCCTGATAGTGTTTTTTGATTTCATTCAGTGTGATGCATTTACCTTGTGGCGAAAAACTAAAAAAAGGTGCCATGCCGTCAGAGGTTTTACTCAGACGTAACTCAATATCATTGATCAACAAAGTATCTTTAAGCCTGACCTGATCAGCCCGGTAAAAATTGATATATTCATTCTGACTTTGTAATGTGAACGCCAGTGGGGCATTGTGGATATTTTGTACAGACAAACTTTTTACGTTGGAACGCATTTGCGCGACAAAGCTCCATATATCATTTGCTTGCATTTTTGCTTCCACTAATCCGTTTATTGAAAAAAAACCTGCCAGTAACATTATTGCTAGTTTACTTTGCCGGGTAATTTTTATCATACCAACCTCCATAATAATCCTCGTATAACTCATTGGTCGTGGAGGTCTTTTCACCCTTTCCGAATATACGCCCGATCTTCATCCTCGCGTCACTCTCAGTGATGTCCCCTTTTTGCAGAGAGTCGAAGATACCATTGTAATCCTTTTGGTTCGCAGCGTTGCCTGCTATACCAATGTCTCCGCCCTGATGGGCAATGATTTCGCGCTGTACACGAATATTATTTAGTGTGGCAGCGCCTTCATCACTGAGTGTACTGTTCAGGTAACTATTCTTAGAACTCAGATCAATATTGGGTTTATAAAGAGCATGTCCACTCTCATGTGACAGCGACTGTACGACGTTAGCGGCGTTATTCATCTGGCTTTTATCGACTGTGATGATACGGCCCTGACGATCCGCTGAAGTCCCCTTACCGGCCTCACCTTCTTTAAACACCCATCCACGCTTTTTCAGCGTGGTGATATCCTGTTTCATGGTAGGTGATTTCTCAACCAAATTGTCGACATCTTTGCCATAACCGCTAAAAGATGGGGTTTGAACGCCAGACGGATTAGCTACATTGTTTGAAGCGTCAGCAGGTGCGCTTGCCAGCGCACCTGCCCTTTCAGGCTTTCCCGGCGTAAATTTCTCCTGAACAGCCGCGCTGATATCGCCTTTATGCCCCGCTCCTGGCGCAGAGGTTCCCGGTTGCGCCCCTTCGGTGTTCAGATTCAGTTTTCCACCCGTGGTAATATTGCCGTCCTTCTCCACGAAGAAATTGAAATCTTTGCCGATCAGATTGATAGTGCCATTGGCGTTCAGTTCGATGGCACTTTCACCCGACACAAGACGTAGCTGAGTGCCCGACGCCAGAACATACTTTTCGACTACGGCATCAACTTTACCTTTACCGGTCAGAATTTCGGTATCGCCTTTAACAGCCTGAATCTGATTAACTTCGACACGATGCAGCTCGCTTTTCGCTACATAGTGGCTCCGTTCTCCACCCACACTATGCGTTTCATCATTTTTGACATTGGTATCCATGTTCTTCTGCGCCTGGATCCACAAATGCTCCTCGCCCGCCTTATCCTCAAAGCGTAATGCATTCGCGGTATCCGCAGTGCCGTCTTTCGAGCGACTCAGAAAGCCCATTTGTGTGGCGGCAGCCGGTAGTGCCCATGGCGGCATACTGGCTTCGTTATAAACACGGCCAATGATCAACGGACGGTCTGGATCGCCGTTGATGAAGTCCACGACGACCTCATCGTTGACGCGCGGGATCTGCACCCCGCCGAAGCCCTGGCCCGCCCAGGCGCTTGACACCCGCACCCAGCACGAACTCGTGTCGTCTCCCTTCGCCAGACGGTCCCAGTGAAACTTCACCTTCACCCGGCCGTATTTGTCCGTCCAGATGCTCTCGCCTTTCGGCCCCACCACCTTCGCCGTCTGCGGGCCGTGCGTCTTCGGCCACGGCGTGTCCGGCTTCGCACGGTACGTCACCGCCGCCGGCAGCACCGTGAAGTCGATGTTGTGCCGCGTGGCACCCACGTCGCCGCTGGCGTAGCTGTTCTCTTCAAAGTCGTAGTGCGCCGACGTCACCAGGTATTTGCCGTTGTCGCTGAAGTGCGGCGCGTTCAGCAGCGAAAAAGTGTACCCCGGCGCGATGCCCGTTGCCGTACCGCTCCCGCTCACCATGTGGTGCTCCACCTGCCACACCTCCTGGCGGATGCGCGCGTAGTACTCGCCGTGACCGTGCTCCACGAAGCGACCCGGCCAGTCGTACACGTCCACCGAACCCGGGGTCGGCGACACCGGGTTCTGCCGCGCCTGCAGCATCCACGCGTTCGGCTTGCGGAAGTCGTAGTCGTCCGTGCTGTACATCCCCGGCGTCACGCTTTCCGACAGCGCCCACTGGCTCACGCCCTCTTCCGTCACGCTGCCGCCCGACGGCGTCACGTGGTAGGCTATCGTTTCGTAGCCCGGGAACGCCTGATGCTGGTCCGGCGCGTCGCACAGCACCAGCGTGTGCTTGTCCGCCTCGTGACGGAAGAAGTAGTACATCCCCTCCAGTTCCATCAGCCGGCTGATAAAGTCGAAGCTGCTCTCCTGATACTGCACGCAGTATTCCCACACCCGGTAGCTTCCCGCCAGCCGCGTCTCCACGTTTACCCCGTACTCCTTCAGCAGCGTCTGCACAATCTGCGGCACCGTCTGGCTCTGGAAGATGCGCAGGTTGCGGTCGCGCTTCATCGGCCACAGATCCGACTCCACCGTCAGCCCGTACACCGCATAACGCACGCCGCCCAGCTCCTCGCTGCGCACGCCTATCTGAGTAACTTTGCCGTTGATGTAACGCGGATTCACCGCACTCATCAGGCCGTCCGTCGGCAGCGTGAACGTGACCGGCTTGCCCAGCAGCGACTGGCGGTCAATGCGCGCGTCGGTGGAGAGCAGCTCCGCTTGCAGCACGAAAGACTGGGACAGCGCTTCGCTGCCGCTCAGACGTCGGAACAGCAGTCCTTGTGCGGGTAACTGGACTGTAATGCGTGAAAACATAAAATTCATCCCTGTCAGAAAAGGGTTGGTAAAAAGGGGTACGCGTTAAGGCGCAAGCATCAATACTTTGAACTGGCTGGGAACAATACGCATCCCGATCGCATTCGTTGAATTTTGCAGACTCATGCTCGTCAGCCGCGTTGCCGGCGTGCCTTTCAATAACACCGTGAATGAACCGGTAAGATGACGCGAGGGTCCCATGACCGTTCCCGATGCCACACCGGTTGCGACGCCTGGGTTATCACCGTTAGTAAGTGGCGTTACGGTTGCCATATTATGCGCGGGCATTCCCATAAAAAGTATATTTAGCGCATTGGGGATTGCCGTTGGCCCCAACGCGATATCTGGATAAGGAACAGGCACCGGTGCGGGCGTCGGCGTCAGGCACACATCCGGGAAAGCCAGATCCACACCAAAAAGCTGACAATTTGCAAACATGTTTACTCCTTAACCCATATGAATCTGTTCGGAATCCACTTTGGTTATCGCTTTCGAGGTGATTACCGTATTGTGAGCATGCAAACGTGCGTAATCTTCCGCTTTCATATCAAGTTGCCCAGCACGAACTTGTTCGGTGTTGTGTGTGGTACGCAGCAGGTTATGGCTAATCTGGGTAATGGTCTGCCATACGGATTCTGCTCGTTTTCCAACGATGCGTGAAAGACTGATCCATGCCGACAGCTTGTCACCACTGTAATTCATCTCGTTGATATGGCAATCACCCTGTTCAGCGCTAACGCGCAGAGCGGCACTGCTTAAACTCAGCTCACCCACACTGTTGATATGCAAATCGCCAGGTATGCTGAGTTCCGCCTTTTGCGGATCGGCACGCTCCAGCACAGCCAGTAGCCAGATCTGATTTTCGACACTGGTGATTAAAACTGTGTCACCGGTTTGCGGCACAATCACGCAACTTGCAGCACGGCGACAATGCCAGCCTCGGCCTTCACACTCAACAGTCAGGCTGCCATCGGCGAAGCTGTGCGTGACAACGCCAGCCGCCTGCACTGGAGGTAAAATGGCTTTTGCCAGCGTATGATTGACACTATTCATTTCTTGATCTCCTCAACTGCGGCTCTGGCGCTGTGCGCTCCATGCTTCAGCTGCCAGTAATTCTTCATCAAATTCAATAATGCCCTGACGACCAGAGAATTGCGCATTCTCCTGGCGCGCCCGATGCATGCGCGTTCGGGAAAAGGTAGCACCGCGTAAATCTGCCTTGCATATATCTGCGCCGGTAAAATCGCTGTACGTCAAATCGCAACGAATGAACAACGCCTGAGAGGCCTTTACCTGCTGCAGGATGCTTTGGAAAAAACGGCTGCCCGTAAAATCTGTATGCTCCATGATTGCACCGACAAAAATGGCCTGATCGAAAAGGCTCCCTTTGCACTGTGCTCCAGTGAGGTCTGCTTCCATGAACAGTGCCTGGCTGGCGTTCACCTGATTGAGCTGAGCGGCTTTAAGCGAAGCGCCTTTAAAATTACATTGTGAAAGTTGAGCACCATTGAACTGTGCTTCATCGAGCGCGCAGTCCATGAACTGGCAGCCAATAAAACGTTGCTGTGCATAATTCTTTTCACGTTGATCGCACTTAAAAAATACCGTGCGTTCAAATGCACCTGCGCTCATGCCGGTCTGACGTAAATCAATACCGTAAAAGGTCGTGAGCAAACTTTTACAGCCATCGAAGCGGCATTCACCCAGCGGTGATTCAAAAAACAGACTGCGGTCAAGCTCCACCTGGGTGAAATCGCTGTGGTTAAGCGGACATTTCATAAACTGCGTGGTAAACAAACGACTGTGCGTAAAATCGCTACCCGTGAGTTCACACTCGTTAAACATAGTTTCGTTAAGACGCGTTTCTCTGACAGTCAATCCAGACATTTCGCACTGATTAAACACTGTCCGATCAAGCTTCGCATTACCCAGGTCGGATTGAGACAGCTGGCATTCGGTGAAAACGGCTTCCTGAAGATTGGCACCCGTAAAGTTGGATCGGGCCAGTGAAACATTTTGGAATATACCACCTGAAAGATCGCATCCGCGTAAATCCAGTTCATCCAGTTTCACATCACTGATCAGATGGCCTTGTTTGATTCGCTGCTGTAAATCAGCGGCGCTAAGCGTGGTCATACAATTTCTCCATCACGCTTCGGTAACGTTTTAATTCGTTTGGTCCAGGCGCCATCGATCTGAGTGGTGTTGCTGGTAAATGCCTGGGAAAGATCGGCACGAAACAGATTAGCACCAGGGAAACGAGCACCACCCAACTGACTTTTTTGCAGTATCGCCCCCATCAGATTGGCATCAGTGAAGTTTGCTTCCCGAAAATCGGTGCGCACAAACAGGCTATCTGCCAGGTTCGCACGCTGGAAATTCGCACACTGGCAGACAGCCTCACTTAGGTCACTGTTCTCCAGTTTCGCCAGGGTAAAATCTGCACCATTGAGTGGAGTCTGGCGCAGATTACTTTGTCGCAGCGTGGCGTGGGTAAAATCTGCGCCATTGAGGGAACTCCCGGAAGCGACCGCGCAGGTCAACCAGGTTGATCCGCTGAAACTGGCCCCATCTGCCTGGGTTTCAACCCATGAGCAGCTATCTAATTCAGCGCGGTTAAATATGGCTTGTGCAAGCGTGGATTTTAAAAACGTCGTTTTGCTGAGCTTCGCCTCTGTAAAGTCCAGGCCTGGAAGGCTGAGTTCCATAAACACGCAAGACGCCATAATAGCGCGCTGAAAGTGGCATTGGGTAAACCAGGTTTCCCGGAACAACAATTCACTGAAAGTCGCTTCATTAAACGTACACTCATCGAAGAGCGTTTCTTGCAACTGCGTATCTTTAAAGTGTGCGCCGGAGAAATCACTTTGACAGCACTGTGCCAGGGCAAAACTCGCGTTTTCAAAATTACAACCGCGCAGGGAAGCATGATGCAGTTCGGTGCGCGCCAGCATCGCACTCTGAAAATTGGCACCGTCCAGTTGGCAGTGACTTAAATCGGCGCATTCCAGCAGCGTCTTACTAAAGTCGGCTCCCCGAAGATCCATACCAGAAAAGTCAGCGCCGGTAAGATCCATACCGCTAAAGTTGCCGCCCTGTGCCAGCGTTCGTTCCGCGCGTTGACGAATTATCAGTGCCAGATCGCCTTTCAGACGCAGCGCTGGTGGCTGGCTTTTAACAGACATGAGATACATTTGATGGAGAGCATCACGCATCTGTGCCAGCGTCTTCTCACTCAGGCTATCCTTGTTGCGCTGCAGCATTTCTTGCATACGGAACAGTGTTTCCGGACCGCGTGGCTGATGCTCGTCACTTTCGCTTTGCGGATAACGGGCCTCTATCTCGCGCTTACGTTGCTCTGCCCGCGCTTTCATCTCGTCGGCCTGGCGGTTCATCTTTTCGATAAATTCCGGCAAGTCTTCCAGTTTGGGTAGCTCGGGTTCATCGGGTTCGTTAAGCAAGTCACCCACATCCCCGCCGGATGCCTCAATACGCGCACGATGCTGCTCTCGGAGATGTTTTGCCCGCGTTTGCATGTTATCCCGCATCGGACTGGGGGTTTGCTCGACCTGATTATCAATCCAGGGCCCGATGGTCTCATCAGGGATAAGATCTTTTTCGCGAAATGAAAACAGCGCGCCGTTTTCTTTATCCAGGCGTTGCGTGAGCACCTTACGATAGTGATTAACTGAGCGTGGTGCTCCCCGTTTTTCCAACGCGGGCATCAACTGCAAGACATCAGCCGCGTCATCTTCATTGATGCGCGTGTTCCCTTGCCATAACAGAACCATTTGCTCCAGATGAGGAAAGAACCATACCGTGGTTGCGCGCAGTGCAATTTCCTCAAACAGTGTTTCATCTTCGCGCTGACGATTAATAAAGCAGCGTGCCTGCCAGGGAGGAAGTTTGCCCTCCTGCATCGGCTTTTGCGGATGCATATTCCAGATTCGCCAGGCAGCTTGCTCAGGTAAGGTATCGCGATCTGCCCACCATTGATCAGGACTGGCAGCATTAAAGACTTTCCAGTCGATATCGCGCGCAAAACCGGGAAAATCATTTTGTAACCAACTAGAATCGTATTTTTTTCCCATACGACTAAAACGTCGTGGCCAGCTAATATCCAGCGGACCAAACCCCGCAGGCTCAGGCTTTTGTTTAGGCTGAGTAAGAGGTCCGCTCATCGCTTCGATGTTAGGTAAGCGGACGAACTCATGGCCCTGATGCACCTCGGGGTGAATGCCAATTCCATAAGGATTGTCATCATGGCCTTCACCGCCAAAAGCGCGACTCCAGTCAAGCCGCATCTGTTCAAAAGGCTGAGGCGCTGTGATGTTATTTCCAACCCAGTAGCGATCGCCAAATACCGCCAGCGACTTGCTTAGCGTATCGACTTCAATCTTTGCCGCGCAGGCGGTTTTATCGCTTTGATGATGTGTATAGGCATTGCCCGTCGCCAGAAACTCAGCACACACTTTCGGGATGGCCAAATCAAGGACGCCGCCACTGGTCTGTAACTCGCTGGCAGCCAGTTGCCAAAGCTCCATTTCCGGGCGGAGCTTCGGGTTATCACTCAAATCGGCTAACGCCAGCACGGTGACGCCAAGATGGTTTTTACCCTGCCAGCGAAAAGGACGATTAAGTACGCTCAGGCGGAGAGGTTTAATAATTTTCATGCCTGGGCCCCCTTTAAGAACGGCATATTAAAGAAACACCAAGTGTAATCCTGAATTTGCTTTAGATAATTATTTAAATTAATAGCTACATTTAGGTTAAATCCAAAAAATCAATTCAAGAATCTAAACATTAGAAGATAAAAGCCATTCAAGATTAAAAAGATAGCATTCACTTACCCTCTTTCCCTCATCCTCACAACTGAACTGAGGTTACTTCCTTGATTGAAGAGGATTGGGAATATCTAAAATTATTTTTTTAGGATCAGACTTATAATACCTGATTTTTACTTTGGCGCCAGGTTGGTATTTACTTACTTCCATAGAGTTTATGACTGAATCCTTTTTAATTTTTACATCCTCACCATTTTCCGTTCGAAACTCCAGAGTCAATGTCACATTAATAAAACCTGAATTGCCTCCCGAGCGACCGTATGCATTGGTTATCACAGCCTGAGTATCAACTCCGTTAGCAATGATGTTTTCCTTGTCTTTTTTATTTCTAAAATCGCGAACAATTAACGATGAAATAATACAAACAAAAATAACCAATCCAGAAGTTGCTATAATATTTGCAATAATCTTCATGAATTTTTCTCAGGTAAACCATTATAAATGCGGTCGCAGCCTTTAAACTCATAGCCAATGAATTAAACCCAACGCAAGCCATAAGTATTTTCATACCATTGCCGAAATGTATTGTGACAGGGGTATTTTCTAATTTGATATCTGTCAAACCAAAACTCAATGGTGTAAATGACATACTCAACGCTATAATATCAGCACTTTAAATAGCAAAACTCAATAAACTACTAACATGGCTTCACTAGTGCGAATTGGCATTTATTACCCAACATGGTCATTCACCGGATGAAGGCCATCCGTGGAAACCTTTAAAATTATAGGGCAATAAATCTTTTCCCAGATTAACCACAGCCATCTTAGGTGAATTATCACAACCGTATTTGACAGAAAGCTTAAGTCCTTTTTTTTATTTTATGTATTTGACTGGATTTTACGGCACACATGGCAGAATATCTTTTCTTAACATCATTAATGGTAGTATAGAAATAATCATCGCCGTATTTGGCATCATTTTGGCAGCAATTTAATTTTGATACATTGATCACGTTACCTGACCAATTGTCACGAGTAGTTTACTCTTTAATCCCTTTGAATTGTGATTTATTAGGCTTCAACATAGAGAGTGATATCGCAATCGCACAAACGTAATGATAACGCCAATCACAAAAAGAGCCCCAGTTATAAAAATCATATATATAACCTGCTTAGTTCAGTCATGATGAACGTTACATTAATCAAAAGGTAAAATTCACTAAAAACAAATTTCAATATAACAACAACATTTAAAAATTAAGATATCAGCGCAAAATTATATAAAATCAGTCATAATCTATTTTCATACATGACCAGATAAAGATACACAGGCATCAATAAAAAGCAGAACTTAATATTGTTATTTAGCCCTTATTGGTTTCCCATCCTCATCTTTAACAAATAAAATGCTACTGGTTTTTATATCAAACTTACCGTCATACACATCGCCAACCTGATATTTATCAAGCGCAATTAGTATTACCGTTTCTTCGTGTTTTTCGACTAGCCAACGTTTCCCATGCGAGTCTGTTACTCTCAAACTCATCTCCACCACTGGATTATTGTTCAGAAAAAGACCGTTTTGCTTCATCGACAGTATAGTTATCTGCACGTCACTGCCATTCTCGATGACAGCTTTTTCAAACTGATGAGAGCTTCGTACTATTTTATTCGCAAGATAATAAGATGCAAAAATAATTAAAATAGTTAAAACAATATTTATAACACTTAATATTGACATAAATTATCTTTATTAAATCACATGAAGAGAAAAAATGCTTTCCATAGATATGTGTTCTCAATAATATTTATTAAATGCAAAAACTTCAAATTTCATTCTAAAAATCAATCTTCAAAAGAAACATCAGTAACTGCAATTTTTTTAGGTGGCACTCCCTGATACTTAAAAGTCAAACTGAAACCTTTTCTCAATTTACTCACCTCTGATGCGTTTAACACAGTAGCAGCCTTGTAAATCCCTTGAGATCCACCAATGTTAGCTTCAAAAGTAAGCAAGTAATAATGATCATAGTTATTAACTATAGATGTCTGTCTCCATGACTGTAATGTTCCTTTCGCTAAGTGTCCTTGCCAAGAATTTCTGGACAACCAGTATTTAACTTCTAAAGAATCTTCTTTTTGCCCTTTAATCCCCTTTAAAGAGACAACAATAAGCAACACAGTGACACCAATGGCCAATAGAGATAAATTATCAGGAATCATTCTCAAAAATCTCTTTTTATAAACATGTGAAGCAGACCAATAGCGGCACCGGGCTCCCGATTTTTTGATAGTTCCCCATTCTTGTTAAGCCTTTAGAACTGAAAAAGCTGCTATCGCAGCTATTAAAGATAAAATGACACCGATAACCAAAGGTGAGTCAATAAAAAATACATTATCGTTCCAGAATGAGGGGTTTGTCATACAAAGCAATACGCTGAGGATCTTTAGGGTCGTACTTAATTGTTGTTCCATTCCCTGGTTTAAAACGTTCAATTTCCTCAAAACTAAGATCTTTCAGAATACTGGCTTCTACTTCTTGATTCTGTTGTGTTTTAAACCTGAAAGTCATTTTATAAATCGGTTTATTACCACCCCACATGGTAGTCTGCTGGGCTGAAACAATATCAGCACTGACTGCAATACCATTTTTTAAAACAGCACTTTGAACAAAACCATCTTTTATAAGCGGAAGAAAGTGATTGCTGAAATTTCTGGCAATAGCGAAAAAGACCACAATGGATATTGCGAGAGAAATATAAAACCACTTACTGGTAAAAAAATCCATTATCAATCTCTTAATCAAAGAAAATAAGGTAAGTGTTTTAGATTTCCAGTGTAGAGCTCCCGAGGTAATCACTGAATAAAAAGGGGATAACATATTTCTCTCTAAACACTTATGCTCAGCACGGCCATTTTAGGTGGTGTATCCTTGCTGTACTTAACAGCCACATTAATACCTTTTTTAATTTTATGTATATCATCGGGCCTTACGACACCCTTTGCACAATATTTTTTCTCGACCCCATTGATATTTGCAAAAAAACAAAAATCATAAAAGAAATCGTTACCATATTTTGAGTCATTCTGATGCCAACTATCAACTGGTACAATGATTACTTCTCCACTCCAGTTATCTCGTTTAGTCCAGTCTTTGATACCTGTTAACTGTGCTTTATTAGGCTTTAACATAGATAGTGAAAGAGTAACCGCACAGACAGTAACTATAATGCCAATGATAAACGGCGTTTCAGTTAGGAATCCCATTTTCACCTTCACATAAATAGATAAGTTTCGCTAATAAATACGTCTGGCTTTATTTATCGATTTGAAATTTTATAATTTTTCACCCACTGTATGTTGCCGATGTCATATATATGAAAAATCAGCAACGTAATAAGTTCAACTTAAAACATAAAGACTTTATTTTTATTTGCTCCAAAATGAAACAATGACTCAGAAAGTGAGACAAGTCGTTCCTTCTGTACTAACTTATTTAACCACGCCTCAGGAATATCTGAATAGCCATATAAAGCACCTGCGATTTGACCCGCAGTGGCTGCCACACTGCCTGCATCATCACCCAGGTTTGCAGCAAGAAGGATGGCATCTTTGAAATTATTGGTGTTCCAGACTGACCACATGGCTGCTTCAAGGGTATCAATAATATATCCACCAGAACGGATTTGGTCGCGACTTTTATTTTTATACTCGCCAGCATTAATAATTAAAACTCTTGACACTAAAGGTATACAGTGAGGCGATAAAGCAGTCTCTTTATCATAACCATTTAATAGCATATATAAAACAAAGCCATGCAACTGGCATGAAAACAGTGATTCGGCAGCACAATGTGTTGCCTTGCTTTGATTTTTTGTAACATAATGGATTTCTTTTAAAGATCTCCATTTAAAAATAACCGCAGGAGACTGTCTTATTAAGCCCGCGTTCCCCGCTGTGTTTTTACTCGTATTACCGTACCATCCCTTACCATGAATAATGTATTGCTCAAGCGCATAACGCGTCGTGTTACCAATATCAAAGCAAGGGTGATTTACGCTATTTTTCCCTCCTTTATACCATTCAACCAATTTATCCCTAAAAAGGTTAATATCTACCCTTCCAGACTCTAAACATGCTTCGGCCAGACAGATAGCCATAGAAGTGTCATCAGTCCATTGGCCTGGTTTTAATTTGAATGGACCTCCTCCGACCATGTCGTAGACATGTTCTGAATCACGGGGTTTGAATTTAAGTGTGGTCCCAACAGCATCACCAATTGCAAGACCGATAAGCGCTCCTTTTGCTCGATCAAGCGCGTCCATATCAGAATTTAATTGTGGGAAATCTTTGCCCCAGTCTGAGAACTGTGAAGCATCTACCTCCTCACCATACTGTACAGCTTTCCTTGTACTTACAGGTAGCAAATCATGGTAGCGCTGAGCATATTCGTCGATAACTTCGTCACTTTCATGTAAATCGATCACGGTACTTCCTTAAGATGAATTAACAGAATCCCGTTGATATCTCCTCTTTCGTAACAAAAAACTTTGTTGTGGCTTGAATAAAACCTCTGATTCTTTTTCCGTTTATTTTGAAATAAACGTGATATCACGCCCTGAATAGCTATCAACATTCATTTTGATTGAGCCATCAAAATGGTTTTAGGGTATCTGTACTCAGGCAGCCGGTAGTGTCCATGGCGGCAGCACCGTGAAGTCGATGTTGTGCCGCATGGTACCTACGTCGACGCTGGCGAAGCTGTTCTCTTCAAAACAGCTCCAGCGCATGCTTGTACGCCTCGTGACGGAAGAAGTAATAAATCGCGTCAAGCTCCATCAGTTGGCTGAAAAATCGAAGCTGCTCTCCTGATACTGTACGCAGTATTCTCGCACCCGGTAGCTTCCCACCAGGCGCGTCTCCACGTTCACCCCTGCGTTTGCACAATCTGCGACACCGTCTGGCTCTGGAAGATGCGCAGGTTGCGGTCGCGCTTCATCGGCTACAGATCCGTCAGTCCGCACACGGCATAACGCACGCCCTCAGACAGCGGAACAGCAGCCCTTCCGCGGGAAGTTGTACAGTTATACGTGAGGACATAGACATACCTGTTAACTATGGGGATCAAGTAACCAAACGCCTTCCTGATTAATGGTCAACGTTTGTTCGCGTTCGCCACGCTGGCCTGTCACAGAAAACGTGTAATTGCCGGGTGCCAGCTGAAATGCCGCAAAACCGTTGGCTGCCGGAACAACCGCCTGCGGTTTACCATTCACCTCAACACGCTCGCCAGGCTGGAGCTTAATATAAACCTGTGCCACGGGTTCAGGCGGTGGCGCAACCGGTTCCTGTGGTTTTTCCGGTTCGGCCTGTGCGGTCTGGGTTTGCGCTGGCGTTGCTACCGGTTGTTCGACCGGAGGCTGAGAGGCCACCGGCGTTGCTGGCGCGGTCTCTGTCTGAGCAACGGTCGCAGGCTCAGCAGCCTCTTTATCGCCACTCGCCATCATCAGACCGACGCAAACCCCCACCAGCACGCCCGCCGCGACCAGGCCAGGCAGTGCAAAGCGGTTACGCATCAGTTTTTTCAGCGGCGTTGCAGGTGCAGCCGCTGTCTCATCCTCTTGCTCTTCCTGAACTGGTACCAGCATGGTGCCCGGCCCGCTGTACTTAACTTCAGGCAGCGGTTCAGGTGCTTTTTCTGGCAGCACCATTGAAGCCGCGAAAGCGTCAATGCTCTGCGGACGATCTTCCGGTTTCAGCGCCAGCGCGCGATCAACTGCGGCCAGCAAGGTCTGGCTGTAACCGGCCGGCGCGCGTTGCACCAGAGGTTGATAGTTATCTTCAATACTGCGCACCACACTGACCGGCGGCGGTGCGCCAGTGATTAATGTGTGCAGTACGGCGCCCAGAGCGTAAATATCGGTCCACGCGCCCTGCTCGCTTTCATCGTTATCGCTGTATTGTTCTATGGGCGCATAACCCGGACGCAGCATGGTTTCACTTTCATCAGAAAGATTACCGATGGTTTTACGTGCCGAACCAAAGTCCAGTAATACCGGCTCACCGTTGCTCTGGATTTGAATATTATCCAGCGAGATATCACGATGCAGATAGCCCGCATCATGGATCGTCTTGATGGCACCCAACAGCGGTGGCAGCAGGCGACGAATCCAGTTTTCATCAATCAGATGAGGATTTCGCTCACGCATGTTAGACAGCGTCGTGCCACTGTAGAACACCGTGCCCATATAGGCCGTGTCGTTTTGCACCCAAAAGCGCAGAACGTGTAGCAGGTTGGGATGATTAAAACGGGCCAGCAGACGCGCTTCCTGAATAAAGCTGTTCAGGCCCGCATGGAAGGTTTTACTGAAGCGTTCACTTCGCAATACCAGGTTCAGGTCATCGCTGCGCACGGCCAGCGACGCAGGCATAAACTCTTTAATGGCGATATCGCGCTCCAGCTGGTGGTCCCAGGCACGATAGACAATGCCGAAACCGCCGCCACCGATGACATCTTTTATTTCAAATTCGTTGAACCGGTAACCAATCGGAAGTGCATTGGGTACATTCTGGTGATTATCATTTTCCGACATATTCGAAAGCTCTCTGATAACAAACGGCTTTAGACAGCAAACTGGCAAACAAACTCGCCCTGATCACAGCTGACCTGCACGCGACGATAACGTTCATCACGGGCATGGGCGCTGAGCAGTATCTGGCTCATCTGCGGCAACAGGGTATTTGTCAGGATGGCATCGACCATGCGACCGCCAGACTCGACTTCCGTACAACGCTGCACGATCTGGCTGACCACCGAATCGTCAATAATGGCTTCAATACCGTGGTTCTCTTCCAGACGACGGACAATGCGCCCCAGTTGCAGCTTAACAATCTCTGCCAGCATCTCATCGCTTAATGGATAGTAAGGCACCACCAGCAGACGGCCTAACAGTGCAGGCGGGAACACCTCAAGTAAGGGTTTACGCAGAGCGGTGCTGAGCGCATCAGGATCGGGCATCAGTTCCGGGTCGGCACAGAGCGCACTGATCAGTTGCGTTCCTACGTTAGAGGTAAGGATGATAATGGTATTGCGGAAATCGATATGGCGGCCTTCACCGTCTTCCATCCAGCCCTTATCGAACACCTGGAAGAACAGCTCATGTACGTCTGGATGCGCTTTCTCAATCTCATCCAGCAGCACGACGCTGTAGGGACGGCGACGAACGGCCTCCGTCAGCACTCCACCTTCACCATAACCAACATAACCCGGCGGTGCGCCTTTCAGGGTTGAAACGGTGTGCGCTTCCTGGAATTCGCTCATATTGATGGTGATGATGTTTTGCTCACCACCGTAGAGTGACTCGGCCAGCGCCAGCGCGGTCTCGGTTTTCCCCACGCCCGACGGACCACAGAGCATAAAGACACCGACAGGTTTATTGGGATTGTCCAGGCGGGCGCGCGAGGTACGTACGCGTTTGGCAATCAGATCCAGGCCATGCCGCTGACCGATAACGCGCTGGTTCAGCGTGTCCGCCAGGTTAAGCACGGCGTCAATTTCATTTTTCACCATACGGCCCAGCGGGATACCGGTCCAGTCAGAGACCACCGCAGCAACAACGCTGGCGTCAACGGCGGCAAACAGTAACGGCGCTTCACCCTGCACCGCGTGCAGTTTCTGTCGGGTCTCGTCGAGCTGCTCACGCAGGGAGGTTTCCCCTTCCGTGACGCAACGTGCGCGCAGGGCAATCAGCTGTTCGACTAATTCACGCTCCTGCTGCCAGCGCGCGTCCAGCGCATCGCGCTCCGCTTCCAGTGCAGTGCGCTGCGCGGCAATACTGGCCTGACGCGTTTCATCACCCAGCCCCACTTTGGTTTCGCGTTCGGCGATTTCCGCTTCGATTTCCAGCGCAGCCAGACGGTGCAGGCAATCTTCCAGTGCGGCAGGCTGTGCCCCCTGGCTGACGGCAACGCGCGCGCAGGCGGTATCCAGTAACGCTACGGCTTTATCCGGTAGCTGGCGAGCGGGAATATAACGGTGAGACAGCTTCACGGCGGCGCTCACCGCCTCATCCAGCAACAGTATCTTATGGTGTTTTTCCAGCGCGCTGACGGTGCTGCGCAGCATCAGGATCGCTTTCGCTTCATCCGGCTCCTGCACCTGCACGGTCTGAAAACGTCGGGTCAGCGCCGGATCTTTTTCGATGTATTTTTTGTATTCTGCCCAGGTCGTCGCGCCGATGGTGCGCAACTGACCACGTGCCAGCGCCGGTTTTAACAGGTTGGCGGCATCGCCTGTGCCCTGCTGACCACCTGCCCCGACCAACGTGTGAATTTCATCGATAAACAACACAATCGGCGTCGGGCTGGACTGCACTTCATTAATCAGGGCCTGTAAACGCGCTTCGAACTCGCCTTTCATTCCGGCCCCGGCCTGCAACATACCAATATCCAGCAGCCACAACTGTACGTCGCGCAGCGGTGCAGGGACATCGCCGGCGGCAATGCGCAGCGCCAGGCCTTCCACCACCGCCGTTTTACCAACACCGGCTTCGCCAGTCAGTAAGGGGTTGTTCTGGCGACGGCGCATCAGGATATCCACCATCTGGCGGATCTCTTCATCGCGGCCCGCGACCGGATCGATTTTTCCGTCGCGCGCACGGGCGGTCAGGTCTTGCGCATACTGCGCTAAGGTGCTGTCGCCTGCCGCAGGGGGCGCGGCGGCCTCACCGGCTGGCTGCACCAGCGCCTGCTGAACTTCCTTGCTGTTAGCCAGCAAGGTATCAAACTGCTCCAGCAAGGCATCGGCATTCACACGTGAAAACTGCGCTGAAATGCCCTTCAGAACGCTGGCAAGCGTAAAGGTTTTTAACATTCCAATCAGCAGATGACCGCCACGAATGCGTGTCGCACCGTACTTCAGTGAGGCATAAACCCAGGCGCGCTCAACGGCGCTATCGATGTGTTCTGCGAGATCGGATACTGCTCCAGCACCGCGCGGCAGGCGGTCCAGTGCAGCGACGATATCCCGCGTCAGCGCGTTTTCATCCAGTGAAAAATGCTTAATCACCTGCTGAAGATCGCCATCCTGCTGCTGCATAAGCTGATGCAGCCAGTGCACCAACTCGACGTAGGGGTTGCCACGCAGTTTACAAAAGGCGGTCGCACTCTCAAGCGAGGTAAATAACAGCGTATCCAGTTTGCCGAATAGCACGGCACGGCTGATCTCTGACATATCGGTTCTCTTTATTGAAAGAAGCGGGCTAACTATCGGGGAAAGCGGTTGGGCTATGACGGCATCGCCTCAACCTCAAAGGCAAAATCTTCACGATCAACGGGCTGCGGTTGCTGTCCAAGCCAACTGGTGTAGCCCAGCCGGGCCGTACCGCCAAGGGTGATTCCCTTAACGGCTTCGGCCGCCAGAATCAGGCTGAGATCCCACTGCATCTCAATGCCCAGATAGTGACGTACCCAGTCACACACTTCGCGCGAGCCCTGTGCGTGGGGTAAAAAGCGTTCATATTGCTCGGCGCTGAGTGGGCCGATACGCAGACGAAAACGATGTTGCACATCACGCACAGCCACACCGAGAAAGGCGGATTCGCCAAGGCGTGGCATATGGCGTCCGGCAGACAGCCGGGCCTGATCGCGGCTGTCCAGTGATAACCACTGCGGCACGTTCTGTTGCAGCATAACCGGCACGGCAAAGTAATGACGCAGAATGCGAACCAGTCCTTCCGCATCGTGACCATGGCGACTGAGATGGCCTGACAGCATAAGACGGGCATGTAAACTCAGCGAACTGGCCTGCTGCTGAGCAGGTAAACCAATGCCCGCCACGCAGGCCAGATAATCCTGGAAGCGGCGATCGTCGCGGCGATCCAGAGAACTGGTGGGCTGTGAATTCGCCCAGGCCCGGTAAAACAGTAGCGTGGCACGATGGTGAAACAGATCGGCGAAGGCGCTCAGGCTGTGATCCTGATGGTGATCGATACGTCCGCGTACATATTCCGTCAGGTGCGTGGGCAAAGGGCCGTTAGGACCAAACAACCCAAAGCTGTAAATGGAGACGTCGTAGCGTTCGTCCTGCTCACGGGCTTTAACCTGTGACACGGTCGACGGTGCAAAGGCCAGGGATGGCTTTTGTCCAATACGCACGGCTTCAAATTTGGGCAGTGGCGCTTTACCTAAGGCATAACGCTGCCCACTCTGAGCGTCCAGCTTGCGTAACAGCTGAAACAGGTCATAGCGCCAGGGCGCGGCCATGACCGCCTGCCAAAAACCATCAGGCAGGCGAACGGCCCGCTGTAAAGGAATAACGTGCGCCGTCTCACTCATAGCAGGGCCTTTTTACCCATGCGCGGTGGCCAGTAGCCCACTTCGCCGCGCTGTTGGCTGCTCAGGGTGAATTCGGTAAAGCTGTTTAGCGCGACAAGGCGAGAAAAGACCCGCTCCAGCACGCTGCCAAACAGCCACGGACTGGCACCTGAAAATGCCTGTTCATCGACTTCAAGCGCAATACTGACGCCGCGTGCAAACACCACCGGCCCCGGTTCAGGCACCCGACGATGCACGGCTTTGAGGTTGCAGTGACGTATACCGTCAATCTGACGGGTTAACGGCGTTTCCGCCAGGCTGGCATATAAACTCAGCATCTGGCGCAGTGCAGCCGCGCCTTCGCCATCACTGCTGTCCATCAGGCTCAGATAGTTCATCTGCAGGTGGCTAACCAGTCGCCATGCTGACAGCCCTTCGGCCAGCGCCGGGCGCGGCGGCGTCGGGCCTTTGCACAACTTAAGCTGTCCGACCGGGATGGAGTCCGGCATAACAAAGTTGCCCTGCTCCTGCTGTAACAGCATCAACGGCAGATCACGGCTGGTACACATGACTTCAGCCGACAAATAGCGGATGTCACTGTTCCATGGCGTATGGTTTTGATCGACCAACGAGAGAAACACTTCAGAACCGATATAGCCTGTGCGAGTGCCATAGCGCATGGCGTGCTCAGATAATGTGCGCTGCTCACGACGCAGTGAGAAGTAAGCGCCATAATCTCCGCCATCATGGCTGAACGTGCTCCAGAATGGCCGGAAGATCTGCTCCTCGCGCTGCCCTTCCACTGAGGCAAATAAGCGCTTCACCGAATGTATCTCGTAGTCCAGCGGACGAATGTTATCGACCACCAGATGGTATTCATGCTGGCTGTCACTGACCTTAAGCCGTTCGGCCGTTTTGGGGAACAGGTTAATGACCGGTGTGCAGTGCAGGGCAAGGTGCGCGCTGTCTACCACGCTTTCCAGTGCCGCATCGGCTTTATCCAGCAAGATGACGATATCGAAAGACTGTGTGGTGTCGCAGCGGCGCAGGAAAGGTGCCAACTGGCGCAGACTGACAAACTGGAAACGAGCCGGAAAGGCGAAATATTCCTGCAACAGGCGATAACCGTCGAAATTGCGCAGATCGTCCGGCAACAATGCCTGTTCGGGTGCGAAGCCTTCCTGTTGCAGGGCATCATCGGGCAAAAACTGACGTTGCGGTTTTGCTTCCACGGACTGCAGGATGATGCCAACACGGTGTTGCATCAGCAGCTCCATCAGTTTCAGCGCCTGAATATCGGGTCCGCTCAGGAAGAACATGATGTCATCCAGGCTCATCTGGCTCAGCGAGGAAATGCCTTCGCAGGTAATGCGGATACGGAGTGCGCTGGAAGCTGCTGTCGATCCGACCGCTTTCAGTTCGCCTAAAGGGATGTCTGCCGGCACGCCGCCTAACGACACATCGCTGATACGCAGGGGCTGGAGCATGACATCGTGTGCGGTGGTGTAGCTACAGGTAACCCCGGTTTTTTTCAGGTTTTGGCTTTCCATCATCGTGCCGCGCGGCACTAAGAAACCGTTGCTGATATCACCTTTACGGCTGTCCGGTGTGAGCTGTGCTATCGCCATTGAGGGTGTCGGTGAAAGATAGCCTGGTGCCACCATTTCCAGCATCCGCTGGGAAAACCGTGGAAACTCGGCATCCATCTTTAACTGCACGCGCGACGTCAGAAAGGCAAAGCCTTCCATCAACCTTTCGACATAAGGATCGGCAACGTCAATACCGCGCATGCCAAGCCGCCCGGCGACCTTGGGATACTGGGCAGCAAACTCCGCGCCCATCTCGCGCAGATAGGCCAGTTCACGGTTGTAGTAATCGAGCAGCTTGCTGTCCATGATTAACCTGCATCCTGTAGTTCAAAATGGCCGCTCTCTAAATCAACCTGAGTGCGGAACAGAAACTCCAGCGGGTACGGCACGCACCATAACCGGCCTTTAATCTCAATCGATAACACGTTGTGCAGACTCAGGGAGGTCAGGTCGCTTACGCAGCGGACCTGCAAGCCCTGGGGTAAAATACGTGGCTCAAAATGCAGAATGGCATCGGT
The DNA here is from genome assembly GCF_024520835.1 of Pantoea sp. Fr+CA_20. Lineage (NCBI taxonomy): Bacteria > Pseudomonadati > Pseudomonadota > Gammaproteobacteria > Enterobacterales > Erwiniaceae > Pantoea > Pantoea sp. Fr+CA_20. Next base: position 303,200 of record NZ_JALNPN010000002.1, read on the forward strand.
CATTTTGCGTTGCATATCCTGCCATTCAATATCCGAAATATTTTGTCCCGCCAGCGGTGCCACGCCAAAGTTCAGGACAGAACGCTGTACCTCAGTCAAACCAGTCAGATCGTGCTGCGCCTCGTTATTAATGGTGTTGAATAACCACTGGAGATCGCGCAGAACATTACGCCGCAGCGTACTGTGAGTAATAATGGAACTGTTGCCGGACTCGTTGGTTTTGTCTGGCGCGTCATCCGTCAGCCGATCCAGCAAGGAGGACTGAAGTTTGTCGCGCGCCGTTAGCGTGTCGCGATTTTTGCGCGCACGATAACCGCCATGCAGCTGCGAATAGCCGTCTCCGGACGAATTGTCATTACGACTCATGAGCTAACTCAGTTTCGTTGAAAATAAGCTGTTGCAGTGTCAGTACAGGATAGTCAGCGTCATCACTGAGCCACATCTTTTGCCCGTGTCCGATAAACTGACCGTCTTCGCTGTCTGAAGCCTGCCACTCGGTGACGCTGGCGCGCAGGAAACGTTCGTCTGCCTTGTCCTGCAAAGGATAACGTACCGGAATCTGGCAGATCTGTTCACTGCCATCCACCAGCTGCAGTCGGGTATGACGCCAGACCAGATCCGTGACGCTCGCCGGTGCCTGAAACTCCATTTCACTAATCGCAGCGAACGGAATCCAGTAATAACGTCCATTGGCGATGGCTTCACAGACCGGTCCGAAGCGACTGTCACCGTCCATTATCCAGGCAAACTGGCTTTCCCCTTCCTGGGTCGTGGCGGTGCCGGCACTGGCCTCTGCACTTTCCAGCGCCTGAGCACGCAGTGCCGTACCGGCGGCCTTGTCGCCTGCAATGTCTGCTTTCAGCGCGGCCAGTAAGACTTCGCACCACGGCCAGGCGCTGCCCGGCAGTTGCGGCTCAGCGTCACCGCGTAAAACCGCTGCACGTAGCTGTTCACCTTCGATGGCCTGTTGCAGCAGGGTCACGGTCGGCTGTGCCTGCGGCAGCATGGCCAGCCAGGATTTTAACTGCGTCTGTGCCCGGCTCCAGTTACCGGCAAGGCACAGCAGCTGTACAAAAGCCGCGCGTAAATCGACATCCGCGGGATTGGCCTGAATTTGCGCAGTGATGCTGGAGAGGTTTTCAGCCAGAGAAGCGCTAGCCAGCCGCTGTTGTAATGAGTCCATTCAAACTCCTTATGCCTTAGTTGATGGTGCGATAGACGGCTGCGGCCGGATCTTTAAGTTCCGGATGCAGTTTTTCCACCAACTGCACTTTGATTGATGCAGGGCTGCTTAACCAGGGTGACCAGATTTTACGGACTTCCTGCAGACGGGCACGCAAGGCGTTTTCGTCTGCGGCTTCACTGGCGGGCATCTCAACGACAACCTGATTTACCGCCTGCCAACCATTGAACTGTTGATTGAACGGCAACACCAACCAGCTGTCCGGTGATTTTTCATCACTGAGGACCATGCGCTCACTGTTGACGGTGGTGATGGTCAGCTCATCAACCGGCTGTTTATTATTCAGGCCCGACACCGGGAAACCCTGAAGAAAACTCACAGAAACCGATTTGGACGCGTCCTTACCCATTTGCGTTAGCGTGCTGTGTCCGCTTAACCAGCCATCTTTACCACAGGTTACGCCCTGCTTAGCGGGAACAAAGAGCGCACTGGACTGGGCGGGCTGATGCCACCAGGTGCGGAAATGGCAACCATCCAGCAAGCTGAACTGAAGCCAGGGCGTCGTATCTGCCGCCGGCGAGTTCAGTACCACCGGGGCGGCAGGTGCGGTCTGGGTGACGGGCTGCTGCACGGGCGCCTGCTGTACGGGCGGCTGCTGCGCAGACTGAACCGGTTGCACCGCGGCTGGCGGCGTGACCACAGGTTTCCACTGTTGGTTTTTTGCCGCCGTACCCGCAGACAGCGCGCCGCCGTCAGTATCGGTTAATTGCCAGTGCAACTGCTGTAACGGTTTACATTGTGACGCCATTAACCCGGCGACACGCGGCAGAAAATCATTCAGCACCGACGCCTCTTTGTCACCGTGCGTCACAATGCGCAGATTGACCGTGCTCTTACACCAGCTCGAAAGCTGGTTATCTTTTACATCATCAATCCAGACATCCAGTTTCTGAGTTGGCGACTGCACAATGCGATAGTTCTCTGCAAAGGCATGTGTACTCAACAGCAATGCAGTCAGGCCCACTAATCCATATTTCATGTTGGCGTTCTCAATCTCGAAGAGGGAAAAACTGCGCCGCATCAGACAGCGAGTGCAATAAGGTGGTGTCTTCTGGTGAACCTACCCACACAGCCATAGCGCTGAAGTTGTCCTGCTGACCACCCTGCGGTTGGCTGTTTTTGATAATTTGTTGCATCAGGGTCAGCCACTCTTCTGGCGTATTCACCATATGCAATGACTGCTGCATTTGTTCGAGCGTGACGCCATGCCAGAAACCATCCGTGCACAGCAAGAAAGCATCCCCGTCTTCAATAGGCACCACATCGCTGTAGCTGGCATCCCGCTGTTCATCGCCCATGCCTAACGCAAAATAGAGCAGGTTACTGTTAATGCCTTCCGTCTGGTGCCCGGCATCTTTCATTTGCTGGATCAGGCTGTGGTCGGTGGTAACGTGATAGAGATAGCCCCGACGAAACAGGTACAGGCGACTGTCACCTGCATGCGCCCAGTAAGCCAGTTCATAGTCTCTGTCGATAAACAAACTGACCAGCGTTGTCCCCATCCGGCTGTGCTGACTGTTTGCTTTTTGCTGTTGCCGAATCGCGCCATTGGCATAATTCACGTAATCGCGGATGGTTTGCGCATCCAGATGCGCATTCCCATCGAAGGCTTCCATCAGGCTACTGCGTGCAATTTTTGCTGCCACATCACCGCCCGGAAACCCTGCTACACCATCACACACCACAAAGCAGGCTGAACGTTCACCGATGCTCTCACCGGTTTGATCCTGATTGCTGGCGCGATCGCCCTGATTCGACGTGGAAGCAGTAGAGATATTCATGCGTCATCCGTGTGGGTTTGTGAGTCTTTATACTGATTTACTTCCATGTCATACGCGTGCAAGAAGGCTTCGCCAAACAAGGTATGGAAGTCATCTTCAATTTCACCGGCGGTTTCGCCATAGCGCTGGACAAAATGCTCCCACAACGCGGCTTTACGGCTACCCGGCAGACCAAGGCGCGACACAGAACCCGCCTGGCGTGCTTCGTCTTCAAGTTGATCGGGATTGAAGGATTGCAGCATGGAAGCAATGATGGCGCGAATACCGGCAATCATGCCTAACTGATGCGCCTGCAGATCGATCAGCGCGTCACGCACAGCCTGACGTGGTGGCATAAAGCCGGGCATACGGCTACCAAACATCTGCATCAGGACCGTCTTACCCGACGGCAGGAGCTTGAACGGGTTGTTGGCATCATCCAGGATCACGGTCATGTCGGCTTTCACACCGCGCTTTAAAATTGACCGTGAAGAAAGCAGTGCCACCGTTCCCTGCGAGAACATGCTGAGCATCTGGCCGAACTGCCGCATCTGCTCACGGTCGAACTGCGGCGTCGGTTGCAGGTCCTGTAAACCCATACCTTCCAGTAACGCATCCAGCAACTCACCTTTCAAGGCATCGCCACTGCTGCTGGTACTGCTCTGCTCTGCCCCACCGCTATTGTTGTGAGAGGCAACCGGATCGATACGCAACCGCCCTTTTGGCGTCGGTGAAGGCGTGCGCTGCACCGCCTGCGGTGTGGGTAAGGTAATGCCGCCATAATCAATCGGACTCTGTGCACCTTCAGGCTGGACAGGTTCCGGTTGAGGATCGAAAGCGGGATCGTGAGTGACCTGCGTTTCTGTGTGATCAAACAATGGCGAACTGCTTAAATCGGCCAACTCAACCGGTGCCGTATCAAGGATATCTGGCATCGGCTGGTGATTTTCTTTGTGCTGTAATGGCGCCGCTTGATGGAGCTCTTTCTGCTGTAAGGGTGCAGACTGATGGCTCTCTTTCTGCTGCAAGGGCGCAGCCTCAGGTGAAGAAAGCACCACATCAGGCTGGGCCAGCGGCACCGCACCGCTCATCATTAATCCCAGGGGATCGTCATGATGGCGCGGGTCCGGCGTTGCCTGGCTACCAAACAGATTTAACGGGTCCACGTCGGTGGACATTTCCTCTATTTTTGGCTGCCCTTGCGCGTTTTGTTTTGCCGACAAGGTACTGGGTGTGCGGTCATCAAAAATGCTTTCCTGAGCAAACAGCGCATCTTCTTCATCAAACAGGCTGCTTGTTTTAGGTTGCTGACCGATATCCAGGGGTTTATCGCTGATCAACTGCGCCAGCGGATCTTCGGGATTACGGTTCGCAGCGGTAGAAGTTAATGGATTCGCTTCAGGCATTTCTGGCGCGGGGCTTTTACGCTTCGATAAGTCGTCAGAAATCGAAAACTCTTTGGCAAGGCTGTCCCAGATCTCGCTTGGAATCGCTGCCGTACTGGCAGCGGCCGGGGCGGCCGAAGCCTGAACAGGGGCCGCATTGGGCACAGCCTGCGGCTTTGGCGCTGCCGCTAACGGTGGCTGTTGCGGTTGCTGCTCGCCATTGAGATCGTTTACCAGCAGGCGATAGTCGTCAATGCCAAGAACGTCCCCATCCTGCAACTCCACCTGGCGTCCCCGTTCAAGCGGGATGTCATTCAGCAGCACGCGCGTGACATTGCCACGGTTAGTCAGGCGGCATTCACCCTCAGCAGTGATGTGCACGATAGCCTGCAGGCGGGAAATAGTGCGGTCGTCGTCAGGCAGTACCAGATTATTATCCACGCCTCGACCAATTGTGCCGCCGGGAGGAAGAAAATCAAAACTTGTATGCGGCGGTTCATGGCCGGGTTTAGCGGTTATTATCGTAAAGCGCATCACGGATTCCTGCGGTTAGCTGTTCGACATCTATATCGCGCGTCTCTCGGAAAGAAAGGCGGGATATAGGTGTAAAGGAAGGTTACTTAAAAAATAAGATTTAAAGCTCAGCTAAAAATGAAAAAATGAAAAAATGAAAAAATGAAAAAATGAAAAAATGAAAAAATGAAAAAAATATTTTAATTGAACTTAGTTAATCCTGTAAGATCAATAAATTTTTTAACAACCACCAGATTTAACATCATGAAATAACACGACCAACGAAAGCCGATGGTATTTATACATGATACCATCGGCTTATTTTTATTACTTAGATTTCAAATAAAGCGTTTTCAACTCTTTGATATCTTTAGCTCCAGACGCACCAATTTTTTCCGTAAGTCCTTGATCAAGGGTAATATCACCACTTTTGTTATCAACTGAAAAAATAATTGATTCATCAGACGAAGCATTTGGAGAAGAAGCTTCATAAATCACAGCAATTTTTGTCGAAGTGTCATTATCTTTAGAGATGATACCAACCGACTTGGTTGAAGCACAGGTCTCGGCTTCCCAATTGTCAAAACCTATAGTAGGGATAACTTCACTTATGAGTGGTTCTTTCTTTGACCACCCGATAAAACACACATTATTATCCTGAGCGTTAAATCCATGACCAGAAATAAAACTACCAATTGTTTTATTATCGCTAATCAAAGCAAAACTTTGTCCATCAACCGGGGAACCACCGCTTATCATTTTATCGGTAGACTTTTTAAACAAATCCTTCTGAAATACTGCACTTTTTATTGGATGGAGATATGTTTTTGCAACCGCATTGCATGATGCCAGCATTGTTAAGACAATCAGTAAATAACGCATAATTTCTCCATCAACCTTTTAAAGCAATCTGATAATTATTAGCCAGTTTATTATCATAGTCGTTTTGTCTGTACTTAGGGCCATTATAGGTTCTGGCGAATGTGCTCCATTGCTTGTTTTGAAGAGCAGGAAGTAAATTCGGGGTGTTTTTGATGAAATTAACGAAGGCGTCTAATTGCCCCTGAACTGTTTCCATTGATTTTACAAAATCGTTAACACTTCCAAAGCCTGCAGCACGATAATTCTCGCCCATAATCTGAAAAGCACCCCAAGATGCAGATTGTAATGCAGCATTCTTATCAAGCGCTATTGCTTTGTTAAGCTTGCCATATTGAGCGCTAAATTTACCGTAACCACCAGAGTTTTTGTTAGAAATTTCAGGGTCACTATCATACTTACCATTAGTTAAGCGATGGAAATAATGTCTTTCGTATAGTATTGTCGGGCGTCCGTTTTCATCAAAAGCGCCACGAGGTGTCTCAGTCAGAACGACAGATTTTATAGCAGCTATTTCACATCCAAGCTCTTTTGCAGCCTGTGTTAATTGTTCATTACTAAATACTACAGCGCGAGTGGAGCGGTTCGTATTTGTGTGAAATGAAGAATGGACGATAAGATTACGCATAGTTATTCCATTAGGAGAAATAATCCCATCCGGATCTTTCATATGCACAACTTTATCCTGAAATTCTTTTATTCTATTAATTGTACCGGGGCCAATAATGCCATCAACATTCAACTTATTTGAAGGCGTCGTTACAACACTGTTTTTGTTCAATAATGTTTGAATAGTAACGACGTCAGCATAGAGATTCCTTTGTCCAATCCCAACAGCTGCACTGATCCTTGCCATATGCGAGCCTCATTTCCGAAAGAGTGATTAGAAGGAGCAGTAAAGGCCTCTTTTAAAAGAGGCCTTATCTATATTACGCTTCTTTATTTTCTTTAATGTTCCAGCCAGCGCTACTTTCAGCACCTTTACCGCCAGCAGAAGTCTGCTCCCAGTATTGCTGTTTCACTTTAGATGCCTGGAAAGCATAAGTCACACCCACGGTGTCGCCATTATCAGCACCGGTATACTGTACTGAGGTTACCAGGACATCATCTAGTGTGATACGCGTATACTCAACTTGCTGACCACCTGCTTTACAAACAGATAATTCAACTTTGGTGAGGTGCTTACCGCTTGCGCAATGCTTCAGGATTGCTGTGGTTGATTTGTCAACAAGCGCATTCACATGCAGGTCGTTGAAATTGACTTTACCTGCACCACCACCTCCGCCAACACTCATATTGCCGGGCTGAGACGCTCCCCATGAAAAGGAAGTGATATCAGTCCAGCCAGTGTGGTTTGAATCTTTTGATTCACCGGTAACACCTTCTACTTTCATGAACATATCAATAGCCATAATATTTACTCTTCGTTATGGAAAAAGTTGTCGCTTTCGAAAAAGCATCTATATGGCAAAGAGAAAAGCATGGGGCTGAATAAAACAGTCCATATTTTACTTTTGCCTCGACTTCGGGTGTTGCTACAGGCATCCCGAAAGATCCCACCACAATTAACCGCAATAGCAGGAGATTTTTTTGCTGTATGGGTATTTCAAATTAAGGTCTTTGTGCAAAAGGCAACGACACTTATAGAGTGAAACCATTATGTTGTGCACTCTGTTTCACCCAGATTACGCTGCTGAAATAAGCCTGAACACCGACAAACTGGTTGTAATAATTATTTCATCCGTTGTGCTCACACCGCCGTTATTTATAACGTAAAGGCAGGCGGAACATTATACTGACTAATGCACGAAGAAAGCGCGACACTCTTCGCGACAAACACCACTTTCGGAAAAGGTTTATTCCGCTTCGTCCCAAGCGATATTGTTAAAATGTGGGGTAAAACGTAAGCCAGCCATTTTTACTAAACGGCTTGCCTTCATGCAGAAGTACAGTGCGTTATGACAAAAAGAGCACACCCCGCAGGGCGTGCCTCATGTTTTAACGATTAGTTTTCATTCGACTTCAGCGAGGGCAGTTTTGATACCAGACGCAGTGATACCGTCAATCCTTCCAGCTGGTAATGCGGGCGCAGGAAGAATTTCGCAGCGTAATAGCCTGGGTTATCTTCCTGTTCTTCCACATTCACCTCTGCAGCAGCCAGTGGCTTGCGTGATTTGGTTTCCTGAGAAGAGTTAGCCGGGTCACCATCGACATAGTTCATCACCCAGTCGTTCAGCCAGCGTTCCATTTCGTCACGCTCGCGGAAAGAACCAATTTTGTCACGCACAATACACTTCAGGTAGTGAGCGAAACGGCAGCAGGCGAACAGATAAGGCAGACGAGCGGCCAGACGGGCGTTGGCGGTGGCATCAGCATCATGGTATTCCGCTGGCTTTTGCAGCGACTGCGCACCAATAAAGGCCGCAAAGTCGGAGTTTTTACGGTGAACTAATGGCATAAAGCCATTTTTCGCCAGCTCGGCTTCACGGCGATCGCTGATGGCGATTTCCGTTGGACACTTCATGTCCACACCGCCGTCATCGCTTGGGAAAGTGTGGCATGGCAGATCTTCCACTGCCCCGCCCGACTCTACGCCACGAATCGATGTGCACCAGCCATACTCTTTAAATGAACGGTTGATGTTAGCCGCCATCGCATAGGCTGCGTTAGTCCAGCTGTAGTTGCCGTGATCAGAACCGTCGGTCTGCTCTTCAAAATCAAAGCTGTCCACCGGATTGGTGCGGATACCGTAAGGCAGACGAGACAGGAAACGCGGCATCACCAGGCCCAGATAGCGCGCATCTTCCGACTCACGCAGGCTGCGCCATGCAGCATATTCGGTGTTCTGGAAGATTTTGGTCAGATCGCGTGGATTAGCCAGTTCCTGCCAGGATTCCATCTGCATAACGCTTGGGGCCGTACCGGTGATAAACGGACAGTGGGCCGCAGCACCGATACGTGCCATCTCGCCCAACAGCTCGACATCCTGCGGGCTGTGATCGAAATAGTAATCGCCAACCAGGCAGCCAAAGGGTTCACCACCAAACTGGCCATATTCCTGCTCGTAGATTTTCTTAAACAGTGGGCTCTGATCCCAGCCCACGCCTTTATAACGTTTCAGCGTGCGGCTCAGTTCCTGCTTAGAAATACTCATAAAGCGAATCTTGAGCATTTCATCAGTTTCAGTGTTGTTCACCAGGTAGCTCAGACCGCGCCAGGCGCTTTCCAGCTTCTGAAAGTCATCGTGGTGAATAATCTGGTTTACCTGCTGAGACAGCTTTTCGTCAATTTCAGCGATCAGCGCCTGAATCGTGCGGTAGGCATCGCTGGACATAGTAACGGTGTTTTCCAGCGCCTGCTGTGCCAGCGTTTTTACCGCGCTTTCTACCGCTTCGCGCGCCTGATCGCTTTTAGGACGGAATTCTTTGTTCAGTAACGCACTGAATTCATCCTGGCTAAAGCTGGCGCCGCCCTGCGATTGCGGTTGTTGAGAAGTCTGGTTCATTACTGCTCCTCCTTACCTTCAGGGGCATCGGGCTGCTTAGGCACGTGTGACAGCGCCTGCATCAGTGATGGGTCCTGTAAAATCTTACCGATAAGCTCTTCAGCCCCGTTTTTGCCGTCCATATAGGTCAGCAGATTCGAGAGCTGGGTGCGTGCTTCCAGCAGACTGTTCAACGGGTCAACTTTGCGGGCAATGGCATCTGGAGAAAAATCGTCCATGCTTTCAAAGGTCAGATCGATGTTGAGTTTGCCGTCGCCGTTCAGCGTGTTGTCTACCTGGAATGCGGCGCGTGGCTTCATGGCTTTCATACGCTCATCGAAATTGTCGATGTCGATTTCCATGAATTTACGATCGTCAACGCTGGCCTGCGGCTCCAGCGGTTTACCGGCTAAATCGGCCAGGACACCCATGATGAATGGCAACTGAATTTTGCGTTCGGCACCATAAACTTCCACGTCATATTCAATCTGAACGCGGGGCGCGCGATTGCGGGCGATAAATTTCTGCCCACTGGACTTCATTGTTGGCATGGTTCTCTCCATAAATAATGCGCGGGTATAGGCTCGCAGGAGGCGCGCAGGTCTCGCTGCGTAAAGGCTTGACTGTTAGCTTAGTCGCGGCGTCCAAAAATGTTCTCTAACTGATGTACACCATCGGGCGCGAGATCGCGAATGATGTCCAAAAAATCCAGTTCGATCAGGCGTTGTACCCTGTCTATCATCAGCGGCGCCGGATGACTCGGCTCATGCTGGCTGAAGTACTGTTTGACTTTTTCCAGCATAAGTTGGGCTTCTGCCCGAGAATTCAGTTGAGCACTGCGCCAGTCAGTCGCGGCACGCGGGGCGGCAGGAGTGGCCTGACGCTCGGTTTCCGGTGCTGACTGCACCGCAGCCGCCAGTGAATGTAATGATTCGATATCCGTGGCCTGGCAGCGCTCATTCAGCATCGCAATGCTGCGCTGCAGCTGACTCATATCCGGTAAGGCCGTTTCATCCAGTTTTTCCACCACAAAGCGGCGAATATTCTGCAAACGCTCGGCAATGTTCTGGATGGCCGCAATGCCCGGTTGTTCGCCGCGCGCCAGTTCGTCATTGAGACGTGGCAGCCCACCTGGGTAGTCGGCCACCTCTGTTTTGCTGCCGTCACACAGGGCTGAGGCATCACGCAGTGTAATACCGTCGGACGCATAGCGCATGAGCCATGACTGACGCACCGCGCCGGTCAGTGCCGACTGATCGCCCAACACCGCGAGCGCATTGATGCGGTAAAAAGGATCATGCTCGCCATCTTCTTCGAGGCGGGGCCAGAGCGGCTCCCAGTACTGCAGCATGGCCTGCTCAATCAATTGCAGACCCTGGGCATAACCTGGCAGTCCTTTGAGGCGCGTCCAGGCATGTGTCAGCGTCAGCATGACGCGTAAATCTTTGCTGCGGGTCAGTAGCTCCAGCGCCAGCTTTTCCACTTTATTCCAGTCGGCGGGTTCAGCCGGGATAATAGTGCTACCGAACTGCTGTTCGCCTTTCCCCACACTGGCCTGTTCCATCGCCTGAAAATCCGCATCGTACTCCAGGTTTTCACCGCACGGATTATCGTGGCTTACCGGTATCAGCAAGGTGTCAATATCAATACTCATCCGCTTCGCCTCATGATTCAAACATAGGAGGATAAAGTCCATTTCGTCCCGGCTTTGCACCGCCCGCCGGATCAAACAACAGTGAAAATAACTGCGCCGTTAAGTTTCCACTGTGGACATGGGTATAAAGCGGGAAGCCATCGCTCTGATTCGTCCACCAGAAACTGGTCTGGAACTGGGGATCAAAGCTTTGTGACGGCAAATGCCAGCTCAGTGTTGAATCTTGTTCTCCGCTGCCGATAACCGCCAGAATATCCGATGACTCCTCGTCCTGCTGAGGCTGAGGCAGTGGAATACTCAACAGCGCCTGGTCGAACTGCTCGGGTGTTCCGCCATCCTGCACCGCGCGCAATAAGGTATTCCCCATCTGGTGATACCAGTCGCCCGTGCGTGCCAGTAATGAAGGCATCCATTCGGTCGGCGTAAAATAACGTAAGGCGCAGAGTGGATAATGGCGTCCCACGCTGTCACGTGCGGCCGTCAGACAACCCATTTGGATCAGTTGTGTGCCGAGCATGGGCGGCACCACAAAGTTCCACACCGGCGCTTTAAGAAAAGCCCGTGAGGGGGCATTTTCGCCTTCAGCACTGGTTTGCCAGTGATGCAATCCCACCTGAAACCAGTTAGACCACTGGCGCTGCAAGGTATCGGGAAAGCGTCGTTTCACAAAATCACCCGAACTGGGCAGTTTACCGTACCAGCCAGGTGCTGCGTAATGGGTCATAGTCAGATCCTGTTTCAGGGACAGCTAAATGCGGGTAGCTGGAAAGGATTACGAATGCTGCCAGGCGTGAATGACAGCGTCACATTATGACCATCCACACTGAAGCTGGCTTCGCGAGTCAGCCCACCTACCGACGTTACCCGCGCGCGGTCAAAGAAGCGGTTGAGCGCCCATGGGCCGCTGGTGGTCAGGGTCGAGGTGGTGCCATTCGTCAGACCCAGTTGCATACGTACCTGACTTGTCCCGCCCGGACCGGGCCAGCTCACTAACTGCACAGCCTGTGGTCCATGACTATAGCGTAAAATCTGTCCATCCACGTCCAATGTCATATTCAGGATATCGTTATCCATCTTCACCGTACGCAATGTCACGCGGAAGGATGGCGTGGTAGCGCCATTGGCAAAGAAGGCATCACGAATCGACTGAGCCTGCTGGAAAGGACGCAGTAAGGCTTCGCCGCCGGGTAACGTTTTACCGTCAATGCCGGGCGTGAAACGCCATGCGGCACGTGTGGTATCCACTTTGCTGGCCAGATTGTCACGGAAAAAACTGTCCATCAGTCCGGTGCCCGGTGCAAACATGCGCGCCAGATCATCCGGTGTGACTTCGCTTCGTCCATTACGCACCAACGGGTAACGACCTGCGATAGCCTGACGGCAGAAACTGCCCACCTCCATGGTGATGCGTTTCCGGACATTATCCATATCGCGACGTTGTGCATCGCTGCTGGCGCCGACAGCCATACCGGACACCATATTTTGCAGCGAGCCAGGCAAGCGTCCGGCGCTGGCCTGCAGACGGCTTATCGCATCACCAGAAGGCGGTGGCATACCGCTGTTGGCGGCATCCTGCACGGCAGTCAGGTAGCGATAAAGATCGTCAATCTGCTTCAGGAAATCATCGACGGCCAGCACTTTGCTGCCTTGCTGCAACGGCTGTGCGAGTTCAATAATCGGCGCAAAATGCGCGGTGACCGCTTGCTCAGGCGTTTGCTGCACGGCTGCCTGTTCACCGTTGGTACGTGGCGAAGTAAACAGCGCCTGTAGCGTTCGGGTCGCACTGTTATCTGAAGATGCAGACGGGTCTTTTGCGTTCTTGTCTTCAGGCTGTGCGCGGGTCAGCGTGAGCTGTTTGCTCAGGTTAATCACCAACTGGCGCAACGGTGAATGATTGCCTGACAGCAGGCGTGCCGTATTAATACGCTGCGTCAGATCGGCATTACTGTTGAGCTGAATGTCGCTGAGAAACTGCTCCCACTGACGGATGTAGTCCTGAATATACAGCTGGCGCACCGCAAGGTCGGTTTGTTTGCTGTCTTCATGGGCTGTCTCGGCACCCAGCACCCAGGTATCATCCTTGTAGAGCGCATCCGTCACCGGCGCGATCTGTTTATCAACATGATTCCAGTAACCGTCTGGCGTAAAGAGCCCGGACACGCCGTCGTTGACTGACTTACCGCTTTTACGTGAAAACACCAGTTCACTTTGTGGCCCGCCCAGGGCTGACAGGGTAACCGGTGACAGTGAGCCATCGCGTTCCAGCAGGCGTTTCAGGCGTCCGTAAACGCGCTGTGACAGCGGCATCTGACTAATCAGCGCCTGCTCGCGCTTTACCAGCGCATCATCCTTCGCATAAGGCGAGGACTGTATCTGCGTCTCCAGGAGCTGCTGCAGATGCCACGCCAGTTGCTTCACTTCTGCCTGGGTCACGTCCTGCGGCAATTCGCGAGAAATGTTTAACATCATCCATGCCTGGAGAAATTTACCGTCGTAGTGTTTTGGCTGGTACAGCATCTGATAAGCCTTGAGCGCTTCATAGCTGTAGTCGGCATCACTCCCGGTGTCATTGCGCAGCCAGCGGGTAATGTTCTGTGCAACCTGTGGCATCAGCAACTGCTTCAGCGCCCGGTCATACAAGGCCTGGGTGGCATCACTGACTTCCGTTCCGCGGTACAGGCCCATCCGGCGCGTAAGCGGGGGATGATCCAGAGAAAAGGATTCACTTTCAGGAAGGTGCAGCAGCGTGTTGAGATAAGGCACCAACGCAAACAGGTTGCCATTCACCTCTTTTTGCAGCTTGTCGCCCAGTTGCTCAACCTGTGGGCTTTTCGCGGCCATCTCCTGCAGGTAGGTTTTGTTTTTGTTATAACTCACCAGCCACAGTGCACCCGCAATCAGTACAATGACCAGTAACGCAACATAGCCAGACCACAAGCCCACCCGGTTACGTAATTCCCACCAGCGGTTACTGCCAGCCAGACCGGACTCCTGGAAGATGACATTTTCCAGCACGCCCTTAAGGAAAAAGCTCTGGCCTTTGTTTTGCGGAATCGGTGCGTCTTTATCGACCTTGTCCCAACTGCCTGATTCCCCTTGCTGTTGGCCCGGCAGATGCAGCGCGCGTGTCAGTTCACCCATCACGCGGTCAAAGGGTAATCCTTCCTGCGTACCGCTGGCGAAGTAGATACCGCGCGGCGCAAACTGGGTTTCAAAATCGGAACGTGCAAACAGGATATCCAACGCTTCGGCCAACTGTGGGCGCAGCGCGGCAAATTCCTGTGGAAACAGGTAGCTTTCGGCACGAGCCTGAGCATCACTTTCCGCCAACAGGACATCAGCAAGTCCCGCATCCAGTCGCTGTTGCAGCAGCGAATATTCCTGCTGAAACTGGCTGCTGAGTTCAAAGTCTGCCGTTGATGCTTTTGCCCAAGGGAAAGTAAAGCCCCAAATCTGCTCGCGCTGTGCCTTGTCCAGGCTGGAAAAATAGCTGCGGAAGCCTTTTAACAGGTCGGTTTTGGTAACCAGAACGTACACCGGGAAACGGATACCGAGTTGGTCATGCAACTCCATCAGTCGCTGGCGCAACGCCACCGCCTGATTACGCATGGCCTCAGGTGACTGAGATAACAGATCCGCCACACTCAAGGTCACGATGACGCCGTTAACCGGCTGGCGTCCACGGTATTTACGCAGGAGTTCAAGGAACTGATGCCATTCACCGGCATCCCGCTCCTGCTGGCTTTCCTGGGTGGTATAACGTCCTGCTGTATCGAGCAACACGGCTTCGTTAGTAAACCACCAGTCGCAGTTACGCGTACCACCAATCCCGCGCAGTGCGGCCTTACCAAACTTATCCGCCAGTGGGAACTGCAACCCGGAATTCACCAGGGCCGTCGTTTTACCGGCACCCGGTGCGCCGATAATCATGTACCACGGCAGTTGATAGAGATATTGATGACTGAAGCGCTGTGCCCAGAAAGGCGCACCTTTACTGCTCTGACGCTGAAAGTGTGCTTTTTTAAGCATCTCTGTGGCTTCAGAGAAGCGAGTCGCCAGGACCTGATCTTCACTGGTCAGACGCTTGCGGTCTTCTTCCGGCGCATCCGACTTATTACTCTCCAGGCTGGACATCAGTTTCCGGTTCAGCCAGTAGTTGTAAACGCGCGGAATTGCCTGACTGAGGCCCCAGACGACATAGAGCAGCGCAATGCTGATCATGCGGTTCTGTTCAGACTCCAGCGGGCGAGAATCCACAATTGAGAACACCGGGCCGATAACCCAGATAATAAATGATAACGCGGTAATACCGACAAAACCCCAGGCCAGACGGCTGGTCAGTACCGCAAATAGTACGTTCAGCATGGATTAGTTCCCTCTCGCCAGGCCGTTGAGTTCAGCTTGCGTCGTATCAGGTGCGACCTGCAATGTAATCTCGACACGACGATTACGTGCGCGGTTTTCTGCACTGTTATTCGGCACCAACGGATGCGTTTCGCCACGCCCTTCCGCTTTAACGCGTGATGGTTTAGCCAACTGTTTTTGCAACACGGTCTGCACGGACTGGGCTCGCGCCAGTGACAGCTCATAGTTGGACGCGAATCGGGCACTGCGAATCGGAACGTTATCGCTGTAGCCCACCACCAGAATTTTCCCACTGACATTATTCATGGCTTCAGCAATACGCTGGATGACCGCGTCATAACGTCCGCGAATCTCTGTCGAGCCGGATGCGAACAGGCCATCCCCTTTCAGCGTCACCACGCTTTGATCTGCCTCGTCGCGCACGGCAACCAGGCCTTCGTCGATTTCAGGCTTGAGGAAGGACTTCAGGTTCAGGGACGGCGGCGGCGGCGGTGCCGGATTGCGGATCTGCACTTCTGGCAGCGTCGTCTGATAAATTTTTGCCAGGACTGGCGAGGTGTAATCCCCCAGGCGCCAGTTCAGCACAATATAGAACAGGCAGGCAGCCAGCCCGGCCAGCGCCGCGCAGGCCCACAGCGGAATCATCGGTCGCCACAGTTTGCGCAATACTGGCTGGTCAGTCGGATGCGGCGATAACGCAGCGGCAAAGCTGCCCCTGACGCTTCGAATCATCTGCAACAGACGCTGTTTAATGGTATCCAGTTGAGAACGGCCATTATCTAAAACCCGATAGCGCCCTTCAAAACCAAGCAGTAAGCAGAAATAGATCAGCTCCAGTAACAGGATGTGCTGACGCGGATTTTGCGAAAGCTTAGCCAGCAACTGGAAAAACTTTTCACCGCCCCAGGTTTCATTGTGGAAGGTCACCAGCAAGCCATTACTGGTCCACACGCCACGGCTTCCCCAGGGCGTCAGTGCTGCAGCTTCATCAAGCGCCGTACATAAACAATAACGCGCGCCTACGATCACCTCATAACTCAGACCGGACTGCTGGCAGGCCAGCTCGAAACGGCGGATCTGGTCGATAAGCTGTTGACGTAAACGTGCGGGATCGTCATGCGACACGGAGTGACGAATCTGTGGAATCGCGTTAATCAGCGGATTAGCGGCTGCCACCAAAATATTCTGATGGCTAAGATCCTGCTGAAATGCATCACTGTTCGGTTTATTTTGTTCCTGCATCATGCCTGCTCAGTTTGAATTATTCTGACTGACTGCGAATGGCCCAGAACTCCATGTTCAGGCCCGGAAAATCACCGGCAAGGTGCAGCGCGAAGGCACCCGATCGTTCCATCTCCTGCCACAGCTCGCTGTTCTTATCCAACTCAAAATAGCTGTAACCTGCATGCCATGGGATCTGCGGCGGCGCGCCCGGCATGGCTTTCAGGGCAAGGCCCGGCAACTGCAACTGCACGAGGTCGCGAATTTTCGTGACGGGGGCGACCTTCATTTGCGCCGGGAAATGCGTTTTCAGGGCTTCGGCTGGCACACTGGCTTTCACTGCCAGCACAAAGCCAAACTCGCGCACCATGCTGTTATCCGGCACGGTTGCGACATTCAGGCCGTGTGAACGTTGGGTCAGTGGTAACTGGATAGCGCTCTCTTCCATGACCTGTGACAGCCCCTGGCGCAACAACAGCGTGAGGCGCGAGAAACAGCCCTGGAGGTCATCATGGTCATAGAGGGGAAAAGCATCGGGCGTGCGAGCCTCCGTCCACGTTGCCAGCTCAGCAGCCAGCTGCAGCCAGTGGCTGTAGAGGGTTTCGGGATGCAATAGCGGCAGGTGTTGCAGATGCGCATGCAGGCCTAACTGGCGATTGAGCAGTGCCAGCAGCATAAAATCCACCATATCTGCGCTGTTAAAACGGCCTGTGCCGGGTGCACGTTGGCTTAACTGCTGGCTACGCTGCTGAATCATGCCGTGCAGGTCGGTCATCATGCTCTGGAGCGGACGACTGCCAGCAAGGGTAAGTGTGGGGGGAATGTAGTCATTGTCTAACCGAATGTGGTTGTCACTGCGTTTTTCAACGATCTGGGCAACGCCCATCGCTGTCCATTCTGCGGTCAGATCTTGCTCCAGCATCAAACGCAGGCGCAGCTTGCCAAACTGGACGGTGGCCGTCCCGACAGCCTGCGCATTATCATCTTCAACTTCCGCTTCCCAGGCCAGATAGCGCGCCAGCGAATCCGGTGAATCCTGAAAGGTCACGGCTTCACGTCCGTTACGGCGAGCAGGAATCGCCAGGACCACTTTAGCGCGGTCTATATTGCCCGGCACATCCAGCGGTGCAGGCCCGTGTTGCGGCTGGCTGAAGGAAAAAAAGGTACCATCTGGCAAGCATCCGCTGGCGGCACTGAGCGCCAGTTTACCCTGCCGTAACAGAGCTTCATCAAATTCGAGATCGAAAAATCCCCAAACGTAAGGACGTTGCGACTGGCCCCATTCACGCAGTGCGTTTTGCAGAAAGTTTTCTGCCTGCTGGAAATGGTGGGGACGTAAAAACATCCCTTCCGCCCAAACAACCTTTTCGGCTCTGTTCATAATCATCCTTTGAAGACGGTTTTATTGCTTAACGGGACGCATGCCGGCATCGTCTACGATAATGTTGGCGTTTAACTCACCATCATTGCTCTTCCAGAACTGCCAGAACGAACTGCTGTCGCTGTCAGGAAAAGGCAACGCCAGCCGCCACACTTTGCCATCCAGCTTTTGATATTCCGCCATGATGCCGATGAAACGTGCTTCAGGAAGACTTTTGGCACTCAGCGTTTTAGTGAGCTGACCGGACATCAGGAAAAACTGCTGGTTGTTAAGCAGCGTATTTCCCAGCGCGGTAGCAGGTTGATTCTGTAAGGTGAAAAAGTCAGCAGACATAAACTCCGCATCAGACGTCAGTAACATCACCCGGACTTTCAACGGCGCGCCACCATTGATTTGTGGATGCGCCTGAAAATTCAGGTTGTAGCGCGCGATATCAGGCTTACTGCTACTGCATGCCGTCAGCAAGAGTAGCAGGAAGGGCCAGAGCCATATTTTCAGACCAGCGCGTAAATAGGTATGTGCCATTTCTGTCCCTCCCTGCCCCTGACTTAGTTGATGATCCAGGTACCGTTATTTTTGTTCTGGCACGCCTGACTGTTGCCATCGACTGACACACAGGTCTTTTTCCTGGCAGCGGCACGCACACGACGCTTTGGCTGGTCAGCTTTAACGGTTTGATCGTACATATCGCTTTTCACCACGGCACGGAACGGCACATAGCCAATGACTTTTACAGCGCTGGTTGGGGCCTGAGCAGCGGCACCTTTGTTATCAGCTGCTTTTGCATCGGCAGCTGGCGCGGGTGCGGCTTCGGCCTGCGCGTCTTCACCCAATGCCAGCCAGTTATTTTCAACCTGGCCGACAACGGTATAGCTTTCACCGGTTTTTAGGGTTTCAACCACTTTGCCGCTGAAATCCGGGCGCGTCATGACGGACGCCGGATACAAGGCGCGATAGGTTTCATTCAAGGCAGAAAACTGAGCGGGTGCAGCAATGGCATGACGATGCATCAAGGTGGTGCCATCAACCGTGCTGGTCACCATTGTGTCATCCGTCATTTTTGGCGGTGTTTTACAGCCTGCAACAGCAAAAACGAACATCAGGCTTAATGCAATTCGAAAGTTCACCATTTTCTTCATATTTAGTTCCATTAATACCCAAAAAGTGGCCATTGGCCGGTGTTAAGCAAACCATGTCGTCATACGAGGTATGCTGGCCGCCATTTGGAGCCAACATCCTGATTAACAAAACAATTTGCCTGAATAAGATAATTTATTGAGTGTAAAATTTATATTCGATGAGATTGAACAGTGTAGAAACTGCTCATAAAAACCTGATGACCGGAACAAGACGGCTAAATGTAAGATTAAACATTCAGCAAACTGACAAATTCCTAAACGCAAACGTCATTAAGACAGCCTGGTTAACTCTTACGCGCAAACAATTCATATTGCTGAATCGTTAAGTTTTGCAAGGCTGATTAATCGTTATAAGTGTGGGGAGAATGGCAACATCCTGCTTAACTTCCAGTCGATCTCACACAAATAGCAATAAATCAATGGCTTACAAATTAAACTGCAGCACCATAGCTACCGCACGAGCCTGAACATCCTGCTCGCCTGTGTAAAGTTCTTTTCCTTTTATTAACATCTTACACAGCTTTACATAATGCCTGCAAAATTTCAACATAGCTCAGACACATCCTAATCAGTAATAAAACTAATATTTATGGTTAACGCAAACTTCATCCTGGCCTGAGAATACTGCCATGAAAATGGCTAAAAACCGCGAATTCAGGCTGCCTCCCGCTCCGCTTAAGCCTGTAAACATTAGCATAACGAATGCTTAATGAAGAAATTACGTCTGAAAAGCAGGATAATGGGCGCGCCGGGGAAGCGTTTTTAAGTATTAAATCGTAATTAAGTCAAATTTTACCCATAAGTAATAAATCCTAATTCATTTAATTTATTTAAATTCAATAATTTAAAAACAAGGGCTTATATTAATTTAAGAATTATCTTAATAAGCTGATCAATTAATAGCGTCTTTCTGCAACTGTTATGGGAAATTAAACGGCATCGCGTCAGTTGTTACAGACCAGCCAGGCCCGCAGGGATAACGCCTGGCCGGTTTTAAATGAAAGTATGGATGCGGGAAGTGACGTCGGGATGGACGAAAACAGGAAGCCGCAAGCGTTACGCTGAACGCCAACACAGACCAGCGTTAGCCAGCGCGGTGTACGCAGAAATCACGACTGCTGGGCTTTGGCAATCATCTTACGGTAATTGTTCAACCACTTACCGCTGTTGAATCGTCTCCAGAAAAAGAGACCTCTGACCATCCAGTCGAGGAACATGCCAAGCCAGACGCCAGTCACGCCCATCCCCAGTTCAATGCCCAACAGGTAGCCCACAACAACCCTGGCACACCACATGCTGAACATGGAGACATACATTGTGTAACGGGCATCACGCGCGCCCTTGAGACCGGCGGGAAGAACCCACGAGGCGGCCCATATTGGCATGAACAAGGCATTCAGCCAGATGAGGTGTTTAGTCACATTGATGACTTCGGGATCGCTGGTGTAGAAACGGGCCAGTAAACCTGCCAGCGGTACGGTAAGCGCAGCAATACATGACAGACAGAGCGTGGCCAGCCAAAAGACATGCTTTGCCTGCCGTTCAGCCTGAAACACCTGGTATTTGCCCAGCCGCCTTCCGGTGATGATAGTTGACGCTGAACCCAGAGAGTTACCCGGCAGGTTAATCAATGAAGCCACAGAGAAGGCGATAAAATTACCGGCAATTTCATTGGTGCCCATGCCTGCGACAAAAACCTGAGTCAGCAATTTACCGCCGTTAAACAGCACGGATTCGATACTGGCAGGCACGCCAATGCTCAGTACTTCATATAAGATGCTGCTGTTCCAGCGACGAAAATAACTGGAAAGCGTGATTTTTAGCGAAGCATTAAATCCAATCATTAACACATAAATAATGGCGAAAGCGCCGATATAGCGGGTAATGGTTAACCCTAATCCAGCGCCGACAAACCCCAGTCCATCCCATGAAAAGCAGCCATAAATGAGTACGCTACTGATCATGATATTGAGGATATTCATCCCGCCATTAATCAGCATCGGGATCTTGGTATTCCCTGCCCCACGCAGCGCGCCACTGCCGATTAGCGTGATTGCCGCTGCCGGATAGCTCCATGCGGAAACCTGGAGATAGCTCAGTGCTAAGGCTTTCACTTTTGGTTCGGCAGCGCCCGCAATAGCATCAATGATCAGGTGGCCCCAGAATTCGATAGCAATGACCAGCACCAGCGCCAAAATCGTCATCATGGCCAGAGACTGGCGCGTGGCGGCGCGGGCCCGCTTGCCGTTGCGCCTTGCCAGGCTGAAGGCGACGACTACGGTAGTACCGAGATCGATGGCGGCAAAAAAGGAGATGATGACCATGTTAAAACTGTCAGCCAGGCCCACGCCTGCCATCGCCTCTTTACCCAGCCAACTGACCAGGAAAGTACTCAACACACCCATTAACAGCACACAGGCGTTTTCGAAAAAGATAGGAACTGCAAGCGGCGAAATTTCACGCCAGTACAGCGTGCGGTAGGAACGACGTTTGGGATACCACGCCGTGCGCTTAATCGCCTGCACCACTGCTACGCCGGGATTTTGCAAAGGAGTACCAAATATGAAGAAGTCGGGGGAATAACTCTAATGATGGTAGCCTGCGGGCAAATATGCAAAACGTTTTGCATTCCTGTTAAATCATGGTTACACACTTTTTTTATCTCTGCCTCCCACCCATTTAAATCGCCACGTTGTCGCATCCGGCACGTGATAATCCCTGGAAGAATGCCTTTTCTGTGCGGATAACCCGATGTAATGGTCGGGTTTATCTGCATTTTCACTTACCCCATCGCGCCAGCGTTAAGCCTCGCCTATAACTCGCAGCAGTAAAATGCGCGCGATCATAGATTCTTCACCAAATCCTTCGTTAAACCCGCTAAGCTGAAGGAAATTGTCGTAAGCATGTGAAAGGAGAAGTTATGCCCGCCCAACGGAAAAATCTTACACGCGAGCAGGCGCTTGATACGCTTGAGCAGATGTATGACGATGCAGTGAATGCCCTGCGCGCGTCGATTAAAGCCTACACGGAAGAAGGATCGTTACCTGATCCCGTTGCCCGGTCGCAAGGTCTGTTTGTTTATCCTGAATTACGTATTACATGGCAGGGCGATGGCCCTCAGCAGAATCGTACCCGCGCCTGGGGACGTTTTACTCACACAGGCAGTTACAGCACTACGATTACGCGCCCGGCTTTGCTACGCCACTACATTTCTGAGCAGCTTGCTATGCTGGAAAAAGAGTATGAGGTCGAAATCGACGTCGGTCCTTCGCGTCAGGAAATCCCTTATCCTTACGTCATTGACGGTTCTGACCTGTCGCTGGACCGCACCATGAGCGCCGGTATTGCCCGCCATTTTCCCACCACCGAGCTGTCGCAGATTGGTGATGAAACGGCAGACGGTTTATTTCATGCCGATGCCACCTTCCCTCTTTCTCACTTCGATGCGCTGCGCACTGACTTTTCACTCGCCCGCCTGCGCCATTATACCGGCACCGCCGTTGAGCATTTTCAGCCCTTTGTACTGTTCACCAACTACACGCGCTATGTAGACGAATTTGTTCGCTGGGCCATTGAGCAGGTTCGCGATCCTTCGACGCCTTTTGACAGTCTTGTCTGCGCAGGTGATGTCGTTCTGACAGCCAGTACGGAAGACAACGAAGCGATGCTGTCTGATTTAGCGTGGAAGAAGCATCAGATGCCCGCCTGGCACCTGACGTCACCCAACCGCCGGGGCATTACCCTGATTAATATCGGCGTCGGTCCGTCCAATGCCAAAACCATCTGCGATCATCTGGCCGTTATTCGCCCCCACGCCTGGCTGATGATTGGGCACTGTGGTGGCCTGCGTGAAAGCCAGCGTATCGGTGACTATGTGCTGGCGCACGCTTATCTGCGTGATGACCATGTGCTTGACAGCGTGTTGCCACCCGATATCCCGATTCCAAGCATCGCTGAGGTTCAGCGGGCGTTGTATGACGCAACCAAATCGGTCAGCGGTATGCCGGGCGAAGAGGTCAAAGAGCGTCTGCGCACCGGAACCGTTGTAACGACTGACGATCGCAACTGGGAACTGCGCTATTCGGCTTCAGCCCTGCGTTTTAACCTCAGCCGTGCCGTCGCCGTCGATATGGAAAGTGCGACGATTGCCGCGCAGGGTTATCGCTTCCGGGTGCCTTATGGCACATTACTCTGTGTTTCAGATAAACCGCTGCATGGCGAGATCAAGCTGCCCGGTCAGGCAAACCGCTTCTACGATGGTGCGATTTCAGAACATCTGCAGATTGGTATTCGTGCCGTGGAATTATTGCGGGCTGAAGGTGATAAGCTGCATTCACGTAAGTTACGCACGTTTAACGAACCACCGTTCCGTTAAACGATAAAAGATGAAAAAGACGGTATTAAGTGTGAATGCATTTCACATTAATGCCGTCTCTAAATTGAATACGTTATGCTGATTCAGGCCGCGTTTAATACGGCAGTGTTGATGAACCAGGCAAATACAGCAAGGATAGCTGGGACCATTAACGTCCAGATAAGTCGGTTATTCAGGCTTTCAAATTTTAAATCCAGTTTATCGAATCTTTCGTCAATCTTGTCGAATCGATGATCCATGGCATCAAGTCGTCTGTCGATGCCATCAAGTCTGATATCAAGGCCATTAAGCCTGAAATCAATGCCGTCGAGTCTCTTGTCAATGCCGTCAAGCCGTGCTTCAATGCCGTTAAATCTCACATCAATAGCGTCGAATTTTTTGTAAACATCATCAAACTTCGCATTTATCACGCTGAACTGGATATCGATAAGATTAAATCGATTAGCAAAGTTGAATAATATGCCATCGATTTCAGTCAGTTTGCTCTCAATGCTGACCAGCCTGCCGTCAACATCGGCAAACCTGATGCTAAAATGTTCAACTTTATCTTCCAGTTGAGTAAATCGCTGACGTATTTCAACATGAAACACAGTCTGCTCCGAGCGCAGACGCTCAAGATCGGCTTTGGTCGCAAACGCCATGGCGCGCCCACTAAAAAGCGCCAGATCGATTTTTATTTGATGATTGTCGGCTTCAAGTCGCTCAAAGCGCATCTCAAAATTTTCCATTTTTCTGCCTCCTGTCCAGCGATGACTGAGGGTCAAATGCGGATTACCGCGATTCCGTTTTCCATACAGATTGCCCATTATTTTTTCCTGACAGGCGGATTAACTCAATCCATTAATGTAAGTCCCAACCTGCTTCACTGTTATTGAAGCAAAATCTCGCGCAATAAACATTACCTGATTGAATAAAAAGGAAAAATAAAAAGAGAGTCAACTCGTTCCTTTATTCGCAATGTTTAATCAAAGGATAAAAGGACAGCGGCGTGAAGAAAAGGTGGTTCAGAGACGATCTGGAAGGGAGCGCACAAGGATTGAAGATAACCGTGAATAACCATCACCCGTTAATTTGGCATACCGCATTAAAACCGTTACAGCATATTCAATATACTGTAACGGTCTGATTAATTAGGCACTCAGCCAGCCAAGTTTAATGACAAATAAGATAGAAAGAATAATTAGTGCAACATTAATCTCTTTGGTGCGCCCGCTGAGTAACTTAACCACGGTCCAGGTGATAAAGCCAAACGCGATACCGTTGGCAATAGAATACGTCAGCGGCATCGTCAGTGCGGTTACCGTCACAGGGGCGGCAGTCGTGATATCTTTCCAGTCAATTTCAGCCAACCCGGACGTCATCAAAACAGCGACAAACAGTAACGCCGGTGCGGTGGCATAAACCGGTACGCTTGACGCGAGGGGAGAAAAGAACAGCGCAAGCAGGAAAAGAACGGCAACCACCACAGCCGTCAGACCGGTACGTCCACCTGCGCTGACGCCAGCGGCAGACTCGACATAGCTGGTGGTGGTAGATGTCCCCAGCAGAGAACCAAACAGCGCGGCAGCACTGTCTGCAACCAGCGCGCGTCCCATCTTAGGCACGTTGCCCTGCTCGTCAGCCAGCCCGGCACGTTTGGTCACGCCCAGCAGTGTGCCGGTGTTATCAAACACATCGACAAACAAGAAAGCAAAAATCACGCTAATTAAGCCGACGTTAAAGGCTCCCGCAATGTCCAACTGCATAAAGGTTGGCGCGATTGAAGGCGGTGCAGAAAACACACCACCAAATTTCGTCAGGCCGATCCCCATGGAAATAAAGGTAATGAGCAAAATGCCAATTAATACGGCCCCTGTGACGCGACGCGCTTCCAGGACGACGATGATGATAAAACCTAACATCGCCAGCAGTGGTCCCGGCTTAGTCAGATCGCCAATCCCCACCAGCGTGGCCGGGTTATCCACCACGATTCCGGCACCTTCCAGCGCGATAATCGCCAGGAAAAGCCCGATCCCGGCGGCAATACCTGCGCGCAGCGGCAGCGGGATACTGTTAATAATCCATTCGCGAATCTTAAATATGGATAAGGCAAAGAAGATCACGGCGGACAGGAACACCGCACCTAATGCAATCTGCCAGCTATAGCCCATGTGCAAGACAACGGTATAGGTGAAAAAGGCATTCAGCCCCATTCCCGGTGCCAGCGCGATCGGGTAGTTGGCAATCAGCCCCATTAATACAGAACCAATCGCAGCTGCCAGACAGGTCGCGACAAAAACGGCACCTTTATCCATGCCGGTTGCGCCCAGAATACTGGGGTTAACAAACAGAATGTAGGCCATCGCCAGGAAGGTGGTAATCCCTGCGATGATTTCAGTGCGTACGGTTGTGTTGTGCGCTTTTAATTTAAATAGTTTTTCTAACATCATTATCTCTCGATGATAGAGACGTCACTTAGGTGCGCGCTCTCTTGCCAAAGTTATGGTCATGCTGTTTGTTGTGATACTGAGGGATCGCCAGTGCTGTCGCATGCCAGCCCGGCCACCCGAAATACTGTTTTCGCTTTCCTTAGTCACGTGAGCAATTGCAAAGGCTTAAGCAATTGCTGTGCCAGCCTGGCACGCAATCGATTACCTGGGTGAGGGCAAGCGAGCCTTAAGATAATTCTGAACCGAATCAGGGCGCGATTATGGTGCATTGCCCCCTGACAGCGCAATCGTTTTCCTGCACGGTCCACTCTCCGGGAAATTCTGCGCTTACGCACGGTTTAGCACCTTGCCAGGCGACGCTGGTCACGTTTCAGCTGCATCAACCTGCAGACAATATTGGAATGTGTACACTCGCATTTAACCCTTCAGTAACATTGAGGTCACACGATGAAGCCAGCAATTCTGGTGGTGGATGACGATCATGCTGTCTGCGATCTGTTGCAGGACGCACTCAGTGAACATGGTTTGTTGGTTTATCGCTGTCATCAGGGAAAAGATGCCCTCGCGATGGTGCGCGAACGCCCGGAAATTTCTCTGGTGATGCTGGACATGATGTTGCCCGACACCAATGGATTGCTGGTTCTGCAGCAGTTGCAGCGTCAGCGGCCGGACATTCTGGTGATTATGCTGACCGGGATGGGATCGGAAGCGGAAATGGTGGTGGGCCTGGAGATGGGAGCGGATGATTATATCGCCAAACCCTTCAACCCCCGCGTCGTCGTTGCGCGGGCGCGCGCTGCACTCAGGCGCAGCGGGCGCGTCGTGACGCCGGAAGGTGACCATGAAGGATGGCGTTTTAATGGCTGGCTGCTTGATGAGGCGCGCTGCCAGTTACTGAATCCGCAGCGTGAAACCGTGCCCTTAACCCAGGGTGAATACACCTTGCTGCGCGCCATGGTACGACATGCGCGCAAGGTTCTGACGCGCGATCAGTTACTGGAACTCACTCATAGCGAAAGCATGGATGTGTTTGACCGTACTATCGATGTTCTGATTATGCGGCTGCGCCGTAAAATCGAAGTGAACCCGCATCAACCCGGCCTGATCCGCACGATTCGCGGGCTGGGTTATGTTTTTTCAGCGGACGTGGTGAAACCTGAAGGTCTGCGGCTCTCGACGCAAACAGCCTGAGCCATCCACTGCCTCATCTCGGTCAGTGGACGAATGCCATCGATGGCATTCGCCGCGCGTAAGTTAAAGCAGGCACAGGTGTGAGCCAGTTGCAGCGTCGACAGCATGTCATCGCCCTGATGGCTGGCAAACAGCACCCCCGCGCAAAACGCATCGCCGGCTCCCACACTGCCAACAATGTCGTCCGGTGCCAGTTGCCATGCTGGCTGCCAGATACCCTCGCCGCCCACCTCCTGACCCCATGCACCTTCCGGCGCATGAATGACCACACGCTGGCGCACGCCCTGCCCGGCCAGCCACTGTGCAGCGTTTGCAAAAGCCGCCGGTGGCTGAATCCCCTGACTGTCACGCAACACAATACCTGACAGCGCCTGTGCTTCCAGTTCGTTAATGATCAGATAATCCAGCCAGCGTAGTGCGGGCAGCACCTGGGGACGATAATCACCCACGCGTGAGGCTAAATCCAGAGAGGTAAAATAGCCACGCTGCTGCATCTGGGCCAGTAAACGGGCGCTGCGCGTACCAAATTCGCTGTCTGCGCCATCCAGCGTTTCAAGCAGCAGTAAATAGCCTAAATGGAAGATGCGCTGTGCGTCATCAACGGCCGCAAAATGGGGCCTGTCCAGCAGGGCGTTCGCGCCGGGTGAAAAGAAAAACGTTCGCTGCCCATCCGGTGCCGTCATCACCTGCGTCATCGCGGTGGGCTTATGACTGGTACGCTGCACCCAGCGATGATCGATCTGCGCCTCCTGCATCATGGTCAGCAGATAGTCACCGTCGGCGTCATTCCCTAACAGGCCGATCGCCACCAGCGGAAGCTGACAGTGCATGCGCGACAGGGTAAGCAGGACGTTAAGCGGCGCGCCACCTGCCGCCTTTTCGCTATGCTGCACCTCCGCCAGCCAGCCCTGCTCCGGCCAGTGACTAATGCGGTGGACATAATCCACCAGCATCACGCCAGCGGCCAGAATGCCGCGCCGCGCGCTCATCTATGCCTGCCCTACGCTGCCGAAAATCTTCATTTGCTGCATGACCGTCTCACAAATGGCTTTTTCTACCGCCATGAGCAGTTCAGCAAACTCGTCATAACGCGTATTGCGTGATGCCAGACTGCGCTCTACCGCGTCGAGTGCCGCCTGGGACATGCCGGTATAAAAGTTAATTTTATGAATACCGAGCGAGATAGCCCGGCGGAAATCCGCATCGCTGATGCCCGATCCGCCGTGCAGCACCAGCGGCACGCCGGTTTGCTGACGGATGGCGGCCAGCCGGTCAAAATCAAGTTTGGGTTCGCCTTTGTATTTGCCGTGGGCATTCCCAATGGCGACCGCCAGCGTATCGATGCCGGTTTCGCGGACAAATTCGGCGGCCAGGCGCGGATCGGTGAATTTTTCGCTATCGGCCTCCCCAAAGAGCGCGCCACCTTCATCTCCCCCTACCGCACCCAGCTCCGCTTCAACCGACACGCCCACGGCATGTGCCGCCCTGACAACCTCGCGGGTCTGGCGAATGTTTTCGTCATAACTCAGGGTCGAACCGTCGAACATTACCGAGGTAAAGCCCAGGCGGATGGCCTGCATCACCGCTTCGAAGTGCAAACCGTGATCCAGATTGAGCACCACCGGAATAGCGTGCTTTGCGGCTTCAAACTTTATCGCCTCAACGATCTGGTCGAGGGTGACATATTTAAAATGCACTTCTGCAATGTTGATAATAAAAGGTGAGCGTTGCTGCCCGGCAGCCGCAAACAGCGCGCGCAGGAAATGGCTGTCCAGAACATTAAACGCGCCCAGTGCGTACCCATTTTGCTGTGCATGAGCCAGCCCTTGTGCCAGAGAGATCAATGCCATTATTCACTCCTCAGATTGAGCCAATGGGAATAGTCGTTGCAGAGCAGCCGGTGCGGCTCCTGATCCTCGTCGAGGGCGTTAAAGCGTGCCAGCGGCGTCAGAAACACGTTGTCGTTATCGTCATCGTTAGGCATCGAGACTTCCCCGACCAGCACATCGCCAAAGCCGTTTTCGCCCCAGAAACTGTGCCAGACACCGGCAATCAGAGTGACGCTTTCGCCAGGTGACAGCCGGAGCTGTGACCCTGCAGCATGGGTTTGCCTGATGCCATCCAGCGACACCGTGACCGGCGTGCTCGCTTTTTCATTGCCTTCACGGTTGTAAAGCTCGACGATCAGATTGCCGCCACCGCGATTAATAATGTCTTCCATTTTTCGTGGATGGTAATGCATCGGCGTCACCTGCCCTTCACGCACATGCATCACTTTTTCAGCATAGGGTTTGTGCCAGGGCTTTCCGCCCGGTGAGCCATTGCGCAGGGTGAAGAGCGTCAGGCCGGTTTGCAGAAAATCATCGGCCCCAAAGCTGGTGAGGTCCCAGCCCAGACGTAACGCCACAATTTCATCCATATCACACTGCTGCTGACGCCACTGACGGATATCGTAATCCGCCCAGGGCGGCAGATGGACATCCTGACGCGTAAAAAAGTCTCGCGTGTTTTGCAAAAACACATTCACTTCGGAGCGTTGCATCCTCAGCTCTCCCGTTAAAGCGGCACCCTGAGGTGCCGCGCGCCGGTTTATTTCACTGTCCAGCCCTTGTAGCTGCTGACGTTATTACGATCGATTAACTTCACCGGGATCAGTACCGGTTTATCCGGGGCCGGTTTGCCCTGAAGAATGTCGTAACCGATCTCAACGGCTTTGGCTGCCATCACCTGCGGGTCCTGTGCTGGCGTGGCGGCAAACAGCGAGTTTTTACGCTTCAGCGCTTCCTCGCCGTCCGGCGAACCATCCACGCCGACAATAAAGAACTCTTTGCGCTGCGCCTGTTTTGCGGCTAAGTCTGCGCCGATAGCGGTAGGATCGTTAATGGCGAACACCGCATCGATTTTTGGATTTGCCGACAGCAGGCCGGTCATCACTTCCAGTCCGCCTTCACGGCTGCCTTTAGCGTTCTGGTTAGAGGAGAGCAGCTTGATGTCCGGATGGCGTTTCAGCTCGGTCATGCAGCCTTCCACGCGGTTCTGTACTGCCGAAACTGGCGGTCCGTTAATAATCACCACGTTGCCTTTCTCTTTCAGGCGATCGGCGATGTATTTACAGGCCATTTCACCGGCCTGGGTGTTATCGGAGGTGATGGTGGCGTTAGCGCCATCTGCGGCCACGTCCACCGCGACCACGACAATACCGGCGTCACGTGCGCGCTTAACGGCGGGAGCAATCCCTTTTGAATCGGCGGCATTCAGGATAATCATGTCCACTTTGGCAGCAATAAAGTTGTCAATCTGACCGACCTGCTGTCCGAGATCGTAGCCGCTCGAGACCAGCGTGACCTTAACGTTGTCGCCGGCCAGCTGACGCGCCTTCATCTCTGCACCTTTAGTGATCTGCACAAAGAATGGGTTAGCCAGATCGCCTACGGTTACACCAATAGATTTCAGTTCTTTTGCCTGAGCCACACCGGCGCTGAACAGCGTTGCCGCCAGCAGCCCAGTTACAATCGGATTAAAACGCATAGATCTTCTCCTGCTGTTATTTATCTGCCAACTGCTGAATGGCGCTTTGTTTGCTCTGCGCATGTGGCCTGTCAGCCCACATGATGACGAGTTCGATATTTGTCGATCAGCACGGCAATAATGATCACCGCGCCTTTAATCACCAACTGCCAGAAATAGGAAACACCCATTAATGTCATGCCGTTGTTCAGCGTGGCGATAATCAGCGCCCCAATCAGCGTGCCGGTAATGGTGCCGATGCCACCGACGAAACTGGTACCGCCTAAAATGACCGCTGCGATGGCGTCCAGCTCATAGCCCACGCCAAGGTTGCCGTTGGCGCTGTAAAGACGCGACGCACTCATCAGCCCGCCCAGCCCGGACAGCAACCCGCTCATGCCGTAGACAAACACCAGCACCATGCCCACTTTGATGCCCGTCAGTCGGGCCGCCTGGATGTTGCCGCCCACCGCGTAGATATGCACCCCCAGCGTGGTGCGGCGCAAAATAAACCAGCAGATGGCGATGACGGCAAAAGCGATGACGATGAGCCACGGCACCGGCCCAAGATAGCCGTTGCCTATCCACTCAAAATTAATATCGGAATTGATGACTGTGGTGCCGTTGGCCAGCAGATAGGCCGCGCCGCGCAGAGCGGTATAGGTGCCGAGCGTGACGATAAACGGCGGCAGTCCGGCCCAGGCCACCAGAATGCCGTTAAACAATCCCATGACCAGTCCGGCACCCAGCGCCATTGGGATCGTCAGTGACGCCAGCATCGGGTCCAGCGAGGTCAGCAGCGCCACCACCGCCGTGGTGCCCAGCATCGATCCCACGGACAAATCGATACCGCCCGTCAGAATGACAAAGGTCATTCCTGCGGCCAGCACAATATTGATAGAAGCCTGGCGCGTAATGTTCAGTAAATTGGCTTCGGTAAAGAAGTTAGGAGTAACAAAACCGAAGACTGCGACGATTAAAATCAAAATCGGTAAAATGCCCACCGTCTGCATGATGTCGCCCATCAGAGCGCGCTTGATCGTCGGTGGGTTAACAGGTGCCGTTTGTGTCATTGTTTTATCCTCATACTTCAAGCGGTGATGCGCTGTGCGCACCGGTTGCCAGCGTCATGATGTTTTCCTGACTGATCCGGTCGCCCGCCAGCTCGCCGGCGATGGCCCCTTCATGCATCACATAAACCCGGTCGCTCATGCCGACGACCTCCGGTAATTCACTGGAGATCATGAGAATGGCCACGCCCTGCCGCGCCATATCCTGCATCATGCGGTAAATTTCGCTTTTCGCGCCGACGTCGACGCCGCGCGTCGGCTCGTCCAGAATCAGAATGCGGGGTCCGATGGCGATCCAGCGAGAGATCAACAGCTTTTGCTGATTGCCCCCTGATAAACCGCCAGCGCGTACCAGCGCATGGGGCACACGAATATTGAGAGA
Source organism: Pantoea sp. Fr+CA_20 (assembly GCF_024520835.1). NCBI lineage: Bacteria > Pseudomonadati > Pseudomonadota > Gammaproteobacteria > Enterobacterales > Erwiniaceae > Pantoea > Pantoea sp. Fr+CA_20. Next base: position 335,178 of record NZ_JALNPN010000002.1, read on the forward strand.
CGAAATGGCCTCACTGGCGATTTTTCGGGATTTGCGACGGTTAAGCATGCCGTAGCTAGCATCACGCTCCAGGGTGGCCATCACGATGTTTTCCTGCGCGGCCATCTCCAGAAACAGCCCCTGCTCTTTACGGTTCTCGGTAAGAAAACCAATGCCGTGCGCAATCGCCTCACGCGGGGAGTGAATCGCCACCTTCTGACCATCGATCCAGATCTCACCCTGTTTAAGCCGGTGCACACCAAAGATCAGCTGTGCCAGTTCACTGCGTCCGGCCCCCACCAGTCCGGCCAGGCCGACGATTTCGCCCGCACGAACCTCCAGGCTACAGGGATGGACTTTGCCGCCGTCGGACAGGTGGTTGATCGCCAGGCGAACGGCACCGCGCGGAATCGTGCGGTCTTTGTTAAACAGGTCACTGAGTGGACGCCCCACCATCATGCGCACCAGCTCACTGGCATTGAGGTTGTCACGCGTCAGGCTGCCCACGTACTGCCCGTCGCGCAGCACGCTGACCCGATCTGACAGTTCATAGACTTCAGCCATGCGGTGGCTGATATAAATAATCGCCATACCTTCGCTGCGCAGACGTTTGATGAGGGCAAACAGTTGTTCGGTTTCACGATTCGACAGGGCGGCGGTAGGCTCATCCATCACCAGAATCCGGCTGTTACGGTGCAAAGCGCGCGCAATTTCAACCTGCTGCTGCTCGGCAATACTCAAGCGGCTGACTTTGTCAGTGGCGCTGAACTGTGCGCCCAACCGGTTGATCACCTGTTGCGCCTCGTCCGCCATCTGGTGGCGTTTCACCATGCCTGCCCGGGTAATTTCACTGCCCAGAAAGATGTTTTCGGCCACGGTAAGATTGGGGGCCAGGTTGATTTCCTGATAGATCAGCGTGATGCCAGCAGCTAACGCCTCTTTGGGCCCTTTCAACTGCCAGGGCTTGCCATCAATTAACACCTCGCCACTGCTGGCCGTATAGGCACCCGCCAGTATCTTCATCAGGGTGCTTTTACCCGCGCCATTTTCGCCCATGAGCGCATGCACCTCACCGGGATACACGGTGAGATCCACCCCTTTTAACGCGTAAAAATTACCAAAGCGTCGGGTGATCTCGCGCATTTCGAGTATCGGCTTTGCTGTCATCTACCCGCTCCTGCTGGTTATGAATAGCAGCGAGTTAAGCAGGGCCAGATAAATGGAAAATGTCAGAAGTCATTCATATTTGTCATATTTCGCCTTGTGCTCGCTCCTATACTCGGCTCATCATCGCACGGTCGGAGAGTCTTTATGCAACGCAGTTCACCGTGGCAAGTCGGGGCGCGCGGTCGCCTGTTGCTGTCTCATTTGTTGGTGGTATGCGTCACATTAATGGTCAGCGTGGTGGCAGTAACCAGCTTTCGTCATGCGGGCACCATCCAGGAACAAGCCCAGGCGCAAACCCTGGCCGATATGAACGGCAGCCTTGCCCTGGCGCGGGATACCGCGAACGTCGCCATTACGGCAGTGCGCTTATCCCAGGTGGTCGGTGCGCTTGAATATCAAAGTGAATCGCGACGATTACAGCAGAATCAGCAGGCTTTGCAGCATTCGCTCTTTTTGCTGGCCAACACACCGCTGGCCGCACGTGAGCCTGAGCGCGTGGCACGCCTGCGGGCGCGCAGCCTGATGCTTGAACAGTCGGTCAGTCTGCTGTTACGCACCGGCCATGAGCGCCATCTGCAGCGCAATATGTTGTTAAGCGGTTTATGGCAGTCGCAGCTCCTGCTTGAACGCATTAACGACCTGGCCCTGCGGCAGACCGCAGGTGCACCCGACAGGGAGCTGCGACAGCAGACCGGCAGGCTACTGGATATCGCTATCCGTACCCCTTCGTCAGCCGCGGTGATTGAACAGCTGCAGCAGGTCATGACCACATGGCACAGCGTCACGGCGCAAGGAACGCTGGGTGACGACGTGCAGCAACTGGTGCAGGCTCTGCAAAGCCTGACGCCGCTGTCGGCGGATCTGGAACAGAGCGATCTGGCCATCGCCTACGCCACCTACCGTATCAAAGCGCTGGTGGCCGCGCTGAATGACGACATTACTGCTTACGTACAGCAGGTGGCGCAGCAAACAGAAAGGCGCAATATTGCGACACATCACCAACTCGACTCGGTGAGCGGATTTATCATGCTCTCTGCGCTGCTGGCGTTGGCGATTACCGTGTATACCGGCTACTACATTTACCGCAACCTTGGCTCCAGCCTGACCGCCATTGCGGGGGCGATGACCCGGCTGGCGCAGGGAGAGCAGAACGTCAGCGTACCAGGATTGCAGCGTCGGGATGAGCTGGGTGAGCTGGCGCGCGCGTTTAACGTTTTTGCCCGCAATACCGCCTCTCTGGCGCATACCTCACGTCTGTTAAAAGAGAAAAGCACCCAGCTTGAGTCCACCTTCCTGGCGATGCGCGATGGTTTTGCCCTCTTCGATAACAGTGGGGAATTGGTGGTATGGAATGCGCAGTATCCGCAACTGCTGGGCATCGCCCCGCGGGATTTGCATCGCGGCATGCACTATCAGCAATTGCTGGAGCAGCTTGATGTGCAGTTGCACGATTTAGCGGAACCCCAGGAAGTCAGGCTGGCAGACGGACGGACGCTGGAACTGCGCTTTAGCCCCGTGCCGCGGCGCGGAATGGTTAATACCGTGCTGGAACGCACCTCGCGTAAGGTGCTGGAAGAAGCGCTGGTGCACAGCCAGAAAATGAAAGCGGTGGGCCAACTGACCGGCGGCATCGCGCATGATTTTAATAATCTGCTGGCCGTCATCATCGGCAGCCTGGCGTTAACCGAAGGGCAGCTTGCGCCCGGCCCTGTTGCCAGCCGGATTGAACGGGCACGCCAGGCGGCGGACAGAGCGGCACTCCTGACCCAGCGGCTGTTGGCTTTTTCGCGCAAACAAACCCTGAATCCCCATGCGGTTTCCGTCGTGTCGTTGATAGAGAATCTACAGGGGCTACTGCAGCACTCGCTGCTGCCCGGTCAGCATTTGATTATCGATGCACAGCGGCCCGGCTGGCCAGCCTGGATAGATGCCAGCCAGTTAGAGAATGCGGTGATGAATCTGGTGGTCAATGCCAGAGATGCCATGGGTGGACAGAGTGGCGAGATTCGCCTGCGCATCTGGAATCAGCGGCGAAGCGAACAGGGTGAAAAACGTGATCGGGTGACGATTGAGGTGATCGATCACGGTTGTGGGATGGCGGATGACGTGCGCGCCCAGGTCTTTGAGCCCTTCTTTACCACCAAGACCACCGGCACCGGAAGCGGGCTGGGGCTGTCGATGGTCTACGGTTTTGTCCGCCAGTCGGGTGGACAGGTAGAGCTGGAAACCGCGCCCGGCCAGGGCACAACGGTACGGCTGTTGCTGCCGCGTGCGCCTGATGTCGCGGCGGCACGTCCCATCGTGCCGGCTCCGGCTCAGCCCGATGCCGCCGATGACCGTCTGGTGCTGGTGCTGGATGATGAACCGGCGGTGCGGCAAACCCTGTGTGAGCACCTGCATCAGTTGGGTTATCTGACGCTGGAGTGCGCGACCGGTGAAGAGGCGCTGGCACTTCTGCATCAGACGCCGGATATCGATTTGCTCATCAGTGATTTAATGTTGCCGGGGGAGATAAACGGTGCCGAGGTCATTCGTCAGGCCCAGCAAACCTGGCCGAAACTGGCAACGTTACTGATCAGCGGTCAGGACCTGCGCCACCAGCCGGTCACGCTGCCGCTGTGTGAGCGGCTGGCAAAACCCTGGCAGGAGGCGCAACTGGTACAGGCGCTCCAGCGCGCCTGGCAGCGAAGCGCGCGGCTTAATCGTGCCCGTCCGGCTGCCACAACGGCACCGCTTTCCCAATGATATAGCGCTTACGCAGATGGCTTGAGATCGTATCCATGATCATCACCACCACCACCAGAATCAGCGTCAGGAACATCACCACATCCCAGTTCCACAGGCGCATATTCTCAGCATAAACCAGGCCGACACCGCCCGCGCCGACAAAGCCGAGGACCGCCGCTGAGCGGGTATTCGACTCGATTTGATAAAGGCTGAGCGCCAGGAACTGCGGAAAAGACTGGGTGAAGATACCAAAACGGTGCTTCTGTAAGCTGTTCGCGCCCAGTGCCCCCAGCCCCCGGCTGGGTGAACGCTCTACCGCTTCGTGCCCTTCCGAATAGAGCTTACCCAAGAGTCCCACGTCCTGCAGGATAATGGCCAGTACACCGGCCAGTGGCCCCATACCGACCGCACGCACAAAGATCAGGCCCCAGATGGCCATATCAATCCCGCGCAGCATGTCGAACAGACGACGCATCAGGAAAGCAATGGGCCGGGCTGCCCGGTCATGCATCACATTACGTGCGGCCAGAAAGGATAATGGCAGCGCCAGTAAGGTGGCGGTAAGCGTACCGGCAAATACGATCGCCAGCGTAATCCCTACCTGAGAGAAATAGTAGCCAAAGGGCCAGTTGGCAAAGTCCTGCCAGACAAACATGCGCAGGAAATAGCGCCCCAGCTGCTGACAGCCCATCAGCAGGCGGCCCCATTCAATACCGTACACCATAAAGAAAAAGACGTAATAGAGCATCAGCGCCAGTGCCAGCATAGCCAGACGCCGCAGATAGCGGTTTTGCGCGGCAAAGAGTTCAGGATGCTGCTGCTTCATCGCCATGATATCAGGGGCCAACGTAACCATATTTATTCCTCCACCACACGGCGGCGCAGGCGGCCAGAAACCGTATCCAGTAGCGACACCACAATCAGAATCAACAACAGCGTCATGCTGACCTGATCAAAGCGATCCAGTTTGATGTTGGTCATTAACTCCTGACCGATTCCGCCCGCCCCGACCAGCCCAAGAATGGTCGACGAACGGAAGTTAACCTCCAGCCGCATAAAACTGTAGGAAAGAAAGGTAGGTTTGACCTGGGGCCAGAATGCAAAGCGCATACGCTGTAGCTTGCTGGCACCGCAGGCGGCAAGCCCGCGCACCGGCTTATCGGATGCTGATTCAATCGATTCATAAAACAGCTTGGTCAGGCTGCCGATGGTATGTAAAGCCAGCGCCAGAAAACCGGGAATCGCGCCAATCCCAAACGCCATGACAAACATCACCGCCCACGCCAGTTCAGGCATCGTGCGTAAAAACGCCACAAAGGCACGAATTCCGATGCGCAGGCTGGCGGGCGTTTGCGTGTTGTCGGCGGCAAAAAATGCCAGTACGCCTGCAATGACGACCGCAATCAGTGTGGAGGCCAGCGCCAGCTGTAAGGTTTCCCAAATCAGCGGGAGCTGAATGTTCAGACGATAGCCCCAGTAGGCCAGCGACCCTTCCGTCTTGCCATCGGCAAACAGCAGCGGCAGATGCAAAACGGGGATAATTTCGCGGATGTAATCGAAAAAGTGCGGCAACGATTGCCAGATGGTCACGAGACTGAACTCTGACATATTGGCCGCCGCCAGATAGAGCACCACCAACACCAAAGACCAGATGAGCGAGTCACGCTTCTGTTGGCGGCGGATACGTTGATAATAACGTTCGAAGTCGGTCACGGGAGATGTCTCAGATTGAGGTGTGGCAAAGCCATCCTGGAAAGGTTGACGTGCAGACAAGCCCGTCGGCTGTCTCGTGCCGCCTGCCTTGCTGGAGGCGGCACGAGGACGGAAAGCTCACTGCCCTGCCGTTAGCCGCGCGCGCCTTTCATCAGCTCGCGTTTCATATCAATGATGTTCTGAAAGTCAGCAACAGAGGTTTTGCCAATGTGCTGCGCGCCGCCCACGGCTTTAACGAAACAGGCATGATCGGTTTTATCCAGCTTTTTAATTGCCGCAACCACTTTCTCTTTAAAGTCTGCTGGCAGTTTATTGCTCACCAGAATTGGACCGTTAGGAATCAACGGCGATTGCCAGATGATGCGAATCTGCTTCATCAGATCGGGATGGTCCATACGGATCAGTCGACCAAACGCACCCGATGTGTAACCGGTGTTGTAATCACCGACCATGGATGTCCAGGTCACCGCGCCGTCAAACTGATTATTCAGCACGCCCAGAATGTCCTGCTCATGACCGCCGGAGAAGGTCACGCTTGAAAAGAAGTTGTTGTATTTATTATCAATCGTGCCGCCAAACATCTTCTTAAAGGCCTGGTTTGGCACGAGGAAGCCCGAGGTTGAATCCGGATCGGCCATACCAAAGGATTTGCCTTTCAGATCTTCCAGCTTCTTGTAGGGGCTGTCGGCTTTCACAATCACCACGGAGTGGTAACCGCGAGACTGATCTTTGTCATCCACAACGATACCCACTAAATCAACGGCCTTGGGGTCCTGAATGTAGACGGACGCGTACGAGGAGGGAGACATGCTCAATACCAGATCCACTTTGCCGCCCAGCAGCCCCTGGATCACGCCTGAATAGTCGGAAGAGTTGCGGATTTTGGTATCCACGTTCAGCTCTTTATCGAAGAACGATTTAACACACTGGTTATCACCAATCTGCTGCGTCGCGTTCTGACCGCCCAGGATACCCAGATTCAGTTCTTTCGGTGCGTCCGCTGCATTAACGCCAAAGGTAAGCAGTGCTGTAGTCAATAAAGCGAAAGATCTCATTTTCATTAGCATTGTTCTCTTGCTGTGATAGTTAGTGGATCTGGTTCAGTTCGTCACCGTACAGCTGATGCAGCAGGCCGTCGGTGAGTTCAGAAGGATGACCGTCAAACAACACCACACCACGCTGAATACCAATGACGCGCGTGCAGTAACTTTTTACCAGCTCAATCGAGTGCAGGTTCACCATCACGCTGATGCCCTGACCGCTGACCTGACGCAACACATCCATAATGCGGGTGGTATTTTTAGGGTCCAGCGACGCGACAGGTTCATCCGCCAACAGAATTTTTGGGTTCTGCATCAGTGCACGGCAAATCGCCACGCGTTGCATTTGGCCGCCGGAGAGGTTCTCGGCGCGCTGCAACGCCTGGGGCAGCATATTCATCCACTCAAGCAGTTGAATGGCGCGGGCGCGATCGGCGTCAGAGAAGACTTTGAAAAAGGATTTCAGCGTGGACGTCTGGCTGAGGCGGCCAAGCAATACGTTGGTCAACACATCAAGGCGGGGCACCAGGCAAAAATCCTGAAAAATCATGCCGCACTGAGTGCGCCACTCACGCATCTGCCGACTGCTGAGATTCACCACATTCCGATCGGCCTCGCCGTGGTGCAGACTGATAATCGCGCCCTGTGAGGCGGAAATGGTGCCATTGAGCATATGCAGCAGCGTCGATTTGCCTGCGCCAGAGCGACCTATTACCGCCACTAATTCGCCCGCATGCAAATCGAAACTGACGTTATCGAGCACCTTATTGTTGGCGTATGCTTTGCTCAATCCCTGAACAGACAACACTTTTTGCCCGCCTGAATGGGTCAATGACGTGACGTTATCGACCACAGTTTTAAGCAGTGCCTGTGCCATGATGTACTCCGCTATTACAGTTTACGTTCTGTACGCCCGCCCCCCGAATCCAGAGTTGACGTTATACCGCTGGTCGGTGCTGGTTGGCGTGCGTCATTATCTTGCGTCTGTTGCTCACGCCGCAGGAATCTGACGAGAGACCGCTATATTAAGAACATGGGGGATGAAGGCTGTATTACGGTTAGATGATTAAACTGTGACAGGCAAATCGGCACCGAGAGACAACGACAAACCGTCGTAAGCCGCGCGCACCTGAGCAGGCAAGGCGTGCTCTGCCAGCCAGTTGTCCATGTGATGACTCAAATGAATCAGCCAGGCCTGATGGGGTTTCAGTTCATCGATGATTTTCAGCGCTGCGGTGAGATCGTTATGATTGCGCCCACCCTGTCCGGGCGGATCGTTACAGTCCACCACCAGGTGATCCAGCGTCTGTCCGCGCAGAAAATCCGCTGTATCGGGCGGCAGACCGCAGGTATCGCACAGCCAGGCCAGACGCGATCCATACCAGTCAAACAGATAGCCGTGCGTCAGCCGGGAGTGCTGCAGCGGCAGTGCCGTCACCCGCAACGCACCGAACGACTCCGCAACAAAAGGGGTGAGGGATGGACGGAAATCCAGCAGTCCGGGATGTTTGAACAGATCGTCACAGCCCTTCTCATCCGGCGGCCCCCAGACGGGAATGGCGTTGCCTTCGCCCCAGCGCAGGGTGAATAATCCCTGCACGTGGTCCATATGATAGTGAGTCAGCAAAATCCGGTTAATGTCACCCGGCTGGAAACGTTCGGCCAGCAGGGGCAAGCCCGCGTCCAGTAAAATACGCGCCTGACCGGCTTCAATCAGGGCGCTACAGGGCGCACGTTTATAACGTGGCTGCTGGCGGGCGCGTAAACAGGCGTGACAGTCACAACCGAACACCGGTGCCCCCGTCACGCCGCCGGTACCGAGAAAGGTCAGTTTCATGGCGACAGCGCCAGCAGCTGGCGTAACTGTTGTACGGTATCCGCCAGCGCGCCATCGTTATTCAGCCGTAAACAGCCCTCTGGTTGATGCTGCGCAGCGCGAGCCAGGCGTTGGGCGATCGCCTCTTCATTTTCGCGTCCGCGCTGCCGTAAACGCGCGGCCAGCACCGACGGGGAAACCTCAATGCACAAGGGTAACAGCTGCGCGCCGTAACGCGCGCGCACCTGTTCCAGATGCTGCCGGGACCCGTTTACCAGCACGTTTTGCCCGCATTCAAGCCAGCTATCAATTTCACGCCCGATGCCGTAGCGAAAACCGTGGGCCTGCCAGCTAACGGCAAATAAACCCAGCGCCTCGCGCCGAATAAACTCCGCTTCCGTCAGGGCAACATGGTTTTCTCCCCCCACATCGTGGGGGCGCGTAATGTAGCGGTGCGCAATCAGCAGGCTATCAGGCGGTGCCTCGCGCAGCAGGTCCAGCAGGCTGTCTTTCCCTGAGCCGGAGGGACCTGTTAGCCAGATAAACCGGGCCATCAGTACACCTGCCGACCTTTACTCCACACATGGCGGATATGGGGATGACCATGTTGGGTATGCGCCAGCACCAGGTCGGCACGGCAGCCTTCGGTAATTACGCCACGATCTTCCAGCCCCAGCGCCCGGGCCGGATTACAGGTAACCAACGCGATAGTTTGCGGCAGAGACAGCGTGTTACGCTCATCTGCCGCCAGGCGGAACGCCGCATCCAGCAGGCTGCCGGGATAATAGTCCGATGACAGGATATCCAGCATCCCGTGTGACGCCAGCTCCCAGGCGGCAACGTTGCCGGAGTGCGAGCCGCCACGGACGATATTCGGCGCGCCCATCAACACCTGCATATTGCGGTAGCGGGACGCCTTCGCCGCCTCCAGCGTGGTGGGAAACTCGGCTATCGCGCTGCCCACGCCGTGTGACTCTTCCACGTGCGCTTCGGTGGCGTCATCGTGACTGGCAATGGCGATGCCATGCTCACGGCACAGCGCGGCAATCGCCAGACGGTTAGGCTGTGACCAGGCTTTGGCCAGCGCCAGCTGATCGCGCTCAAACTCATCCATCTGCTCATCATTAAGCTGATATTTTCCCTGATAGTACTCGCGGTACTTTTCCAGCGATGCGTACTGGCGCTGTCCCGGTGAATGGTCCATCAGCGACACCAGCGACAGCTCCGGTGACGAGATCAGCGCTTCAAACAGCGGCAGCGTTGTGTGGTGCGGCAGCTCGCAGCGCAGATGTAATAAATGCTCGGCGCGGTTTAGCCCCTTGCGATTACTGTCGCGAATAGCCCCAATCATTTTGCTGAGGTTGTCCAGCCGGTGACCGCCATCGCGCACATCGCCCACGCCGATAGCATCCAGCACCGTGGTGATGCCGCTGGCCACCATCAGCGCGTCATGGCTGCTCATGGCCGAATGTGCCGGCCAGTCGACTTTAGGACGCGGGGTGAAAAACTTATCCAGGTTGTCCGTGTGCAGCTCCACCAGGCCGGGCAACAGATACGCGCCTTCGCCATCCAGCGCGCTGGCAAGCTGGCTGGTCGTTTCGCTAAAGTTGGTAATACGGTCTTCACGAAACTCCAGCGATCCCGCTACGACTTCATTTTCCAGCACCAGCTTTACATTATTGATGATCATGCTTCTGCCCCTGTCGTGAAGGGCTGCATCACGTGCAGGCGGTCCGCCACACGTTCCCGCACCGCTTCATCATGAAAAATCCCCACAATCGCCGCACCGCGCTCACGCGCCTGTTCGATCAGGCTTACCACCGCCGCGCTGTTAACGCTGTCGAGCGACGCCGTCGGTTCATCCAACAGCAGCACCGGATAATCGGCAATAAAACCACGGGCGATATTGACGCGCTGCTGCTCCCCACCGGAGAAGGTCGAGGGCGCAAGGGCCCAGAGACGTTCCGGTACGTTAAGCCGGGTCAGCAGGTCTTTGGCGCGCGCTTCACAGAAGCCGCGTTCAGCGCCGCGCTCCAGCAAGGGCTGCATGACGATTTCCAGCGTTGGTACGCGGGGAATAACGCGCAGAAACTGACTGACCCAGCCGATGGTATCGCGGCGAATCGCGATAATCTGACGGGCTGGCGCCTGCGCCATATCCACCCATTCGCCCTGATGCTGTACCCAAATACTGCCGCTGTTGGCCTGATAGTTGCCATACAGGGCACGCAGCAGCGTGGATTTACCGCTGCCAGAATGCCCATGCAGTACCACGCATTCCCCCTCACTGACATCGAGGCTGGCATCCTGCAATACCGGCAGTGCCGCACCGTTCTGATTGTGCAGGACAAAGGTTTTGCACAAATTTTCCACGCGCAGTTGCGTCTTCATTGTCGCTGTCGCCATTTAGTTAAGCACCGATGAAACCAGCAGTTGTGTATAAGGATGATGCGGATCATCCAGTACGCGGTCGGTTAACCCACTTTCCACCACCCGGCCCTGCTTCATGACCAGCAGCCGATGAGCCAGCAGGCGCGCCACGCCCAGATCGTGCGTCACGATGATCACCGCCAGATTCAGTTCACGTACCAGGGTACGCAGCAGGTCCAGCAGCCGCGCCTGCACCGAGACGTCCAGCCCACCTGTCGGTTCATCCATAAACACCAGTTTCGGCTGGGTCACTAAATTGCGGGCGATTTGCAGACGCTGCTGCATGCCCCCAGAGAAGGTGGTGGGAAGATCATCGATACGGTTAGCCGCGATTTCTACCGCCTGTAGCCAGTGGCTGGCTTCTGCACGGATATCACCATAGTGACGGTGGCCGACAGCCATCAGACGCTCACCGATATTGCCGCCCGCCGTGACCTGAGGACGTAATCCTTCCAGCGGATGCTGGTGTACCACGCCCCATTCGGTACGCAGTAACCGGCGACGGTCGCTTTCACTCATCTGATAGAGATCGCGCTGCAGGTAATGAATCTCGCCCGCCTGCGGCACCAGCCGGGCAGACAGGCTACGCAGCAAGGTGGTTTTGCCGGAACCCGACTCCCCCACAATCCCCAGCACCTCGCCCGGATAGAGATCAAAGCTGACCTCCTCGAAGCCTTTTCCCGGTGCATAAAGGTGGGTGAGGTTATTGACCGCGAGCAGCGGTTGTTCACTGTGCATGTTGTTGTTCCTGCTGCTGGTGGCAAAAATCGGTATCTGAGCACACAAACATTCGCGTTCCCTGATCGTCCATCACCACCTCATCCAGGTAGCTGTGACGCGATCCGCACAGCGCACAGGGTTCGTCCCACTGCTGCACGGTGAAGGGATGATCGTCGAAGTCGAGGCTTTCGACTTTGGTATAGGGCGGCAAGGCATAGATGCGCTTCTCGCGTCCGGCACCAAACAGCTGCAGCGCCGGCATCATGTGCATTTTCGGGTTATCAAATTTGGGAATCGGCGACGGGTCCATCACATAGCGATCGTTGACCTTCACCGGATAGGCATAGGTGGTGGCGATATGACCGAAGCGGGCGATATCTTCATACAGTTTGACCTGCATGATGCCGTACTCTTCCAGCGCATGCATGGTGCGGGTTTCCGTTTCGCGCGGCTCAATAAAACGCAGCGGCTCAGGAATCGGCACCTGGAAAATCAGAATCTGATCTTCCTCCAGCGGCGTTTCGGGAATACGGTGGCGCGTCTGGATCAGGGTGGCATCGACCGTGCGTTCGGTGGTGGCGGCCCCACTGACCCGTTGGAAGAAACGGCGAATAGAAACGGCGTTGGTGGTATCGTCTGCGCCCTGGTCGATGACTTTCAGCACATCTTTATCACCAATCACGCTGGCGGTGATTTGAATCCCGCCCGTGCCCCAGCCGTAAGGCATGGGCATTTCACGTCCGGCAAACGGCACCTGATAGCCCGGAATCGCGACGGCTTTTAAGATGGCACGGCGAATCGTGCGTTTGGTTTGTTCGTCGAGGTAACCGTTGTTATAGCCGCTGAGCTCAGCCATTTTGCTGCTCCTGATAGTCCTGGCGCAGACGTTTCAGCAGTTCCAGTTCGGCCTGGAAATCGACGTAGTGCGGCAGTTTTAAGTGGGAAACAAATCCCGCGGCTTCGACGTTATCCGCATGGGACAGCACAAACTCCTCATCCTGAGCCGGACTGGTGATACGTTCATTGTGCTCGCGGGTCTGTAACGCGCGATCCACCAGCGCCATGGACATGGCTTTTCGCTCTGCCCGACCAAATACCAGACCATAGCCGCGCGTGAAGTGCGGCGCGCTTTCACCGTCGTGGGTAAATCCGTTGACCATTTCACACTCGGTCAGCAGCATTTCGCCAATTTCCAGTTCGAATCCCAGCTCTTCCGGGCAAACACTGACGCTGACATAGCCGGTGCGGATTTCACCGGCAAACGGATGGGTTCGCCCATAGCCACGCTGAGTGGAGTAGCCCAGAGAGAGCAAAAAACCTTCATCACCGCGCACCAACTGTTGCAGCCGCGCGGCGCGCGAAGCGGGAAAGCCTATTGGCTCGCGGGTGATATCCGTCGGTTCGCTACCGTCGTCGCTTTCACTCTGTGCTAAGCCTTCGTCGCTCATCATGCTGAACATATGCGGACAGTGCTCAGGCAGTGCCTGCTCGCTTCGCGGCGGAAGCGGCGTTTCCCCGTTAGCCATCAGGGTAAAATCCAGCAGGCGGTGGCTGTAGTCGTAGGTCGGGCCTAAAACCTGGCCGCCGGGTAAGTCCTTATACACAGCCGAGATACGCCGCTCAATCCGCATGCTGCTGGTGGCTAACGGCGTGCTTTGTGCCAGGCGCGGTAAGGTCGTGCGATAAGCACGCAGCAGGAAAATCGCCTCTACCAGGTCACCGCTGGCCTGTTTAATCGCCAACGCCGCCAGCAAGGGATCGTAAATCCCGCCTTCCGTCATCACGCGATCCACCGCCAGCCCAAGCTGCTGTGCAATCTGATCGCAGGAGAGTTCCGCTACGGCGCGATCGCCCCGGCGCAAGTCGGCCTGCAGATGGTGGGCATTCGCAATGGCTTTTTCGCCCCCTTTCACCGCTACGTACATGAGCACACCTCAACATTTGTTGTGCGTGGCACCGCCATCATCGCTTCGCCACAGGTGAAAATCAGATCAACGCCCTGAGGAAACGGATGGGGCCGGGCGCGCAGGTATTCGAGCACGCTTTCTGGCAGCTGTGGCGCAATGGCGCGGGCTTCACGCAGCCCAGGTCCCGACAATCGCAGCGCCAGGCCACCGTTTAGCGAGGGCACTTCAATAATCAGCGTGGTGCTTTTTTCCGGTGCCAGGTTGTCACCCGCGGCGAAGTCGCCTGGATTGGGTTGAGCGTCGGCGTGGCTTAATGCAAAGGCCGCATCATTGCTGTCGGTAACAGGAGCGCCGGTATGAAAACGCAGGTTGTCGCGCAGCTGTTGATTATCCACCTGCGGGTCCAGCCATAGCGGGCTTTCCTGATCGACCAACGTCAGCAGCACGGCGGTGGCGGCAGGCGAAAGTGCGCCCCAGCCCTGTTGCAGCGGCAGGGAAACCATCACGCCCGGCTCGCTCATGGCTTTCAGAATGCGGCGAAAGGCGTGCTGCGCATCCGCAACCGGATGATTAAAACTTGCCAGTAAAGTCATTCATTGTCTCCGCGTACCAGCGTAAAGAAGTCCACTTTGCTGCTGGCAATTTCACGTGCGCGCAGCTGACGCTGCTCTTCACGTGAGGCCGCCAGCGGGGTAATAATTTTTTCCTGCAGCAGTTCACCGGTTTCTGTCTGCTGCAACAGGGCATCCATCAGCGCACAACGTTCGGCATGGGCTTTATCCCGCCCGAGCAGGTAGCTGTAACCCAGGGTGCCATCGTTAAGCCGCACGACTGCGCGCGTCACGGTGGCATCGCCGACCACAAAACGCTTGCCGGTAGCGCCCATGCGGGCCTGCAGGCGCGTCAGGCCAATTTCAGCCGGACGGATCAGGGTAAATTCAGGCTTGAGGTTGAGCGGCTGCCAGTGCGCGTCAAGCTCGGCTGCGCTGCTGTGAGCCAACACCGAAAGCCAGTGCTGGCGGGCCGTTTGCTGTTTCATTAGTGCTCCAGAGTCAGTTCGATCATGTCGCCACGGGTCAGGCTGACGGAGTATTCCGCCATCGCGCCATCGGTGGTTTTATTCAGGGTACGCACGCACAACAGCGGGGAATGCAGCGCGATTTCCAACTGTTTACACTCTTTTGCCTGCGCCCGGCGGGTGCTGATACGCGTCTGGCTGCGCACCAGCTGCTTGCCGGTATGGTGCTGCAGAAAGTCATGGAGTGAACCGCTGTTGAAGCGTTGCAGCTGCGGCCACCAGCTGAGATCGGCAAGAAAGTGATTGATCAGACAGACCGGCAGACCATTTACACGGCGCAGAGTACGCAGGTGGATCACGTCATTGCCTTCGCTCACCCCAAGTGCCGCGGCCACATCGGCACTGGCCGGGCGCAGCACCGCCAGCAGACGTTCACTGGTGGGATCGCTGCCCTGCTCCATCAGGTTTTGGCTGAAGCGGGCCTGGGCATGCAGCGGATAGTCGTAGGGGCGCATCAACACCAAAATCCCAACACCGTGGCGGCGTTGCAGCAGGCCTTTATTGACCAGCTCGTCGACCGCCCGACGCAGCGTATGGCGGTTTACCGCATAGTGATCGGCCAGTTGCTGCTCGGAGGGTAAATAGTCACCACTGCGGTAGCGTTCCTGAACAGCCTGCTCCAGTTGCGCTGCGACAGCCTGATACACAGTGGTCGGATGTCTGGATAACTCCATCACAATTAAATCCTCACATCAGTAGAGGGATTTCGCAGCGAAGGTGCTGCGGGATGGAAACAGACTGACGGGATCAGATGACAGCGAGGTGACGAGACGGTGACGTAAACATGAATTCGCGCCAGCCTGTCGCGTACAGGGCAACAGGCTGGCAGGCGGGTCCTTCAGGGCTGGCCCAGGCTATCCAGCAGTGCCGCCGAGGTGGCGACCGCGCCAAAGATACCGCCCTGCATATGAATCATGCTCAGGGCGGCTTCATGATGATGTCGCTCAGTGGCGGCACAGCAGTCGGATAAGACCAGGCACTCATACCCGCGATCGTTGGCCTCACGCAAGGTGGTATGCACACACACATCCGTTGTAATACCGGTAATAATCAAGTTGCGGATGCCGCGACTGCGTAACACCAGCTCAAGGTCTGTTGCATAGAAAGAGCCTTTACCAGGCTTATCGATGATCACTTCGCCCGGCAGCGGTGCCAGTTCCGGGATAATCTCCCAGCCCGGCTCACCGCGCACCAGGATACGACCGCACGGTCCTGGGCTGCCAATTTCTGCATTCATCCTGCCCGACCGCCAGCGTTTATTGGCAGGCAGATCGCTGAGATCCGGGCGATGCCCTTCCCGTGTGTGAATGACGGGAAAATGCAGCGCACGCATGCGGGCCAGCAACACCTTAAGCGGTTCGACAGGCGCGCGCGTAAGGCCAATATCGTAGCCCATGGTGTCAACGTAGCCGCCCGCGCCACAAAAATCGATCTGCATATCGATGACGAGTAGCGCCGTATCAGCGGCACTAAAATGGCCATCAAACGGCCAGGCATAGGGGGTGGAATTCACACTGTACTCAGGCATTGTTCTTCTCCATTCGCGGCGTCGGGGAACGTAATTTAATAATCAGGGTATAGCTAAGCGCCGCTGTCACCAGACCGATAACCGCTTCGCCAAACTGGGGAAAGCCCAGATGCGCGATGACCGCGCACAGGCTTCCCAGCGCCCAGGCCGCAAAGGCGGCACCGTGAAACCGTTGCGCCGGGCGCTGTTCACTCAGCTTCGCCATAAAAATCAGATCAACAATCATGACCGCACCAAACGGTGGCACCACCACGCCCAGCAGGCTCAGCCATGCCAGGAAATAGGTCCAAACGCCCGCCAGCGCCAGCAGACCGCCGATGGCACCGAGAATCAGCGTCCAGCGGCGCATCTTGCTGTTAAAAAGATGGCTGAAGCCTACCGCACCGTTATAAAGACAGTGCGTACACACCGAGCCAAGATTGATGAACACAAACAGGAAAGCCACCATGGTTAAAATCTCACCATGCCCCATCAACATGGGCAGGAAATTGCCGCCGTTGGTCAGCGGGTCCACCGCCGCGCCGACCGAGACAATAATCACGCCAAAAAGATAGGCGATCAGGTTTGCGACCGGAAACGCGGAAAAGGCGGCGATGACCGCAGCACGGCCACTCTTCGACCAGCGGGTGAAATCGGCAGTCATGGTGCCGGAATCGGCAAACCCCGCCACCACCATGGTGACCGCCGTGCCCATGCTCATGGCTCCCGCCACCGTGGGGCTGCCCTTCCAGTGAAACATGCTGGAAAAATCATGTGTCTGCCCGACGAAATACAGCGCGACAAACCCTAAAATCACAAACATTGGCGCAGCAATCATGCCCAGCACGGACAGGGCACGCACGCCCAGAAAGGTCACGGCCGTAAACAGCACCATGGCAAATGCCGTCACCGACAGGGCATTCCAGCCAAAGGTCTGATGAATCACCGTCCCGGTCAATCCCGTCTGGAAGGCGTACCAGCCGATAACCACGGTCGACAGAAAGCCGGACACGAGGATATAGCCTTTGCTGCCGAAGGTCCTTTTCGCCTGCAGGGCAAAATTCATCCCGGTATTGCCCGCAAACCAGCTTAGTGCGCCGACATAGGCAAACAGCACCAGATTGCCCATCACAATCGCCAGCAATGCAGGCCAAAAGCCAAGGTGCCAGGTAATGATGCCGCCAAACAGCGCATTGGTGAGGATCATGGGGAAACCAAACCAGACCGCAGAAACCGAGCGGGTCGGATGGCGATGCGACAGCGGCACGGGTTCGTGCTCAAACTCCTGCTCTAACGTTGGGGAAGCCTGTTTTTTCATGGCAAAAATTCCTGGTTAAGGTGAATCCACGGACAGGCGCGCTGGGGCACTGACGTTCATCCTGTGCTCGCCATCTTTATGACGGTACAGGTGCCGTCGCGCTGGCGACTGTCATTGCATTGCGTGGTGATGTACTGCCGCCTTACCGGGCTGTTAACCCTTTTCCACGCATGTTGTCTTACCGGCATTGTTAACCCGATAAGAAGTGCATGAAGCATGCCAGGAATCGTCCCTCCCGCGTTGGCACGCGCGGATGTCCGTCTGGATACGGGCTGGGATACAAGATCGAATACTTATGATAAGACGCGGCACCTTACCCGTTGCGGTGCGGCGGTTTCTGGCACGCTGATGGGGCGGTGATGCACGATAAATGGGAAACTTTTGAATCTCATCTGGAAAGCGAAAAGCACATCAGAATGTCACTGCGTTGTCATGCGCCCTTCACGCCCGGCGACCACAATAGTCGCCCATTATTCTTGTCGAAGGCTTTTATCATGTCTGCTGTTATTCGTTTTGGCACTTTTCTGGCGCTTTTTTCAGGCATGATTGCGGCGCCTGTTGTGAGCAGCGCACGGACATCGGCCCTGCTGCCTGCACCGCCCGCCGACCCCGGATTTACCGATAGCGCGCCTGCGGCAAAGGTGCCGGCTTTTGTTGACAGCATCGCCACCAACCAACGCGGGGATGCGCGCTTTGCCACGCTGGAGACGAATGCCGGCGTGCGCGTGGTGTCCGGCTTTCTGGCCCTGTGGCGTCCGCGTACGCTCAAGGTGGATGCGGGGATTTCGGCACCGGCTCGTGATGGTTTTGCGGCGATTACGCCCTCTGATTGCACTGGCCTGCCCGGTAAGGCCCCCGTCTGCGGCACGATGCTTAATCATCAGGTACTGGCGGCGAATGTTCAGTATGTGGTTACGGCGACCCGCCAGCGTACGGCAGCCCAGGCCGAGGCGGCCTACTTTGACGATCGTCGAGCCAAAGGCTATAGCGTCACGGACGGCCTGGGTCCGCTGACCGCGGCATGGCGCAGTGCCGCTCAGCAGGTCACCACCATCACGCAGATTCCCGCGGATGCCACGACGGTGCTGTATAACGACAAGGGAAACAACACCGGCACGGGCAGCCATGACGGCAATCGCGACTTCGGTGAGGTGGTGGATTTTCTCAATGAAATGGGTAACAACGCCTCTACGGAACCGGCAAAACGTTTCTATAAATACGCCCGTCCCTACCGCTGGCGTTCAGAGGTGGCGGTGGTGTCTGCCCTTGTGCCCGCAGAGAGCCCTACGCCCGCTACCGATGGCGGATTTATCAGCGGACACACGGCGGAGGCGGTCAGAGATGCCCTGACCATGGCGTGGCTGGTGCCGGAGCGCTATCAGGAGATGGTCAGCCGCGGGATGGAATTGGGCGAAAGCCGGATCGTCGCCGGGATGCATTCGCCTTTGGATGTTATGGGCGGACGCATGTTCGCGCTGGCCGTTACCACCGCGAATCTGACGGCATATCATGAGGATGCACAACGCGCGTACAAACAGGCGCATCAGGCATTATGGCAACGCACCGGTACACAACCCAGCACCTTTCTGCAATACGCTCACGCCGCGCCGCTCAATGCCGACCGCTTCGCCGATCCTACCCTTAACCGTGCCAGTGCCCTTCGGCGCATGACGTTTGGCTTTGCTCCCATCGCGTCCCGCCATCGTCCACCGGTGGTGCCCAAAGGTGCCGAGATTCTGCTGGAAACCCGTTTTCCCTATCTGAGTGCCATGCAGCGCCGCGTGGTGTTAAAAACCACTGAACTGTCATCGGGCTATCCGATCCTGGATGATGCCGAAGGTTGGGGACGTCTGAATATCGTGGCGGCCGCCGACGGATATGGTCAGTTTACCGGGAATGTGCAGGTGATGATGGATGCTGAGAAAGGCGGTTTTAATCAGGCCGACAGCTGGCGGAATGCGATTGGCGGCCAGGGGAAACTGACCTTACAGGGTTCAGGTACGCTGCGGCTACTGGGTGCGAATCGCTACAGCGGCGGCACTGAAATTGAAGGTGGCGTGCTGGAGGCCGGTTCAGCCAGCGCCCTGGGCGTGGGTGAAGTTTATGTGGGCAACGCCGGCAGCGTGCGTATTGCCGCAGCCAGCCCGGTGCGCGTTAAACAATATTCTGCGCAGCCTCAGGCAACTCTTGAACTGGATATCGATGGTCAGGGCGGAGGTCGTCTCAACGTGAAGGGGCCATTGGTCGCAGGCGGTACGCTGTTAGTGAAGTTTGTGAAGGGTTATCACCCCAAAGCAGGCACGCTGATTCCGTTGATTGAGGCGGGCTCAAATGCAGCCCACTTTGGTCGCATTATTGTCGAGGGCTATCAGGCTCAGCCTGTCAGCTCCGCTACGCGAATCAGTATTAAACTGCTCTGATCCTGAGCACGGCTGGTAAGGCGCGCAGAGAATGGGCTTGCCAGGCTTCTGCGCGCCGGGCCGAAAATTACACGCCGAACTCTAGCGGGTTATGTTTACTGATCAGTGAGCGTAACGGCACACTGCTTTTCATCACGGGTGATTTAATCACGATATAGCTGAAGTACTTATCGATGCCAATTTGCGCATCCAGCATCTTCTCAATCACATCCTGATAATGCTCAATGCTGCGGGTAATAAAGCGCAACAGGTAATCGTAACCCCCGGTAATTAAGTGACATTCCATGAGTTCGTCAACGTCACGCATGGCGGCTTCAAACTTCATAAAGTCTTCGCGCCGGTGTCCGTTCAGCGTCACTTCGGTAAACACGGTGACCGAGTCGGTAATTTTGGTGAGATTGACGTGTGCTTCATAGCCGGTAATAAAACCGGCCTGCTCAAGCCGTTTAACCCGTTGCAGGCAAGGACTCGGGGAAAGTCCTACTGCATCGGCGAGATTAACGTTGCTGATACGGCCATCTTTTTGTAGTTGCACCAGAATATTGATATCGATGCGATCGAGTTTCATTAAGCCGTTCATAGCACCCCTCATTGTTTACAGCTGTACTGGATGTTCGCTACTACCCAGAGCTACTCTGTGTACACAAGCGTAAAGCGCACTTTTATAGATACTTAAAATACGCCACTTTAAAATAACAAGTACGCTATTTTTTTGTAACACAAAAAAACCCCGGTCTGTCACGCTTTGCAAAAATTGCGCCAGCGTTGAACCCGGTGGCGGCCCCGCTGGCCGCGATACCGGGCTGTTGCCTGTTCAATGAGGGAGAGCGGCTATCCTAAGCGTCCGGTCGCACGCGCCAGGGCAATATCAAAAATATGCAGTGCCTCTTCAAGTTGCGAATCGGTGGTCACTAACGGTGCAAGGAAGCGAATCGTATTACGGTGTAAACCGCATTTAATCAGCAGCAGCCCTTCCTGACAGGCGCTGTCGAGGATCTTTTGCGTCAGCGCGCTGTCGGGTTTGTGGGTGTCCACATCCAGAATTTCTACTGCCTGCATAAAGCCCACGCCGCGCACGTCACCGATGCAGGCATATTTATCTGCAAGTTGACGCAAACGTTGATTCAACTGCTCACCCAATTGACAGGAACGCGCCAGCAGGTTTTCTTGCTCAAACACGTCAAGCACCGCCAGTGCCGCTGCACAGGCCAGCGCATTACCGCCATAGGTGCCGCCCAGTCCGCCCGGTGCCGGGCCGTCCATCACTTCGGCTTTGCCCACCACACCGGAAATCGGCAGGCCCCCCGCCAGACTTTTCGCCATCGTCACCATATCAGGCTTAATGCCGAGTTGCTGGAAGGCAAACATGCTGCCCGTACGACCAAAGCCGGTCTGAATTTCATCACAGATCAGCATAATACCGTGTTGAGTCGTGATGCGACGCAACGCCTGCATAAATGCCGGCCCGGCGGGCAGGAAGCCGCCATCGCCCTGCACTGGCTCAATGATAATCGCAGCCACGCGCTCCGGCAGAATCTGCACCGCAAACAGTTGGTCCAGCGCTTTCAGGCAGTCCGCTTCCGTGACGCCGTGCAACGGGTTCGGGAACGGCAGACGATAAACATCGCCAGGGAAAGGGCCAAAGTTTTGTTTGTAAGGCGCGGACATCCCCGTCAAGGTGACGCCAAGTAAAGTACGTCCGTGGAAGGCGCCGTCAAAGGCGATGATGCCCGGTCGTTGCGTATAAGAACGGGCAATTTTAACCGCATTCTCCACCGCTTCTGCACCGCTGGTGAAAAACACGCTCTTATAGTGTTCGTCCCCGCCCACCAGCTTATTCAGACGCTGCGCCAGTTCGATATATCCCGGATAGGCCACCACCTGAAAACAGGCGTGCGATACCAGGCCCAGCTGGCGGGTTACAGCGTTAACCACAGCCGGATGGTTGTGGCCCACGTTAAGCACGCCAATGCCGCCGACAAAATCCAGATAGCGATTGCCTTCTACATCCCACACTTCACTGCCTTTGGCTCGCTCAATCACCAGCGGATGAGCGGTAACAATGCCGCGCGGCACATTATGATCTCGGACATCCAGCAACTGGCTGTTGTCCGCATAGGTTTGCTGCTCTGCCAGGACATTCTGCATTTTTATACCTCATCCACGTCGTGTTCGATTGGCTTAAGTATCGCAATCTGTGGGGCAATAACGCTGCCGTAATTCCGTCAGCAGCGGCATTTCGTGTCAAAATCCCACGGGTTTCAGCGAGTAAATGTTGTTCCCAGCCCGTGGCAGGCCAGGGTAATCAACGCCTGGATGCCATGCGGTATCAGCGCGTCGTTAAAGTCATAGGCGGCATGATGAAGCGGCTTGCTGGGGGCCGATCCTATCCATACATAGGCACCGGGCTTTGCATGTAACATAAAGGCAAAATCTTCCGAGGTGAGTGCAGGCTGGCGCGCCAGTTGGGTTGTCATGCCCGCCGCCTGCAAGGCCGCCAGGGCCTGAGTCGCCTCAGATTCATTGTTGATGGTGGCCGGGTAATAACGCAAATAGTTCACCTCGGCCTGTAACCCGTGCGCCGCCGTAATGTGTTCCGCCATCTGCCGCAGCCGGGATTCAATAATATCCTGCGCTGCCGGGTTAAAAGTGCGCACCGTACCGGTGATGTTGGCTTCCGCAGGGATCATATTGTGGGAAAAACCGCCCTGCATCCGCGTCACCGTCAGCAAAGCCGGTTCGCAGGGATCGAGCGCCCGGGAAACCAGCGTGTTTAACTGCACCACCAGTTCACTGACGGCTAACAGCGTATCGTGCGTCAGATGCGGCTGTGCGGCGTGACCGCCCGCGCCTTTGACAGTGATATCAAACCGGTCTGCCGCGGCCATAATGGCTCCGGGCCGGGTCTGAATTTCACCCAGGGGTAATTCAGGCCAGTTATGCAGGGCAAACACCGCATCACAGGGGAAGCGCTGAAACAGACCGTCGTCAATCATGGCCTTCGCGCCTGCCAGGCCCTCTTCTGCCGGCTGAAAGATAAAGCAGACAGTGCCGCTGAACTCAACCTCACGCGCCAGTTTTTCCGCCGCGCCCAGCAGCATGGTGGTGTGACCGTCGTGGCCACAGGCATGACTGTGGTTCGCTACCAGACTGGTCCAGGGCACCTCGCCTTTGTCCTGCATGGGAAGCGCATCCATGTCGGCCCGCAGCCCAATCATGCGTGAGCCGTTGCCTTTCTTCAGCACGCCCACTACGCCCGTTTTGCCAATTTCCCGATGCACCTCAATGCCTAAATCCTGTAGAAAACGCGCGACAATATCGCTGGTTCGCTGTTCATGGAAACCCAGTTCAGGATTACGGTGTAGATCGCGGCGCAACGCCACTAAATGGTCCATCTCAATATCCTCGTGAACGATCAACGACGCCGTGCAGCGGTTCACCACGCTGAAAGCGACGCAGATTAGCCAGCAGTGCGCTGATCGCGCTGTCGTTTTGCGTCTGGCTGGCGATGTGCGGCGTGAGCCAGATTGCGGGATGCGTCCAGAATGCATGATCGGAGGGCAGAGGTTCAGGGTCGGTCACATCAATCACCGCCGCCCGTAACTGGCCGCTGTCGAGCGCATCCAGCAGATCCTGATGATTAAGCTGAGGACCGCGCCCGGCCTGCACCAGTGCAGCACCTGTTGGCAGTTGGCTGAACAGCCCGGCATTCAGTCGCCCCTGAGTACTGGGCGTCAGCGGTAGCAGGCACACCAGAATATCGCTGCGGGCGAGAAAGTCGGGCAGCTGATCGTCACCATGCCAGCACGGCACGTCCGGAATAAGATGCGGCGTACGGCTCCAGCCGCCGCAGTCAAATCCCATCGCCTGAAGCTGGGCCAGTGCCGCGCGGCCCAGTTCGCCCAGTCCCATGATCCCGACGCGGCGCTGACCGGCGGGAATAGCCAGATGCGCCTGCCATTGCTGATGCCGTTGCTGCTGAAAATAGCGTGGCATATCACGATGTAATCCCAACACCGCAAAGGTGATGTACTCCACCATGCCCTGCGTCAGGCCGGGTTCAATCGTTCTGACCAGCGGGATATGTGACGGCAGCGTGGACAGATCAAACTGTTCCGCTCCGGCCCCTACGGAAAACAGGATTTTCAGATTGGGAAAACGGTCTGCAAGGTTATCGGGCGGCAGCCAGGCGACCAGCGCATCAACCTGATCGGCATCGCCGGTCTCCGGCCAGAGGTGTAAATGAATATCGGGCGCGTGCTCAGCCAGCCAACGCTGCCAGTGCAGGCCGCGCTGTGGCTCCGATTTATAAACGATGTGCATCAGGCCATTGCCTGCGTCATCAGCCCAAATGCCTGCATGCCTTGTGGCACCCAGACGTCACCGCGCACCATCGTGATCGGCGCGTCAACGTTTGTCAGGCCCAGGCTCTCCAGCCAGGCGGCCAGCGGCAGCGTGGCATCCGTATCCATGCGTAGATATTCGCCCTTCAGGCTCTGCATCAGCGCGGCGGTTAGCGCCTGGGCAACCGGAAAATCCTGTGCAATAACGGGTCCAATGACCCAGCCACGACCAAAGCGCCGCAGGCTGGCATAACCCTGAGGGGTTTGCTGGTCATCCTGCAAGATAATGGTCTGATTGTCGGTAATCAGATGTTCCACCAGCGCCGGGCGGAAAAGCCCGTGGGCGGCCTGCTCCATCTGCACCAGCGCATCCCGATCGTCAAGAGTGGCGCTGCGCAGCGTCAATCCAGCCGGAATCTCCACTCTGGGTAACGCGTTCAGGGCAGGCGTTTGGTACTGTAGGATCTTACCGCAGGTAACAAAGCCGAGTTTTTCATACAGGCCCTTACCCATCTCCGTCGCGTGCAGACGCACGTTATAACCGGGCACTTTCTCTAATAAGGCCAGCATCAACTGCTTGCCCAGCCCGCGCCCCTGGTGCTGATTCGCGACAATCACCAGACCGATGGTCGCGGCCTTGTCGCCCCAGCGCCAGAGAATCGCACTGCCTATTACTTCGCCCTGCTCTTCAATGACCACGCCTTCGCCGAGCTGCATGCCGATGGCCCAGTCTTCATGGCGGTGCGGCCAGTTCAGCGCCTGGCTCATCGCGTAAACCTGGGGAATGTCTTCGGTCGTCATGGTACGAATATCAACTGTCATTTTGCTTTCCTTACATCATGCCGGGTGCATCAAGTCCGCTGCCGTCGATGAAACGGCTGTAGCGATAGGGCGTGGGATCGACCACCGGCGTGGAGTCTGTCGCCAGTTGAGCCGCCAGGCGGCCTGCACCGGGACCAATCCCAAAACCGTGGGCACTGAATCCTGCCGACAACACCAGGCCTGGCAGTTTTGCCACTGTTGAAATGACCGGAATCGCGTCCGGCGTACTGTCAATCATCCCGCCCCAGGCCTGGGCGACTTTCAGGTTTGCCAGCGCAGGAAATTCACGCCGCATTGCCGCAAGTCCGCTTTCCACGACCCAGGCATCGGCAGCGGGGTCCAGAATACGCATCCGCTCGAAGGGTGAAATCGCATCCAGATCCCAGCGGCCCATCGCCTCAGGGCCATTAAAGAACGGCTTCACCCCCAGATTCAGGGTAAGATTTTTACGCCGACTTTTAAACGTGGGATAAAACTGTCGCAGGTAACGAATCCCCTGCGCACCGGGTTCAAGCCGCCCGCGGCCCGATACGGAAACGGTATAGCTGCCATCCATCTGCGGTCGACAGGCAAAGCTTTCGGTATAAAAAGGGACGGCGATAGCCTGCTCAATCGGGTGGGTACGGAAGGCGGTGCCAATGACGTTCCCCAGCGGCAAATCAATACCGTGCCGACGGCAAAACATCGAGGTCCAGGCACCCGCCGCACAGATCACCCGGGTGGTTTTGATCAAGCCGCGTTCCGTTATAACTCCGCTGACGCGCCCGGCTGAAATATCCAGCCCGCGCACTGCACACTGCTGGAAAACCAGCGCGCCTTTTTTTTGCGCGCCAATCACAATGCCCGGTGCAGCCAGTTTAGGTTCAGCCGCACCATCCGCCGGGGCGGAAACGCCGCCCAGCCAGTTTGTGGTACTGCCTGGCGTCATGGCTTTCGCCTGCTGGGCATTCAGGATATCGCTGCGTACGCCATACTGTTTGGCCATCTGGCCCCACTTATCCCAGGCCGCAATATCCGCTTCATTCCGGGTGGCATAGACCAGACCGCTGCGACGAAAGCCCAGCTCTTCCCCGGTTTCAATGCTAAGTTCTTCCCAGCCGCGTAAGGCTTCAATCACCAGCGGCAGTTCGCGCTCGTCACGATTCTGCTGACGGCACCAGCCCCAGTTGCGGCTCGACTGCTCGGCGCCGACCAGCCCCTTCTCGATCAGCACCACCTTCAATCCTTTTTTTGCCAGTTCCCAGGTGGCGGCGGCCCCCGCAATACCGGCACCAATCACCACCACATCGGCGGACGCCGGGAAATCACTGCTGTCCTGTACGTAACGAATCGGTGCGGGCATGGCGTAGCCACCTCTTAATCTGTTTGTTTGCCGGTGCCATGACGCTCATCGCGCCCGGCGCCTGGATACTGCCTGTCTGTCGAACGTGATCGACGACATAACAGCCTGTTACTCGGCTTTCAGAATCTCTTCATGCTCATCCAGCCAGCCCTGACGCAGCTCAGGAACCGCACGTTTCAGGCGTTCGAAATAGAGTTCACTGGTAGGCTGGTCATAATTGCTGCGCGCCAGCTGAGTGACGATGCTGCCATTTCGCATCACGACGATCTCATCACATACCGCGCGCACGGCGTGCATATCGTGGCTGATAAACATTACCGACAGGCCCAGCTCGCGGCGCAGTTCGCTGATCAGATCCAGCACGGCGGAAGCTACCACGGTATCCAGCGCCGACGTGACTTCATCACATAAAATCACATCCGGTTCAGCCGCCAGTGCACGGGCCAGGTTAACACGCTGTTTTTGCCCACCTGACAGTGACCAGGGGCGGCGGGACAGCACGGTGCGCGGCAGCTTAACCAGATCAAGCAGTTGATAGAGTCGCTGCTGGCGAGCGATGCCGCTCAGACCATGAAACAGCGTCAGCGGACGCGTTAAAATGCGTTCAACGCTATGGGCCGGATTGAGGGCTGTATCCGCCATCTGGAAAACGTACTGAATACGTCGCAGCTCATTGTCGCTGCGTTTTTGCATCTGGCCCGCAACAGAGTGGCCGTTAAACAGGACATGTCCCTGGCAGGCAGGATTGAGACCGGCAATGGCATGCGCCAGGGTGGTTTTACCCGAGCCGGATTCCCCGATAATGCCAATGGCCTGACCTTTCCACAGCGTGAGATTAATATTTTCCAGAATGCGGACTTTGGGCAATCCATCACTGCCCTTTGGACCGTAACCGGCTGACAGGTCACGCACTTCAAGCAACGGCAGTTCATTCGCCTTTGCCTGACACCAGTTGCTGGGCCGCTCTTTTTGCTGAGCGGCATCCATCAGCAGGCGCGTATAGTCCGCCTGGGGTGCACCAATCAAATGCGCCGTCGTGCCGTATTCCGCAATTTTGCCTTGCAGCAGTACCAGAATCCGGTCGGCCATTTGCGCCACCACGGCCAGGTCATGGCTGACATAAATCGCCGTTACGCCGCGTTGTTTCACCACCCGACGAAAGGCTTTTAGCACTTCAACCTGGGTCGTCACGTCTAACGCCGTGGTGGGTTCATCAAGAATGACCACCTCGGGATCGCTAATCAGGGCCATCGCCGTCATTAAACGCTGTAACTGCCCGCCTGAGACCTGATGGGGGAAGCGATCGCCAATCGTATCCGGGTTGGGTAAGGCCAGCTCACGGAACAGCGCCAGCGCTTTGACCTTCGCCGCCTTGCGCGTCATGGTGCCGTGAATCACAACCGGTTCGATAACCTGGTCGATGATTTTCATTCCGGGGTTAAAAGAGGCGGCGGCACTCTGGGCAATATAGGACACTTTATTGCCGCGAAACACGCGCAACTGCGCGGGCGTGAGATCCATGATGTTGGTGCCCGCCACATGAATATTGCCCTCGGCGATCTTGCAACCGTGGCGCGCATAGCCCATCAGCGCCATCGCAATGGTGGTTTTACCCGAGCCGGATTCGCCAATCAGCGCCAGCACTTCGCCTTTTTGCACCGTGAAGCGGATATCGGAGACGATATCCAGTTCATCCCCATTGTCGGTATGCGCCGTCACGCGCAGGTTATCGACAGAAATCACAGGCATTGCCGTATGTTGTGTCACGTTCATGCCCCCTCCTTTGCCAGCGTCAACGGACGCATGCTTTGCAAGCTGTCAATAAACAGGTTGACCGCGATGGTCAGGCTGGCAATCGCTACCGCTGGCATCAACACCGCCGGTGAGCCGTCAAACAACCCCTGAATATTTTCACGTACTAATGTTCCCCAGTCGGCATAAGGTGGCTGAACGCCCAGCCCCAGGAAGCTCAATCCACTCAGCAGTAATACGATATACACAAAGCGCAGACCAAAATCCGCCAGGACCGGATGCACCATGTTGGGCAGAATATCGTGGATGGCGATGTACCAGCGGCTTTCGCCCCGCAGGCGAGAGGCGCGGACATAGTCCATGTTGCGTAAGTTGCTGGCGAGGGCAAAGGCGATACGAAACGCACCCGGCCAGTAGGTAAACACCGCCGTGATCAGCAGCATCGGCAGCGAGGACCCGAACACCGCCACAATCATCAGCGCCAGTATTTTGCCTGGCAACACCAGCATCGCGTCGTTGATACGGCCCAGCAGCTCTTCCAGCCAGCGTCCGGTTACCGCCGCTAACAGCGCCAGCATGGTGCCAATCAGGCTGGCCAGCATGGCAGCGCCCAGCGCCAGCCCCAGGGAAAACTTCGCACCGTACATAATGCGGCTGAGCATATCCCGTCCGAGGTAATCGGTACCCAGCAGGTTTTCATGCGTCAATCCGCCCATTAATGGCCCGACCCCAATGTCGTCAAGATTGTGGGGGGCCCACCAGGTGCCGAAGATGGCGATGATCAACCAGAACAAGGTCACCACCAGGCCCAGGCGGCCCGATAAAGACAGTGACTGAAAAATACGCCACGGAAGCAATATTTTCATCAGCTCCTCCATTTCGGGTTAAAGGCGATAGTGACAATATCCGCCGCCAGCAGCAGCACAAGATAACAGCTGGCAAACAGCATTACGCAGAGCTGTACCACCGGCAGATCGCGATTACTGACCGCGTCGACCATCTGGCTGGCCAGACCCGGATAGCTGAAGATGGTTTCGATAATAATGACCCCACCAAACAGGTAAGAAAGACTGAGGGAAATCGCGTTAGCAATGGGGCCGACGGCATTCGGTAAGGCATGGCGTAACACCGCCCGCATGGGGGAAACCCCTTTGAGCAAGGCCATTTCAAGATAAGGGCTGTCGAGCTGGTTAATAATGGCCGCGCGGGTCATACGTGCCATTTGCGCGACCAGTCCGCAGCATAACGTCATCACCGGCAACGCATAGGCTTTGATGTAGCTGGCGAAGTCCATACTGGGACTGCCCAGCGACATCGCAGAAACCCAGTGCAGCTTCACGGCAAAAATCAGCACCGCAATCGTGGCCACCAGAAATTCCGGTACGGCCACCGTCGCCATCGTGCCAATCACCAGCGCACGATCGAGTTTGGAGCCACGATTCATGGCCGCCGCGATACCAATAATCAGTGCGAGCGGCACACAAATCGCTGTGGTAGTGGCAGCAAGTTCAAAGGTGGCGGGAAGACGCTGCGCCACCAGCTGTGCAACCGGCAGATGACTCGCAAATGAGGTGCCAAAATTCCCCGTCAGCATACCGCCAAGCCAGGTGAAATAGCGCACCAGCAGCGGCTGATCTAAACCGAGCTGCTGGCGCAAGGCCGCTACCGTTTCTGGCGTGGCGTTTTGCCCCAGGATCATTTGCGCCGCATCGCCCGGCAGCAGGCTGGTGATAAAAAATACCACCGCCGAGACGATAAGCAAGGTCAGGATGCCGGCGCCAATGCGCCGGGCAATCAGGAACATCATGTATCGGTTCATCGGCGAACTCCTTCGTCAGACGATTATCAGGCTGAAAGCCAGGCAAACTCATGGAAGCGATAGCCCATTAGCATGCCCGATGGCCAGGCCTCAAGGCCGTTAACCTTCTTGCTGTAGCCATCCATTGAACTGATAAATGCCGGGATGAGCGTACCGCAGTGGTCATAGATCAGGGTTTGCATATCACCGTACATCTGCTTGCGTTTGGCTTTATCACGCTCACCGCGTGCCGCAATCACCAACTGGTCAAACTGGGGATTTTTCCAGCCGCTCTCGTTCGTGGAGGAGCTTGACAGGTAGAACTGGGAGAACAGCATATCC
The DNA here is from genome assembly GCF_024520835.1 of Pantoea sp. Fr+CA_20. NCBI lineage: Bacteria > Pseudomonadati > Pseudomonadota > Gammaproteobacteria > Enterobacterales > Erwiniaceae > Pantoea > Pantoea sp. Fr+CA_20. The sequence goes on from NZ_JALNPN010000002.1 coordinate 365,399, forward strand.
AGCGTTGGGCGCGGGTTGATCGAGCCGTAGCCCACCGGATCTTTCGTCCAGTGTGTTCCCCAGTAGCCTTCATATGGCACGCGCCGCACGTTAACGTTAAGCCCTGCGTTGCGCCCGACCTGCTGGATGAGCTGCGCCCCTTCCGTCGCGCCTTCCAGCGGCGGCGTGGTAATAATTTCTATCGACTGTCCGGTCATGCCCGCTTTGTTGATGTAAAACTTGGCTTTTTCAGGATCGAGCGGACGCGGTTTAAGATCGGCGTTAAACAGCGGATGCCACGGCGGAACCGGCGTGTCATTACTGATATCGCCAAAGCCCTGCAGCACCGTTTTCACGATGATTTCTCTTGGCTGCAGGTATTTCATCGCCAGCACGAAATCTGGGTTGCTGCCGGGTTTGATATCGGTACGGATGATCAGGTTGGTATACATGCCGCCCTTGGTTTCAAGCACCGCGTGATCCGTCGTATGACCAATGCGCATACTGTCTGAGGCTTTCAGGCCCGAGGCCACCTGGATATCGCCAGACAGCAGGGCGTTGACGCGGGCAGCCTGATCGGTAACGCCAAGCAGCTCCACTTCGTCCAGATGCGGCAGGCCCGGTTTAAAGTAGTTCGGGTTTTTGGTGCCCACGGTATTCACGCCAGGCGTAAAGCTCTTGCATACGAAGGGGCCGGTGCCGATCCCTTTGCTGAAATCTTTGGTGCCATCCTGAACAATCAGGAAGGGAGACGTGGTCAGCATGTAGGGAAGATCAAAGTTAGGAGCCACAAGGACAAGCTGCACTTCATTATCGTTGACGGCAGTGATGGTCTTGAACTGTTCAGCAAGCTTGAATGCGCTGGAGGCAACGGCAGGATCTTTATGACGATTAAGCGAGAAAATCACATCCTTCGCGGTAAAAGGTTTACCGTCGTGGAAGGTAACACCTTTGCGCAGTTTAATGCTCCAGGTGATGCCGTCGTCAGAATCAACCGACTCTGCCAGGCCGGGCTTAACGGACATCGCCTTGTCGACCTCGGTCAGACAGCTGTAAAACATAAACTGGCGCGTGTAGTCGGCGCTGTTACTGCCTTTTGCCGGGTCCAGCGTATCGGTTGCAGACGCGTTAGACATCCCGACACGCAGTTTCCCGCCCTGTACGGGTTTGCTTTCCGCCAGCGCCATGCCGGGGAAGCCAATCAGTCCCGTGCTCATCACCGCACCGGCGGAGAGTAGCTTCATTAAACTGCGACGGGACAATGTGCCTTCAGTGATCATCCGCGTCAGAGCAGGATTGGTTACGTCAGATTCTTTATTATCAATTTTACTCATCTGTACACCTCATTACGTGTTCGAGCGAACATGGAAAATTCCCTGCGTTATTCAGACGGCGCATGCTGCATTGCCCATCCGCGGCGGGCTGTTGGTCGCTTTCGGCAAACACAACAACTCCGCAACGGCCTGAAAAACAATGTGAATTTACGAAAGGCGATCCTTTGCTTTGTAGTAGAGCCCGGCAAGGGGCAAAAACCACGGTTTTCCGTGATAGCCCGGCAGTGCAGGCCATGTCTGACGCTGCCAGGGGTTGTCCCGGACTTTCTCACTTAACAGATCGGCCATCACGCGGCCCATCCATACCGACATCTGGGTGCCATGACCGCTGTAACCCAGCGAATAAAATATGCCGTCCTGTTCGCCGGCGTGCGGCAGGCGATCGGCCGTCATATCCACCATGCCACCCCAGCAGTAATCAATTTGGGTGTTAGCCAGCTTCGGAAACATCTTCGCCATTGCAGCATGCAATATCTCGCCGCTGCGTGAGTCCGAGGTCGGATTGCTGATGGCAAAGCGCGCGCGTCCACCAAAGACCAGACGGCGGTCCGCCGTGGTGCGGAAGTAGTTACCAATATTCATGGAGGTAACGTAGTTACGATCCTCCGGCAGCAAGGTACGGATGAGCCCATCATCCAGCGGCTCAGTGACAACGATAAAGCTGCCTACCGGCACGATACGACGCTGGAACCATGGAAACGGACCTTCACTGGAGCAGCCCGTTGCCATCAGCACTTTGTCTGCCTGGATTTCACCCTTGCTGGTCACCACCCGGTGGCGATAACCGTCAAGGCGTTCCAGTTGAGTGACGTGATGGTGGGGATAAATTTTTGCGCCGCTGCGTGCCGCGGCTTCGGCCAGGCCCACACCAAACTTGCCCATGTGCATCTGACCGCCGCGCTGTTGCAGCAATCCACCGTGAAAATCGCTACTGCCGATCTCACGCTGAACCTCATCTTTACTCAGTAACTGGATATCGGGGTCCACCGTGCGCCGCATCAACGTGAAGGCGTCCTGCAGTCCGGCAAAATGCGAGGCTTTACTGGCCAGCTTGAGTTTGCCGCACCACCGAAAATCGCAGTGAATCTGCTCGTCCTTCACCAACTGCTCGACATAGGTAACCGCATCATCAAACGCCCGATAGAAGCGACTGGCCTGTTCAAGTCCCTGGCTGGCAACCAGCGAGGCAAAGTTTTGCGCCACGCCGGTATTGCAGTGACCGCCGTTGCGCGACGAGGCCTGACTCATCACTTCTCCGCTATCCAGCACCACAACATTGATACCGTTTCGCGCCAGCGTCAGCGCCGCAGACACACCGGTAAAGCCAGCGCCTATCACCACCACATCCGCCTGTGACGGCAACGGCCCCGGCGCGGCAGCGCTGAACGACGGGGCGGTGGCTTGCCAGTACGATTCCAGTTTCATGTCGATGTCCTCAAAGACCGACGACGCCAGGCAGGCCGCCAATGTCTTTAACTTCGGTGTATTGATAATACGGATTAGCCGGTTCATGGCCGCGGTTGACCCAGACCTTATGCTTAATGCCGAGGTCGTGGGCGGTCATCAGGTCATAACGGAAACTGGATGACACATGCAGGATCTCGTCCGGACGGCAGTCCAGTTTTTCCAGCATGTATTCAAAACCTTTCATATGCGGTTTGTAGGCACCGGCCTCTTCCGCCGTGATCGTCATATGGATCGGTGCGCCCAGGCGAGGAATATGATGAGGAATCAGGTCATTCATCGAGTTAGTCAACAGCACCAGCGGGAATTCTTTTGCCACTTTGGCTAAGCCAGCGGGCACATCAGGATGCGGGCCCCAGGTGGCGCAGTCAGCGTAAATAAAATCGCTGTCTGCCTGTTGCCATTTCACGCCCCACTTTTTGCAGGTGCGCTGAATAGCATTGCTGACGACATCGTAATAGGGTTTCCATGCACCCATGACTTCGTCCAGACGGTAGCTGGAAAAATCAGTCACAAAGGCGTCCAGCGCTTCTGCGTCGACACGATCGGCGAAACAGCGTTTAGCCGCACCGGCCATGTCAAAAAAAATCAGCGTGCCGTAACAATCAAATGTGATGAATTTGGGTTTAAACAGTGCCATTGAATTAACCTCGTTATTGTCAGGTGTGGTGCTTAAAAATCGATCAGTACACTTTTCTGGCGCTGGCAGGCCTGGAAGGCCTGGCGACCCAAATCTTTGCCAATACCCGATCCCAGAAAGCCGCCGGTAGGGATAATAAAATCGCCAGAGCGACCGTAGCGGTTGACCCAGACGGTACCGGCTTCAATCGCGCGTATCGCCCGCATCGCCCGGGGCAGACTCAGCGTATGCACGCCCGCGCACAGGCCATACGTGTCATGTGCCGCCAGTGCCAGCCCCTGCTCTTCCTCATCGAAGGTCTGAATCGTCAGCACCGGACCAAAAATTTCCTGCTGAACCGCCGGGTTATCAGGCTTAACCTGGCTTAACAGCGTGGGCTGCCAGAACCAGCCCTCATCGGTATCCGCAAAGCGTTCGCCGCCCACCAGCACTTCTGCGCCCAGGGCTTTGGCTTCTTCAATCACCGAACGCACTTTATTGCCCTGGCGTGCATCAATCAGCGGCGCATAACGACTGGTTTCCTGCCAGGTGACGCCGGGTTTAACCTCACGGCACAATGTCGTCAGTCGCGCCGTGAGCGCATCGGCAATGCCGCGCTGCACGATTAAGCGCGTACCCGCTACGCAGGCCTGACCGCCATTGGCGGTAAAGCCGCGCAGAATACGCTGCGCCAGCACCTCAATATCACCCGCATCATCAAAGACCAGTTGTGGACTTTTTCCACCCAGCTCCAGCGTCACCGGTTTCATGCCGAACTGCGCCGCATCGCTCATAATGCGCGCGCCGGTCAGGGTTGAGCCGGTAAAGGAGACCTTACGGACCAGAGGATGCCTGACGAGCGCACTGCCCGTTACGGCCCCACTGCCCTGTACAATATTGAGGATACCGGCGGGCAAACCGGCCTGGACCGCCAGTTCTGCCATGCGTACGGTAGAAAGCGGCGTCAGTTCTGACGGCTTGAGTACCACGGCATTCCCCGCAGCCAGTGCCGGTCCGCACTTCCACGAGGCCATCGACAATGGAAAATTCCAGGGCGTAATGGCACCGATCACCCCATAGGGTTCTGCAATCAACATCCCCAGGCTGTTTTCACGGGTGGGGAACAGGTCACCGCTGTATTTGTCCGCGCATTCGGCATAGAAACGGATGGCTTCGGCAGTGAAAGGAATTTCATGCTGTATCACGTCAGCAATCGGACGCGTCGAGCCCAACGCTTCAAGCTGGGCCAGCAGCCGATCCTGCTCAATTAAATCGGCCCAGCGACGCATTATCCGACCGCGTTCACGGGGTGCACAGCCTGACCAGCCGCTGGTTTTTAATGCCTGATGGGCCGTCATGACGGCATGGTCAACGTCCTCGGCCTGCGCTTCATGCAGAGTGGCAAAGACGTGACCATCTGAGGGGCGTTTGACGGCAAAAGATTCGCCTTGTGTTTGCACATGTTTCCCGCCGATATAATGGCCCAACGGGAGTTGCACGCTTTCCGGGTCGAAACTCAACATGGAAGAATCCTTATTTGTTACAGCCGTCACACGCTGGTTTGGTTAAATTTCGGCAATGCTTTTCTGAAATATTAATTAGGTAATGCAGAAAGTATGCCAGCCGTTAAGAAAATTAAAATGCGTTTAAAACCACGCAAAAAAATTTTTCTGCCGTATTAATGACGGATTTATTGCGGAATTGCCGAAGCCTTAAACAGATGATTTACCTCACAAAAAAGCCGCATTGCTTTGGTGCATTGCGCATGAAACTTGCACTAAAAAGGAGAATTGAAGGAAAACTTAGATCTGGCGCACAAAAAAAAGCGCCAGCAGAGTGCTTATGCTGGCGCGTACATTTATGACTACCGTTTTAAATTACAGGCTGCCGAGATGGAAAGTTTTTTGCTCCAGATATTCATCAATTCCGTAACGTGAACCTTCACGACCAATACCGGATAATTTTACCCCACCAAAAGGAGCGACTTCTAAAGAGATTACGCCGGTATTAAAACCGACCATGCCAAATTCCAGCGCTTCCGCTACCCGCCAGGCACGACGAATATTCTCGGTAAAGAAGTAAGCGCCCAGTCCATAAGGTGTGTCATTTGCCATCGCCAGTGCCTGCTCTTCATCATCGAAGATAAACAGCGGCGCCACGGGGCCAAAGGTTTCTTCCTGGGCAATACGCATCTCACGCGTGACCTGACCGAGCACGGTAGGCTGAACCCAGGTGCCCGTTCCATTGCTGATGCCGCCTGTTAACAGCGTCGCCCCTTTTTGTAAGGCATCGTCGATGTGCGCATTCACCTTTTCGACCGCCCCGGTATTGATTAGCGGCCCGATGGTGCTTCCGGCTGCAAATCCGTCACCCACCTTCAGGGTAGCAACGGCCTCCAGCAGACGGGCGGAAAAGCGGTCATAGATGTTGCGCTGAACCAGAATCCGGTTGGCGCAGACGCAGGTTTGCCCGGCGTTACGGAACTTGCTGGTCATTACGCCCGCCACCGCAATCTCAATGTCGGCGTCATCGAAAACGATTAACGGCGCATTTCCCCCCAGCTCCAGACTCAGGCGTTTTATGCTGTCAGCGCACTGCTTCATGAGTAACTGACCCACGCGAGTTGAACCGGTAAAAGAGATCTTACGGACAAGGCGGCTTTCGGTCAGCGCGGCACCAATTTCCGTCGGCATACCGGTGACCACCTGCAAGACACCGGACGGAAAACCGGCGCGCTCGGCCAGTACCGCCAGCGCCAGCGCGGAGAGCGGCGTCAGGTCGGAGGGTTTAACGATAATGGGGCAACCCGCCGCCAGCGCCGGAGCCACCTTGCGGGTAATCATGGCGATAGGGAAGTTCCAGGGTGTGATCGCTGCCGCCACACCGACCGGCTGTTTCAACACGATAATTCTGCGGTCTGAGGTGGGAGCAGGAATGGTATCGCCATAAATGCGACGTGCCTCTTCGGCAAACCATTTGACGAAACTGGCACCGTACAGCACTTCGCCTTTCGCTTCCGCCAGCGGCTTGCCCTGTTCGGCCGTCATGATGATGGCAAGATCGTCCGCGTTATCGATAATAAGCTGGTACCACTTCTCCAGCAGCCCGGCACGCGTGGCATTAGGCGTTTTTGCCCATTCATGACGCACCGACTCCGCATGGTTAATTGCCGCCTCGGTTTCCTCACGGCCCAGCGCCGGAATGGTGGCCAGCGTGTCGCCGGTGGCCGGGTCGATAACCGGCAAGGTTTCGCCCTGATAGCCATTCTGCCATTGGCCCGCGAACAGCGCCTGTTGGCGCAGCAGCGTGTGATCGTTTAGTTGTATACGTGACATCCCATCCCCCTTTGTTCAGATCTTTCCACTTTATCGGGTGGGGGGAAGCGCAGGATGTTGTTATTGCCAGCCAGAAAGCGTTCGCTGAGAGGATTTACGGCAGAAAAAAAATTTTATGCCGTCACGATATGCAGCCCGATGTCCCTGAGCATTAAATCTGAAAATCGATCACAGGTTCATCATCACCCGCTGATGAAAGCGCCTGCTTTTTGATCTCTTCAAGCGACAGGTTGGCGTTGCACAGCTCAAGAAATTGCCAGACGTAGTTGCGCTGTAGCTGTCCCCGTTTCAGGCCCAGCCATACCGTGTTGGCGTCAAACAGGTGCGTGGCATCCAGCCTGACCAGCTCTCCGCCCGGCTCGGTTTCACAGGCCTGATCGGCCAGGATACCGACTCCGAGACCAAGTTTGACATAGGTTTTCACCACATCGGAATCCTGGGCGCTGAGCACGATGTCCGGTTTTAAACCTGCGCCCTGAAAGGCCCTGTCCACGCGCGAGCGTCCGGTAATGCCCTGACGATAGGTAATAAGAGGATGGTGGCTCAGCGCATTCAGTGATACCGGTTGCTGCTGAACGAGGTCATGATCGTGCGGCACCAGCAAAGCATGATGCCAGCTGAACCACGGAAATGCCGCCAGACTGCCGTTGTTCACCAGCATTTCACTGGCAATGCCGACATCCACCTCTCCTGCCAGCAGCATATTTACGATTTCCTGCGGCGATCCCTGGTTGAGTTCGAGGCGGACATTGGGATAAAGCTGGCGGAACGCCTTGATAACCGGCGGCAGACTGTATCGGGCCTGAGTATGGGTGGTTGCGATGGAAAGAATACCGCTGGATTCATTGGTGAAAACGTCCGCCAGACGACGGACTTTACCGGCTTCGTCCAGAATTCGCTCAGCGATGGTTAACAACGCCTTACCCGGCTCTGTCATACCGAGCAGTCGCTTGCCGCGCCGGATAAAAATTTCGACGCCAAGCTCATCTTCCAGATCGCGGATATGGCGACTGACGCCCGATTGTGACGTAAACAGGGTGCTTGCCACCTCTGTCAGGTTGAACTCCCGCCGCGCGGCTTCGCGAATAATTTTAAGTTGCTGGAAATTCACACCCTTTACCTCTCTTTACACAATCTGATAATCAGAGGGTAAAAAGGATTATCGATAACAGGAAATACTAAAAAAGTTTTATTTATGCATTTAAAGCATATGACAGGCAGCAGGAAGGAATGAATCACATCAGGGAGGACAGCCAGAGAAGGGGCAGTGGCGCGATGTCTCCGCGCCCTGCTTTACAGACAGATCAACAAGGATGAGCGTCAGCTGACCAGCGTGAGTTCGCGTTTTTCCGTCAGCGGCTTGTTAAGCAGCGACAGCAGGATATTTTTAACGGCCTGCGCAGGCGGCGATAAAGGTAAACGGTGCGACAGGTTCAGCGACAACGGCAGGCTGATGGTCGGACTGGTAATGCGCGCCATCCACGCCTGGGTTGATCCCACCAGCGCCCGGGCAGCCGACTCCGGCAACACGGTCACACCCATTCCGCTTGATATGGCGGCGGTGAGGGTAGAAAGCGACTCTATTTCGCCAATAATGCGCGCACTCAGGCGACGCAGTGAAAACGCCTCATCGACCCGCTGGCGCACAGCGCTGTAGTCGCGTGGCAGAAACAGGCTCATCTGCGCCACGTCGGCCAGATCCACGTTGGTCCCCGGACAGGCCGTGGTGCCCACCAGATACAGATCTTCTTTCAGCAACGGCACACTGTTAATGCCTGCCGTCGGCGCACGGTCATACAGCACGGCCATATCCAACTGACCGTTGATGATGTTTTCGTTTAGCGCACTGCTGCTGTTTTCATGCAGATAAACCATGATATCGGGATACTGTTCCCGTACGGTTTGCAGCAGCGGCATAGTTAAGGCTGAGGCCGCCGTTCCCGGTGCCAGGCCAATCGACACCTGCCCGTTGACCACCTCACCCGCATTCATCACTGCTGACTGTGCCAGTTCGCACTGCCGCAGAATAACGCGCGCATGGCTGTAGAGTAATTTCCCGGCTTCCGTCGGCGTAACACCGCGCTTGGTGCGGTTGAGAAGCTGCTGTTCCAACTCACCTTCAAGCGTAGCAACCTGCTGGCTCAATGCAGGCTGAGCAATATGCAGCACTTCGGCTGCCCGCGTCAGGCTACCGATATCGACGATTTTCACAAAATATTTCAGCCGTCTTAAATTCATCTTGCCTCCGTTGCTACGTCAAGGTGTCTGGCTGGTCTCTGTCAACCAGCTTGCATAAGAGGGAATTGCAATATGCAGACCAGGTTTATTCAGATCGCGAAACATGTCGGGAAATAATTGCTAAGCATCAGAATAAACAGCGTTTATCTGTACCTCCAAAGAGGTAAGTCTGGGAGCACCGCCGTATTCAGGCGGCGACGCGAGGTGAGCTGCACCGCAACAGTGCGCAATATGTCAAACCAGCGTGCAGCGTCGGCCCTGTGCCAGCAAAGGTTATCGACGTGCCAACGCCCGGCCCGGTTATGCAGGAGGAAAAGCAGAAAGAGAGAGGCGTTGCTGCGTTGCTGCGTTGCTGCGTTGCTGCGTTGCTGCGTTGCTGCGTTGCTGCGTTGCTGCGTTGCTGCGTTGCTGCGTGAAAGTTTAAGACTGTTGGCTGAGGAGAAACACGTTATTGCCTGAGTGGTTGATCGATTCGAAACGTCTTCCCACCTATAACGCTAAATATACTCACGTTTTTTTAAAAGGTCAGAAAGGCGAATACGCAAACGCATTTGTGTTGTAGCAAGGCAGATATCCTCTGGCACCAGAGAAAACCCCCACGGGATTTCGGTAAAAAGCTTTTTAGTTTTGCTGTCTCTTGTTCACCTCAGCCAGCAAAGCGCGAATACGCAAACGCATTTGTGTTGTAGCAAGGCGGCGCCAGGCGCTTAGGCCCAGGAGCATAGTTAACTATGTGACTGGGATAAGCGCCTGGTGCCAACGCCGCTACGGCGCAAAGGCGGCAGCGTATTAGCGTTTGGCGCGATTGCGTCGCATATCGATGGTAACTGCGGCGACGATGATGATGCCTTTGATGATATCCTGGATATACGCATCCACCCCAACAAAGGTGAATCCGCTTTTAATCAGACCAAGAATCACCGCACCAATCAGCGTGCCGGTAATACGACCCACGCCGCCCATCAGGCTGCTGCCGCCGATGACCGCTGCGGCAATTGCATCCAGTTCGTAGCCCACGCCCATGCTTGACTGGCCGCTGCTGACGCGTGCCGCCAGCACCACACCCGCCAGGCCTGACAGCGCCCCCGCGATGGTGTAAACGATGATCAGGTATTTATTGACGTTAATGCCGGACACTTTGGCCGAAGTCATATTGCCGCCGATGGCATAAACATATTTGCCGTAGCGGGTATGTTTCAGCGCAACGTGAAACACCAGCGCCACAACCAGGAAAATCACCACCGGCATAGCACCCTGACCAATAGAGGTGAATCCATCGGACAGAAAACTGATGGGGTTGCCCTGGGTGTAATACTGCGCCAGACCGCGCGCGGAGACCATCATACCCAAGGTGGCAATAAACGGCGGGATACCGGTACGGGTAATTAAGACGCCATTGATCAACCCGCACAATAAACCGACCCCGATACCGGCACCAATAGGTACAACCGCAGGCATATTAACCAGCGACGGGAACATCGGCGTGAGACTGTCTGACGTTTGCGCCAGGCTGGCAGCCACCACTGCGGTTAGCGCAATCACCGAACCGGAAGAAAGGTCGATACCGGTCGTAATGATCACCTGCGTCACACCCACGGCAATGATGCCGATGATAGCAACCTGCAGGACGATCAACACCAGGCGGTTAGGATTGAGTAAAAAGGACTGATCGCGCACATACCAGCCGAACATTTCAAAAACCAGGGCAATCCCCACCATCACCACAAAGATGCCGGTGTCCTTTGGCATGCGATGGCGCAAGGTCGACAGAAACGAGGGTTGTTGTTGAGGAGCCTGAGCGGCCGTGACTTTTGTGTTACTCATAGTGGTTTCGCGCCTCATTCGGATGCTAACGACAAAATAGTTTCCTGGTCGGCTTCTTCTTTATTGAGGATGCCGGTAATGCGCCCGCCATGCATCACCATTATACGGTCGCTCATGCCCAGAATCTCCGGCAGCTCTGACGACACCATAATGATGGCGACTCCACGGTTGGCAAGCTCACTGATCAAACGGTAAATTTCGGCTTTTGCCCCTACATCGATTCCTCGCGTTGGCTCATCCAGGATCAGGATTTTCGGTTGGGCCAGCAGCCAGCGAGCGATAAGCACTTTCTGCTGATTTCCCCCGCTCAGGTTATTGATGATTTGATCCATGGTTGGGGTTTTGATGTTCAGGCGGCGAATTTGATCCATGCAGTCCTGGGCCATTTTGACATGGCTGACAAAACCGCTTTTACCGCTGTATTCAGGCATGTTGACGATGCTCATGTTCTCTAACACCGACAACACTAAAAACAGCCCAGACTTCTTACGATCTTCAGTCAGAAACGCCATGCCTTTTTCAATCGCGGCAGACGGCGAGTCGATAGTGACTGGTACGCCATCAATCAGGATTTCACCGCTGTCAAAATGCGTCATACCAAACAGGGTTTCCATCACCTCGCTGCGCCCTGCCCCGACCAGCCCGGCAACGCCAAGGATTTCGCCACGACGTACGCTAAAACTCACCTCAGAAAACCGGTCTTTACAGGTGAGGTTACGTACCGTCAGCACCTCTTCACCAATGGCATTGTTGAATTTGGGGAACAGCTGTGTCAGCTCACGTCCAACCATCTTGGTAATCAGCGACTGGCGCGTATATTCACTGGTGATGTCGCTGCCGACCCAGTTACCATCACGGAAAATACTAATCTCATCCGTGATGGCAAAGATCTCATCCATTTTGTGGCTGATATAGATGATGGCTTTCCCCTGCTGGCGCAGATCGCGAATGATGGTAAATAAATGCGCGACTTCAGTTTCCGTTAAGGCGGAGGTGGGTTCGTCCATAATGACAATGTCGGAATTCCAGGATACCGCCTTGGCAATCTCTACCATCTGCTGCGAGGCAATACTCAGCTCGCCCACCATGCTGTCGGCTTTCAGTTTAATATTCAGCCGGTTTAGCAGCGCCTGGGTTTCTTTATTCAACTGAGCATGGTCGACAAAGCCAAATTTAACCGGCTCCCGTCCAAGCCAGATATTTTCAGCCACGGTCATGTGCGGCACCAGATTCAGTTCCTGATGGATCATAGAAATACCGGACCGTAACGCATCCATGGTGTCCCTGAATTGCACTGGCTCCCCTTTAATCTTAATGGTGCCCTGATCGGGACGATATATCCCGATCAGGCACTTCATTAAAGTGGATTTGCCCGCGCCATTTTCACCCATCAAGGCATGTACCGTTCCAGAACGTACGCGCAGTGACACATTGTTCAGTGCCTTAACGCCTGGAAAGAACTTGCTGATGCCTTCGGCTTCAAGCGCAAAAGCGGTCATACATCACCTCCGTACAACAGGTTCGGGACGTTTATTTTTGGTTCATGCCAACGTATTTGGTGTAGTTGTCTTTGGTGATCAGCTGGAAGGGGATATCCACAATTTTCTGCACTTTCTCACCGTTAGCCAGCTTGATGGCGGTCTGAACAGCGCCTTCACCCTGGCCTTTAGCATCCTGGAATACGCTGGCCACCATCTTGCCGTTCTTGATCATCTGCAACGCATCCGGTGTGCCATCCACGCCTGCTACCAGAATGTGTTTATCGTTCTTGCCTAATGCCTGAATGGCGCCAATCGCCATTTCATCGTTGTTTGACGCGATGGCATTGATATCATCGCCAGCGGTCATCCAGTTACTTACGACATCTACCGCATCGTTACGGGTAAATTTGGCCGTTTGTTTTTGTACCACTTTAATATTTGGGTATTTGGCGACCACGGCTTCAACGCCTTTGGTACGTTCACGCGTGGCTTCATTAGCCAGATCGCCCAGCAGAATCGCCACATTGCCTTTGCCGTTCATGGCTTTCGCCAACGCTTCCATCTGCAGACGTCCCGCCAGCTCGGAGTCAGAGCCCACATACGCCATCTTGTCGCCTAACTGGGCCTGAGGTTTACGGTTAACAAACACCAGCGCCACTCCGGCTTTGGTTACCTGATCGATGATGGGTTTCACGGCGTTCGTGTCTACCGGGTTAACGATGATGACGTCCACGCCCTGACCAATAAAATTTTGTACCTGCTGGAGCTGCTGGGCCACATCGCCTTTGGCATCTTCAACCTGACCTTTCACGCCATCTTTTTGCATTTCTTTTTGCATGGCGGTACGCACAATCGTCAGAAAGTTGTCATCAAACAACGCCATTGAAACGCCAACGGAAATATCTTTTGCCATTGCGGCGGCGGGTAACATGCAGGCTAACAGTGAGGCAACAATCGTTTTTTTGATGTTCATAGGGACCCTTCTTATTTGTTAACTTGCTAGCGAATAACGCTTTGAATGAAAAATATTTTTTACATTCGAACCGCTTCGCTGGCGTTTTTATGGAAAATTTGAGGTAAGGCAACTCCGTTAATGCTTTTTTTTCAATCCACCATTACTTTTCTTATCTACATGATTTTACTAACTAAGGATGAGGCATCCTCTTTGCGCTGGCACGTCCATCCCACTTTCCCGCGCCGAGCAGTTTATTTATTCCATATATTTTGTTTTTGAAATTTTTATCATAAAAGCACTGAAACAAGTGTTTTGATATCGTCAAATAACAAAACTTTGACATGCGTCTAACATCTACTGAGAAATGGGTTTAAAGTGAGATCCTGTTAGCAGTTTGAAAAGCAAGCGAATGTGTCTGATATTCGCCAAAGCGCTGCTTTTACGAGCACTTGAACGCAAACGATGAAAGAGTGCTTTGACATCCCGAACTGACGCCGCTACTATTCGCCCCGTTCCAACAATTCCTCTGTAGTTCAGTCGGTAGAACGGCGGACTGTTAATCCGTATGTCACTGGTTCGAGTCCAGTCAGAGGAGCCAGATTTTGAAAAGCCCGCTCAGGGAAACCTGAGCGGGCTTTTTGCTTGCTGGGGGTTAGCGTTTGTGGCGTCGCCCGGTAAGACGGGCTGCATGGGAATAGCGCGATGGCCAAATCTGTTCCGGTTTAACCCCTAACGCAGCCGCAATAATGCTTTCCCCTTTCGGCCAGGGCCGCGTGAGTGCATTGGCCAATGTGGATGAGGCCAAACCCGCCTTGCGCGACAGTGCTGCCAGCGATGTACCTTGTTTCTTTATTCCCGCGATGATATCTGCCGGATGCCAGTCCTGATGTTCCATCTTATTCACTCCTCGTTATGCAAACGCATCGCATTATCCCATTTTGGGATAAATCAACCAGCGCGAGATATTCGATTTTGGGATAAAGATCGAGATAAAACGATGTCGACTATCTATACAGAAGAATATCAACGCGTTGTTAAAGCATTACGTGATGCAAGAGTAGCGAAAGGCATTACCCAGCAGCGGCTGGCGGATGCGCTCAATAAACCCCAATCCTTTATCGCTAAGATTGAAAGTGGTGAGCGGCGATTAGATGTGATCGAGTTCGTCCATGTGGCACACCTGCTGGGGATTGAGCCTGCGCCGCTTCTGGAGGAGATAGTGCCGAAACGAAAAATAACGCTGAAACAGAATTGAGAGGCCGGGCTGGCGTTCATTACGGCTACGCCATTTTACTGAATGAAGAAGGCTACCTGGTGCCAGGACCGACGCAAGGTACGCGACACAGAAAATACGGGTGGTGTGCCTGTCACTGGCCTTTTCAATCGCCTGAAAAATCAGAACGGGTACGCTGGTCGCGCCACATGGCAATTGATGATGAAAGAACCGGGTGGAATATCAGGGTGCAGACGGGCTGCACACCCTTCAATAGCCTCTGGGAATGCCTCATCCGTTTCAAAGCCCAACCGTGTTCTGAACGGCGGTGACGACCAGAAAACCTTATTGGGATGTAAAGGATTACCATCAATAATCTGCAGGTCACACAGCTCGTCATTGCGCATTTCACGAGAAAGCTTAACGCGTCATGGCGATGTCATAGTCAGCCTGACGCGCAACCTCATTGTGAATATTCAGTAACCTGCCCATCATTCTCTGAGTCAAGCCGTCCGGCTGCGTTCACGACGTGTTTAAGCCCGGAACCCGTATATTTGCTATCCTGAAATGAAACCTTTTTTGCCGGCTTTCCTCCATGAGGTCTGTCCCATGAGCATCTCGTAAAAGGTGTATGAAGTGGCCTTTATCCTTTTGATGTAACAGTGAACAGAGAGCTGCCAGCGTATAGTTCTTCTGACCGTCGTTGCCAAAGTTGAACGGCGCGTCCCGCGAGATCCCCAACGGCGTGCTTCGGGTATTTCTTTCTCCCTCACGCATCCAAAACGATTCAGGTGCCAGAGGTAGCTGACTGTCCAGAAGGTCGGGCAGTTGAGCGACAGCCGGGCATTTTTGACGATGTTCTTCAGGCTAAAGGACGGTAACAGCAGCGGATGCTCGCTGCGGCTGGCTGAAAACGTTTTTAATCATTAACGATGCCTTTGAAAGAGAAATAAGACAGAGGCGTTGTCGGCACAACAGGACGTAATATGCGCAGCACAACACTTTAATTTAATTGATTTATTAAGGTGAACTTACGCGTTTACCGGTATCTGTCATGGGGTCAGCTCGTAGTGAGATATCACCAGACGTTAAAAAAAGCGCTGTTTTGCGCTTTGTGAAAACGGCCCCTTAGGTTCATCAGCACTCTGCCGAAAATAACATGGGTACGACAAACCATAACCGGAGAGAAAGATGAAGGTATCGACACGACTGTCGGCAGGATTTGCCTTTTTAATCCTACTTTTTGTTATTAGCTCAGCGGTTGCCATGAGCAACCTGCTTGAAGCGCGTCAGAATATTAATGAGATCGTCAATACCAACCTCAAAAAAGTCACACTGGCTAATGATGCAGGTACGGCCCTGAGAAACATGCTTGTTGAAGTGAGGAACATGGCTCTCTTTTCTGATAAATCAGCGATTGAGAATGAGTGGGGGCGCTTTGAAACCCAAAAAGCGGCTTATACTCAGAAACGTACTGAGCTTGCCGCCATGATCGAGAGAGACAGTAACCAGAAGGAACTTAGCCTGCTCAGGAAAGTGCAGGAAAATGAACAGGCTGCGCTCACCACACTCGCCGCCGCTGCCAACATGGGCAGGCAGAGGCAACTGGATGGCCTTGCTGCTTATCTGACAAATGTTGTTCGTCCTCCTCAGCAAATTCTCATATCCAGTCTGAATGAACTAACAGATATGCAGCGGGCGTTTGCTGAAAACACGGCGGTAAAAAGTAATGACTCCGCCAGTCGCGTTATTAAAACCTTTATTGCGCTCATTCTTGCAACCGTCATTTCCGGAGCAGCAATTTGTGTGTTTATTAGCAGGAAACTGATGCGGCAGCTGGGTGGTGAACCTGGTCAGGCACAGGCGCTGGCAGCTACTATTGCGGCCGGAGACCTGAGTTCCACCGTTGTGCTGCGTAGCAAGGATACCACCAGCCTGCTGGCCTCACTGGACAGCATGCAGGCCAGACTGCGCGGTCTGGTCTCGCAGATAAAAGACGCCTCTGCCTCCGTGGCGCTGGCCGCCGATGAAATCGCCCAAGGCAATACCGAACTGTCATCCCGCACCGAGCAGCAGGCCGCCGCCCTGCAGGAAACCGCTGCCAGCATGGAGCAACTGACCGCCACGGTGAAGAGCAATACCGCAGGTGCTCAGCAGACCGCTGAATCGGCTCGCGGGACGGCACAGTTGGCCCGCTCGGGTGAGTCCGACGTACAACGAATGTCGGAGACGATGCACGATATCTCCGTCAGCGCCGCAAAAGTCCGGGATATTACCTCGGTGATTGAAAGCATTGCGTTCCAGACCAACATTCTGGCGTTGAATGCGGCGGTAGAGGCGGCACGCGCCGGTGAGCAAGGCCGTGGCTTTGCCGTGGTGGCTGGCGAAGTCCGTACGCTGGCGCAGCGCAGTGCCACGGCGGCACGGGATATTAAGGTGCTGATTGAACAGGCCGTTGATCAGGTGGAAAGCGGCGTGTGCGTCGCCTCCGCTACCGGGCAAAGCATTATGAAGATTGTTGGCATGGTCGGCGAGCTGGCGGAGGCCATGGATAACATCTCCCTGGCATCGTCCGAGCAAATGCAGGGCATTTCACAGGTCAGCGTGGCGGTGAGCCAGATGGACGGCGTAACGCAGAACAACGCGGCGCTGGTGGAGGAGTCGTCTTCAGCCTCCCGTTCGCTGTCTGAGCAGGCACAGGATCTGCGGGGCATGGTGGAGGCATTTCGTGTCTGAGAACTCATCGCCGGGTGCATGGACGAATGGGTGTTCTTCTTTGCCTTCACATGCAGCCACAACCCGCAGTACTGTGAATCATGGGTTCCTGCGCGGCGTTATCGCATTCATTGCGAACGTCTGAAAAGAATCCCCCTAAAGTCGCCAACGTTTTACCCTGTCGAACCTGCTTATGCGTGAGTTCTGCACAGCGAATCTCTGAGAGGTTCGCTGCTTACTGCAACAGGCTGGGCGCTTTCTCTTCAATCAGAAACCGCACGTTGCCTGTCAGCGAGGGATCATGTCTGCACGTTATCGGCACTGGCAGTCGCATAGTTCACCAAACGTAGTCAGGCTAATGATCTAAACAGACAAGGGTTTGTAGCTAAACCGCTCGTTCTTTCAGCGTATACAGACAATGACAACCTCAGCCAGCGGCCAGCATGAATAAAACCCGCCCGGGTTTCCCGGCGCGGGCTTTACGCGACGACAGTCAGCCACTTTTCCTTCGCGATTACAACACCTCTGCCCACGTCATAATCAGTTTGGCCTGCACAGGCTCGGCCAGCAGACTGGCATCTGGCTGCCAGCTGTCCCAGTCGCGGAAAGCACTGAAATCAAGCCCGGCCAGCGTTTCCAGCGAGCGGACAGAGACACGGTATTCGTCCACCTGCGGCACCGCTTCCGGCTGCAAGGACGGCAACACGCGGCGCGGCTCATCCAGCAACTTATCCTGACTGACCAGCAAGGCGGTCGCCTGCGGTTTGCCCTGTGGCCCGATGCGCAGAACCACTTTCCAGAACATCAGCGGCACCTGTAACTCTCCATATTGCCGATGTTGATCGTTGAGTATCGGTCCGGTCAGCACGCTAATCTGCTGTTTGGTTTTCAGCACGCCGTATTCCAGGATATAACGCTCAACGCCTTGCCAGTACTGCACGCTCTGATTAAAACGAAAATGCTGCGGTGAGCAGTTGGTAAAATGAAACGTATCTTTGTTGGCGCGCACCGCTTCAGCCGCTGTGCCCCAGGTGGGATCGCTGCGGCGGGTAAGATGACCGCGGTCGAACCAGCGGCTGAACGCGCTATAGAACGATTGCCCGGTAACGTAGCGGCTGTCGATGCGGCTGTCTTCAGACCAACGGTCGCCTTCGGGTAACAGTGACGGCTGCCCGCTGCCGCGGTCGACATTGATATAGCGCGCGCCATCAATATTGGTCGCGGTGAAAAAAGCCAGTTGCCGTTCAGCGTTCATCAGCAGGGAAAAGTGTTCATAATCCAGCCTGGCCTCAGCGCCCTTGCGCCCGTCACGCAGGGGCGCGACTTCACCGGAACGCGGGGCGATAATCGCGGCCATATCGATGTGGGTATCAGCCAGAAAGTTCGCCTGAAAACCGTCGCGGTTACGATAATTTTCGTCTGGCGCGGCGGCACCTGGAAGCGCGTAGTCCGGTGCGGGTTCAGCCTTGAGTGCCTGCATCAGGATTGCCTGCCGGTCAGCAGGCAGCGTCGGCAGTTCGCCTTTCAGCCAGTCAGTGAGCGCGCTGATGCGTATACCTTCGTTAACCCATTTCCCGTTATCTTCAACACCGCCATGATGGAGTGCCACCAGTTGCCAGCCATCGTTGAATACCGGCGCACCCGACGAGCCGCTTTCGCTGTCGGCCTCGTAGTGCAGAAACTGTTCGTGGCGTGCTAACAGCGCATTATTGCGCAGCGTAATTTGCTGTGGCGCGCCAGCCGGGTGATGGATCAGGTTAAGGCTGATACCCAGCGCATGTTTATCATTGCGGTCGTTGAGCGGCACCGGCACCGGAGCCTCGTCACTGTCGTTAAGCGCTTCGCCCAGCGCGACGAGCGTGCAGTCAAAGGCGTCCGTCGGGCTGGTAAGCCAAAAGCGTTCTGCATCTACGCTATAAAGACGCCCCTGAATAAGCTCGTCCGCCTCGCCCTGACGGTAGCCGAACTGAAGTGTAATACGGCCTGATGCCGCGGGGTCAGACAGCAGATGATGGTTAGTCACAAAGAGGTTGCCGTGGGTGAGAAATCCGCTGCCTTTCGGCACGCCATCTTCTCTGACCAGCGCCACGGCTTTGGCCGCGCGCAATCCTTGCTGCAAAAAAGATACCGGTAGCAGATCGTTCATGCCGATGATGACACCCTGGCGGGCGCGTTGCTGAAACGCATAGCGCTGCGCGCGTCGTTGATCCGGCTCCGCCTGCTGGCCCTGGCTGAGCGCTGTGCGTGTCTGCTGTCGTTGCCCGGCCGTTACCGCCAGCCTTGCGGCTATCTGCGCTTTCAGTTGATCGTTCATTCGCCTCTCCGTGATAAGGTTATGCACCCTTTTAACCATAGCTGCTGCTTATCACGGCACAAGCGGCGCGAATATCACCGCGCGCACCAACGCCCTGCCCTCATCCGTTAAGGGCCAGGTCATGTATCTGAAAGGCGACTGAACGAATGCTTAAATGGAACCTTACAAAGGGATTGTTGCGGGCGAAACAACCAGGCTGTTGAAACCTTCAGCAAAGGGTTCAGAAGCCGGTAAAACCGCTTTGACTCAGCATCCTGACTCCATTAGTATGCGCCCTGTAGCACGATTCCTCTGTAGTTCAGTCGGTAGAACGGCGGACTGTTAATCCGTATGTCACTGGTTCGAGTCCAGTCAGAGGAGCCAGATGTATGTTTTCATGCATCTTCCCGAATCATTATACTTTTTATATTCAACAGCTTAGTAGGAAAAGTCTTTCCGGTGCATTTTCATTTCCCCCTTCGCATTGGGCAAGATTGATGGTCTGATTTGAGGTCATTTCAGTTCGATAATGGCGTGACTACCCTACGTCTCTGAACGACACGACAATCCGCAGCGTAAAACCATCCGCTAAACCTTTCAAAGTTTCCGATTCTCATGGCCTGTCCCTTTTCGTCAATCCAGCCGGTTCACGTCTCTGGTGTCTCAAATATCGTATCAATGGTAAAGAATCCCGCCTCGGCTTAGGTGCCTATCCCGATGTTTCTCTGGCTTATGCCCGGCAGCAACGTGATGGCGCAGAATATCAATCCAGCACAGCAACGTATCGCCAGGAAAGCTGTCCGCTCACCGGAAAAACATATAAGCACGTTGCATTGAGCTGGCATAAGCGCAACAGAACATGGTCACAGAACCACTCCGTCCGTCTGCTTGCCAGTCTCCGGTTTTTTTCCTTTCCATATACCCGGCTCAGTCCCGCAGATTGTCGTTTTGGTTAGTTTAATAATGGCATCAGTAGGTTCCATAACCGTTGGACGCGCCCTTTCCTCAACACGAATATCATTTTTCCCGTGATAAACCATTGCTTTCATTTTTCTTTGCATGTTAATCACCCTTCTCTTTTTTTATAAAATCGCTCCAGTTTAAATAACATTGAAAAAAATACTCACAAAATTATCTTGGTTTTGAAAAATTAAAATATTGGGAATTAGCTCAAAAAACCAGCGTGATATTAATTGGCATTAAAGTCCGCCACCCGTTATTAATAACTTAGCACCCACATAAGACCGCTATTAAAATAGATAAAAAACACGCCTGATGAGAAAAATTATCCGATTGATTTTGGCTGAATTGGTTAACAGATTGGCTATATTGCGCAATGACACTTTACTTTTAAATCCATATCATTTTTAGCGAGCTTTTCTATTTTTATCGTATGCGCAAACCGTTATATCCCTAATTAACAACTTGTGGTGATATCGAACCCATTATTATGATGTTCAATGCAATGGACATGATGTGCAGCGCGTTGACGCCGACAATTACGGAAATTCAGCATGTTCAACAGGCAGACTGTCCTTGTACTCATATCAAACGGTTATTATCCGCGCCCATCGTGTGTGGTAGTGGGCATCAAGTATGCGCTGGCGATAATCTCACTGACATTCTTTGTTCTTTTTTCGAGCATGCTGCAAGCCGAAGAGATAACCGTTCATCATACTCAGGGGATAACCAGCGTACCGGTCAAGCCCAGGGTTGTGGCTGTACTTGATATCGCAGCACTAGATACCCTTTCCACGATAGGGGTTGATGTTGCGGGTGTTCCCACACTCAACTATCCCCCTTATCTCGCTAAATTTGGGGAAAGCCGTTACCGGAAGGTTGGTTCACTTTTCGAGCCCGATTACGAAGCACTTAATGCGCTGTCCCCTGACCTGATCATCGTGGGGGGACGTTCATCACCCAAGTACACCCAATTAGCAAAGCTCGCCCCTACCATCGACCTTAGTCCTGACTTTCAACACCGGGTTGACAGCGCCATATCGCATGCGCAGCTTCTTGGAGAAATATTTGGGAAACAAGCCGAGGTTGACCGTCGTACCAGCAAGCTACGTGCAACAGTAGAGGCACTTCGAGCACAAACGTCCAAAATAGGGACAGGACTGCTGGTGATGACCAGCGGTGGACGCATCGCGGCGCTCGGCCCAAACTCTTGGTTTGGTACAATTTATAACGACTTTGGCGTGCAACCCGTGACGCGCAAACTGGATGATGGCCCTCACGGCCAGGTGATATCCTCTGAGTTCATTCTCGAAACGAATCCTGACTGGCTTTATGTGATTGATCGTGACGCGGCCATAGGGGAAAAAGGAGCATCAGCCCAACAGCTGCTGGATAATGAACTGGTGCGTCAAACTAAAGCCTGGAAGGCTGGCCACGTTGTCTACCTTGATCCTGTCGCATGGTATATTGTTGGCGACGGACTCACTGCGCTTCAGTCAATGGCCGATGAAGTTTCCCTGGCAATAACGAAGACAAAATGACGTCTCCAGCGCACGTTGACAAATCGTCAGTGAAAGGACTTTTGATCGCACTGAGCGTTATCGGATTGCTTTCCCTTATTAGCCTCTTTATCGGTGCGACGACAACTTCGCCTGTATCGCTTTTTGCAGGCAATACGACATCGACTATAAGCATTCTGCTGGCTAGCCGCATTCCGAGGACCCTTGCATTGCTCCTCGCTGGAAGTTCCATGGCGGTTGCTGGCCTGATCATGCAAATGCTTTCGCGAAACCGATTCGTGGAGCCTGGCACAGCAGGTACGATTGAGTCCGCCACTCTTGGGTTATTGCTGGCTGCGCTACTGGCCCCCGGGCTGCCTGTGCTCGCGCGCATGCTTGTGGCATGTTGTACCGCCCTTCTGGGAACACTGCTGTTCCTTGTCATCCTGCGGCTGTCGCCCATGCGCTCGCCATTAATGGTTCCGCTCGTCGGCCTGATGCTCGGCGGCGTAATCAATGCAATGGCGACATTTCTTGCCTACCGCTTCGATCTTATTCAGTCCCTCGTAGCCTGGTCTACTGGGGATTTTTCATCGGTTCTGCGCGGCCGCTATGAACTACTGTGGATCTCATTTGGCGCAGCCGTCCTCGCTTACATTGCAGCCGACAGGTTCACTGTGGCAGGACTTGGGCAGAATTTCGCAAATAACCTGGGCCTGAACTATCGGCTGACACTCATTACCGGGCTGGTCATCGTTTCAATCGTAACGGCTGCAGTGGTCGCGACGGTAGGTGCAATTCCCTTTGTCGGTCTTGTCGTGCCAAATATCATCAGCATGATGATAGGCGATAATTTGCGCAGATCAGTACCCTGGACCGCCACTCTCGGCGCCGGTTTCGTACTGAGTTGCGACATTTTAGGTCGCTCCGTAAACCAACCCTTCGAGATCCCAGTGGGCCCCATCATAGGGATTGCTGGCAGTGTGATTTTCCTTTTCATCCTCAAAAGGGGAGCTGCACGATTTGATTGAATCTCAAGAGATAAGACCCGTTATAGTAATCATTCTGCTCGCTACACTGACATTACTCTTATCAGTGGCTTTCATGACAGTCGGTGCAGGAGGACATTGGTCTTTTGTGCTACCTCTTCGTGCACAAAAGCTCGCAGGGCTTTTGTTAGTTGGTTATTCAATAGCCGTCTCTACTGTGCTATTCCAGACCATAACCCAGAATCGTATTCTGACGCCATCCGTCATGGGTTTCGATGCACTGTACGTATTTATTCAGACCTTAGTGGCATTCACCATAGGCTATGTCCACGACGCTACCATCAACCCATTTCTACGTTTTGCAGTCGAGACATTCGTCATGATCGGTTCAGCAACCCTGCTCTATAGCAGACTCTTCGCCGGGGGACGCAGAGACCTGATGTTTTTGGCGATGGCCGGTCTCGTTTTCGGTGGGCTACTGCGAAGTCTGTCAAATTTCCTGCAGCGTGTTATCAATCCGGGGGAATTCGCCGTCCTGCAGGACCGCCTCTTTGCAAGCTTCAATCTTATCGACGCCAGCCTGCTATCCATAGCAGCAATACTTGTCCTTAGCGTCTCGCTGACAGGCTGGAGAATGCGGCACAGCTTTGATGTGTTGGTGCTAGGGCGAGACACCGCGATCAATTTAGGCATTGATTACAAACGAACGGTTAGAGCCATCCTGATGATGATTGCCATCCTCGTATCGGTCTCTACGGCATTGGTTGGGCCGGTTACTTTCTTCGGCCTGCTAGTAGCCAATCTAACTTATCGTTTTGTCGGGAATGCGCGGCATGCTCTGATGCTACCGGCCTCTGTGCTGATCGCGATGACGTGTCTGGTCTGCGGGCAGTTTGTTCTGGAGAGGCTATTTGGCTTTAATACCGGCCTGAGCATTATAATTGAGTTCTTCGGCGGTATTACTTTCATTATATTAATCATGCAGAAGGCGCGATGATAAAAACGCACGCACTCACTAAACGGTACGGCACAATTACGACTGTGGACAACGTCTCAGTGAGTATACCTAAAGGCGGGCTGACATCCATCATCGGTCCTAATGGTGCAGGTAAATCCACACTTATGATGCTCATTAGCAGGTTATTGCCAGCAACCAATGGAACAGTGACGGTTGACGAGATGAATGTCGTTAACACGCCCACGAACATACTTGCGCAACGTCTGGCAATTCTACGCCAGGATAACCATACCAGCGTGCGCCTGACCGTCAGTGACCTGGTAGCTTTTGGCCGCTACCCGCACTCGAAAGGACGTTTCACCCAAGATGATCGAGAGCATATTGAGCATGCACTTGAGTATCTGGACATAACATCGTTGCGCGATTGTTTCCTTGACGAGCTTTCAGGTGGACAGCGCCAGCGCGCCTTTATTGCAATGGTCCTGTGTCAGGACACCGATTATCTGTTACTCGATGAACCCCTGAACAGTTTAGACCTCAAGCATGCTACTGCTACAATGAAGATTCTTCGAAGAGCAGCAGACGATCTTGGTAAAACCGTCGTATTAGTGCTTCATGATATCAACTTTGCTTCGTACTATTCAGATCACATTATTGCGATGTCCGCAGGCAAAATATATTGTGAGGGTTCTCCTGACCAGGTTATTAGAGCTGAACGTCTCGGCCAACTTTATGATATGAAGGTTAGTGTCCATGAACTGAGTGGGCAACGGATAGTGACTTACTACGAATGATACACAAAATATTTTTAACGTTGCCCTTTCAGACATCTGAATAAACTGTTTTCGTGAAAACAAAAAGCATTAATAAATATAAACCACATGCAAATACTTTCATGAAAATAATGGTAGTGGTGCAATGTGAAGAGCGACCTTAACTGCAATGCCATCCGACATTTTCAAATGTATTGTCGGTAAGGGGGATGTCCAGTTTGAAATCAGGCCGCTTCTTGCAGATCGTGAACCCGGAAGGCCATTTGTCGCAGAGAGAAAATAAGGCGAAAGTGATGGGTGCTGGTGGTCATTCTGGTGGCCCTGACAACCGCCGCCATTTTTCAGTTTCGCTTGTCATTCAGCCAGTTAATGGCAAAGGCGATCCTGGTGAGAGGAACCAGATTGTGAGAAGCCCGCTCAGGGAAAGCTGAGCGGGCTTTTTGCTGGGTATCGCTAACGCACCTTGAAGCCCGATTGATGTTGGCAGGCAACACTTTCAGATGGCCTCGCTGTTTACACATCGATCATGATTGCCTTCACGCGACGGGCAACGTCCATACATTTCCCTTTCCAGACGGGCACTGATCAATAAACAATTCGTTTATCAATGGTTTATAGACCGGTAATCAATCGGGATGCTAGTGTTCTGGCTGATAAAAAATTTATAATATGCCCCCCACTGAGAGGCAGTTGATGAGTACGCGCTTTCTTTATTTTGCCTTAACAGTATTGCTAACTGGATGTGTAGCACGGTCTCATGAACCCGATCCGTTACAGGTGCAGTTCGCTAATTATGGCACGCTGCCTAATAACTATAAAACGGTAGTCAAAGATACGTTTTATTATCATCTAAAAGATCCCTATAGCGCCCATTATCGTTTTTTCCAGCCCTATAGAGGATATTCATGGATCATGAATGTTCCCGAAGATAAAGAAGAATTGATGTTCGGTTGGATCATTCCCGGCATGGTTAACGCTAAAAACAGTTACGGAGCCTATGTCGGTCAGAGGAAGTTCATTGTGATTTATTCAAATGGCCAATATCACAACCTTAACTACATCAAAGGCACAAAAAAAATTGGCCGGCCGCTTTAAAACTGCATTAGCTTTTGGCCGTTGAGCAAGCCGGGAACGTATCGGCGTGACATCAGGATAGAGCCACCATACGGAGTATGATGGCCAGGCGATAACAGAACCTGGATTTACCAGAGCAATGGTTTCATTATGTGCTTTTAATCGGGTAGGTCGTTAAAGGTTTAATTTCCTTTAAGACAAACATGCTTTGCATCTCTTTGATACGCGGCAGCCTGCGCACGACAGACATGGCGAAATCGGCGTACGAGTCGAGGTCGGTTGCCACCACCTGCAACAGAAAATCGGCGTCGCCGCCTATGCTGTAGCAGGCCACAACGTCCTCCAGTGCGGTCACCTGCTGCTCAAACTTTTCCGCTTCAGCTTCGCTGTGACAGTCAATGACCACCCGAATAAACACCATTACCCCAGAGCCAGTTTTTTTTCGATCCAGTACCGCCCGATAGCCCTGTATCACGCCCTGTTCTTCCAGTTTGCGAACTTTGCGCCAGCACGGTGAGGCGGACAGGCCAATTTTATCGGCCAGTTCCTGATTGGTGATGCGCGCATCGCCCTGCAATACGCTTAAAATTTTTATTTCTGTCTTGTCGAGCGCCATAGAGGTCAGTTCCTTTCTGTTTAAGGCATAAAACAGGTGAATTCTTGCAAAGAGTAAGGCATATCGACGTGATTCAGACAACCCATTTCTGGTCAGCTCCGGCATACTGTATTCACCCTGTGTTGTGTGCGGTGCGAGAGGTGAATGCATTACAGACAGGATGAAACGCAACGAAGTAAGGCGGATAAGGGCATTTTACTTCGCCTCTGAGCGAGCGTGCTGTCAGGGCTACAGGACTCGTGAACAGACGCATACATGTCATCTAAAGAAAGGAAATGCTATGCCTGTCAATGCAGAATTACTGCCTTATGTTTTGGCGCTTGGCCTGGCCGCCGCGATTCCTGGCCCGGGCATGACGGCGATTGTCGCGCGCAGCTTAAATGGCGGTTCACTGGCCGGCTTAGCCGCCCTGGTGGGCGTGATAATGGGCGACCTGTTTTATCTCACCCTTGCCGTTTTTGGCCTTGGCGTGGTGGCGCATACCTATACCGCTCTCTTTACCCTGATTAACTGGGCGGCTGCACTTTATTTGGGCTTTCTGGCCTGGCAGTTTTGGTCTTATCAGCCCCATGCAATCAACATCGACCAGAAAGTGACGCGTCAGCAACTGGCTTCAGCCTGGCTGTCCGGTCTGAGTATTACGCTGGGTAACCCCAAAACGATTGCTTTTTATCTGGCAATACTGCCGCTGGTGATTTCCCTGGAGACTATCTCACTGAAATTTTGGGGGACAGTGCTGGTGCCCGTTACCGCCGCGGTATTACTGGCTGTCGGCGCAATGTTTATATTGGCGGCGATGAAAATCCGGGTTTTTCTGACCAGCCCGCAATCGCTGCAGATAATGTACAAAGTGGTAGGCGTGATTATGCTGCTGGCCGCCATTGGCATGATCGTAAAAACGCTGTAATGCAGCAATAACGTCAGAGGGGAAAAGGTGCCGCTGCCTTATCGAGAACGCGCCTCAGAACAGATCGATTAATCCTGATTGGCGGGGGGATTTTCCCCTGTCGGCGCAACAGTATTGTTTCGCTGTGGTAGTATCAGCCTCTTACTTTCTCGTTATCAGGCAACCGGTTGAGCACTATGTCGGACACTACGAAACGCAAAAACGATCCCGAAGGGCTTAAAAAACGCATTCTGGCTGGTGCACTGAAAACCTTTGCCGAATTTGGTATGCAGGGTGCTCGCCTGGAGCAGATTGCCGAGAATGCCCAGACCACCAAACGCATGGTGGTTTACCATTTTGGCAATAAAGAGCAGCTCTATATCGATGTGCTGGAACAGGTTTATCAGCAGATCCGGGAACACGAAACCGGCCTGAATCTGGCGGCGATGCAACCTGAGCAGGCCATAACCAAACTGGTTGAGGCCAGTTTTGATTACCATGTTTCTCATCCTGACTTTATTCGGCTGATCTGCATGGAAAACCTGTCCCGCGGCCGCTATATCGCGCAGTCAGCCCGCCTGGGCCAGCTGAACCGCAGTGCGCTGGATCTGCTGGATGACATCCTCAGTCGGGGACAGCAGCAGGGGCTGTTTATTCAGGAAGTCGAGACGCTGGATGTACATCGCCTTATCAGCAGTATCTGCGTGCATCAGGTATCGAACCGGTTCACGTTTAATACTCTGTTCAGCCCCGACAAAGATGAAGCGGATATTATCCGTCGTAACCGCCAGTTAGCGGTCACGGCCACCCTGCGTTATATCTGTCGCTAGCGGCCAGCATCCCGGGCGTAAAAAGCAATAGTCTATGCTTAAGAGGTATTTTTAATATCACTTAACTAAGGACTGCAGTTTGAGCAGAGACGCCAACCTTTATCCGCTACGCCAGACCCACGTTGATCCGCACGATGATGCTGTCTGGAACTGGGCGCAAAATGCACAAATTGGGACGCGCCAGCAGGTAAAACGCCCCGCTGATGAAGCCGCGCTTCAGCAGTTATTGCGTGAATCCAGTGGCAAGGTACGCGTGACCGGCAAAACCTATTCCCCTGGCAGAATGTTGTCCGTGCACCCGGACGAGTTGCTGCTGGATCTCAGTGCGCTGACCGGCCTTGTCCGCAGCGACGAGAACAGCGTGACCTTCGCGGCTGCCACACCGCTGGAAGACATCTACAGCACCTTGACCGACATGGATCGCATGCTCGCCTCTTCGCCCGGCGTCATTTCCGTACAGACGCTGGCGGGCGCAATGGCGACCGGCACCCACGGTCAGGGCCTGCAACAGAGTTCGATTGCCGATGAAGCTGAGCACATCCGCATGGTGCTGAGCGACGGTTCAGTTCGTGAGCTGTCACGTGGTGATGCGGATTTTGCTGCTGCGCAGGTTTCCCTTGGCGTGCTTGGCATCGTCACTGAGGTCACCTTGCGCACCCAGCCTTTTCGTATTTTCACCTGCCATAAAAATGCGGTTCCCGCAGATAACCTGGAAAGCGATTTGCTGCGCTGGAATGACGAATACGAACTCAGCAAAGCCTGGTGGTTTGTGGATGACAACCTGATGCACGTGTGGAATGCGCATCAGGCCAGTGAAGACGAGATCCAGCATTATGAGAAGAATGGCCGTGAAGTCGTGGAGCACGCTGATGAAGGTGATGACAGCCTGAACGACACCATCGATCAGACGCTGGAACATATGCATCGCGACACGCAGATTCACGGTAAAGGCGGCAAACAGTTCCGCACCGTGACGCGTTTTCGGGATTTTACCGATGTCACCGGCGATATCTATCAGCTGTTCTGTCGCGGCATTGCCGTGCCGCAGATCAACGTGGAGATCGGCGTGCCGCTGGAAAAAACACCGGCGGTTATCCGCAAGATTAAACGCTGGTATGCCGAAAATCGCCCGCACATGCACTATCCAATTATCCTGCGCTGTACCGGTGCCTCATCGGCCTGGCTGAGTCCAGCCTTCGACCAACCCACCTGCTTCTTTGGCTTTGTGGTGTATTACGCCGATGACGGTTCCCTTTCTGAAGCGGGCCTGCACTTTTTAGCTGAAGTGGAGAAACTGCTGGCAGAAGAAGGCGGTCGTCCTCACTGGGGCAAATATTATGATGCCTCGCTGTACCGCTGGCGGGATCTCTATCCCCACTGGGGAGCGTTCCGCGCCCTGCGGGAGCAGCGCGATCCGCAAAACCGCCTTAGCAACGACTACACCACCGCACTGTTTAATGAAACCGATAAGGGATGATATGTTTGCCTGGGTAACCTTACTGACGCAACCGGATTATCTGGTGGGCGTGAAAGCGCTGCACCGTTCACTGATGCAAAGTAAAACGCGCTGGCCACTGGTGGTCATGGCAACCGATGCCATTGATGCACAAGACTGCGCCGCACTGGAAGATGAAGGCTGTGTGATCCATCGTGTTGACGGACTTTATCCGCACAGCGATCTGAACGCGCACTATGCGTCTGAACGCTTCGGGGAAGTCTGGACCAAACTGCGTGCATGGCAGTTGACCGATTATCAGCGGGTCGTGTTTCTGGATGCCGATATGCTGGTCTTACAGAACATGGATGAACTGTTCTCACTGGATCTCGGTGACAACTTTCTTGCCGCCTGTCATGCCTGCCGTTGCAATCCCAACCAGATCGACGCCTATCCTGACAACTGGCAACCCGAATTCTGTCACTATACCTGGCAGGAACGTGAGGAGTCGCCACCCGCGCATCTGGATGACTACCTCAACGGCGGCTTTCTGGTACTGAAGCCCGATAACGGCGTGTTTGAAAAGCTGGAAGCCCGCATTGCGGCTATCGATGACCTGAGCGAGTACACCTTTTCCGAGCAGGATTTACTGAACGAGGCCTTTAAAGGCCAGTGGATGCCGCTCTCTTATGTTTACAACGCCCTGAAAACGCTGCGTTTCCAGCATGACAAACTGTGGGAATGTGACGACGTCAAGAACCTGCATTACATTCTGGATAAGCCGTGGCAGCGCGATCTGTCTCAGCCTGTCAGTCAGCGCGATCGCTACTATGCGATGGATAAGCTGTGGTGGGATAAAGCGTCAGCCTGATCAACGCTGACCGGCCCCGACATGATGCTCGGGGCCGACTTTGTGTTGTGCAGTCATAAGTATGATGTAACTAAGACCTATACCACCTTCCAGCGTCTTTCTGCTGCCGACAGGGCTATCGCCTCCAGCACCTTCTGCACCTGCAATCCTTCTGCAAAATCTGGCCACATGCGGTCGCCCGCAGCGATACCATTAATCAAATCGCGAATTTCTACCGTTTTCTGATCGTTAAAGCCGATGCCATGGCCTGCCGATACGCAGAAGTTAGCATAGTCCGGATGCGCAGGCCCGGTTAGCAGCGTTTTGAAGCCCTGCCGCCCTGCCGGTTCATCATGGATATAGAGCTCAAGTTCCGCCATGCGCTCCTGGGTATAACGCAGCGTGCCTTTGGTGCCGGTCAAGACATAGGTCAGCCCCATCTTGGCGCCGCAGGCGATGCGTGAGGTTTCAATTACGCCGTGCGCGCCATTGTGAAAGCGCAGCAAGGCGCTGGCCTGGTCTTCGTTTTCTACCGGCAACTGACGGCTCAGGTCTTTTGGGTCCGGACGGGTTTTAATCACCGTCATCATATCCCCACTGACTTCAGCAATGTTGCCTACAAGGTAGTGCGCCATATTGACGATGTGCGCGGCCAGATCGCCCAGTGCACCTAACCCGGCCAGCGCTTTCTGGCAGTGCCAGTCGAGCGGCGTTTCCGGCTTCGCCAGGTAGTCTTCATTATGGGTGCCATAAAAATGCACCACCTCACCGATTTCGCCCCGCGCAATGATTTCTTTTGCCAGCTGGCTGGTGGGATTCTTCATGTAGTTGAAGCCCACCAGGGTTTTAACCCCTGCCGCATTGGCCGCCTCTACCATCTCCTGCGCATCGGCCACCGTCAGAGACAGCGGCTTTTCAGAATAAACGTGCTTGCCGTTGGCAATGGCAGCCAGCGCCATCTCTTTGTGCAGGAAATTGGGCGCGCAGATGTCTACGACGTCAATATTCGGGTCGCATACCAGCGAATGCCAGTCACCCGTGGAGCGGGAAAAGCCAAAGGTGGCGGCCTGCTTTGCCGCCAGTTCGGGATTAACCTCTGCCAGCATCTCACGCACGATCTCCCCTTTTAACGCAAACACCGCCGGTGCCTGGGCATAGGCGATCGCATGGCAGCGACCGATATAACCGCTACCGATCATGCCGATTCTGACTTTATTCATTTTGACTCCGGGCTGACAGAGAAAGGATTAAATGAAATTTAAATTCCATTTATAGGTATTTCAAACTAAAAATGAAATAACTGTGACGAACCTAAAGAACATTCGTGCAACCGGGCCTTTCAGAGTCGTTAAGAAATGGAACAGAGATTCTGTTTATTGAATAAAAGGTGCAGTTTGCGGCCATTTTTGGCGGTCACAAAGCAGAGCGGAACGGCTGAACAGCGGGAGTTGGCGAGTATTTCAGCAATTAGACAGTTTTGTGAAAAAGAGCTTTGACAAGCCTGCGGGACGTCGATAATATGCGCCCCGTTCAAACGATTCCTCTGTAGTTCAGTCGGTAGAACGGCGGACTGTTAATCCGTATGTCACTGGTTCGAGTCCAGTCAGAGGAGCCAAATTTTAAGAGCCCGCTCAGGGAAACCCGAGCGAGCTTTTTGTTGTTTATTTCACCCACCAGCGCTGACAGACGTCAGGTAGAACAAGACGGCAAAGTTGTGCTGGATGCTAACCGGGCTGGCGCGCAGGGCTTTTATATTTAACCAGGCGTTGGTACCTGCGTGCGGCAAAAGATGAAGATCGTCCTTAAGGCGATTTTTGGCCTGCGCTTCCCCTTTATGACTTATCGATCCGCAGCACAATACATCCCAGGCTAATTTCTGCCGTCACCCGCGTGCCGGTTTCAAATCCGACTTCCCGCAGCCATTTACCACTTATATTTAGCGCAGGTGTGCTGGTATCGCCAAAATTAGGCACATAGCCGACTTTGTATCGACGCTGGGTTTTAAAAGATACTGAGACAGGTGCAGCGTCAGAAGGTCTTAAGTTCATAGTCATTTGCAAGCTCCTGGTAAAGAGGATGATTCCATGATAAGAGGTGCCCGTTTCAACGGTGATGGGCTGACCGCGTTGTGAACGTCTGCTTATACTAAACCCGCGTACCTCATAACTTACTGCGTCCTTACCGCGCACCTTAGTGTGCTCTCACACAGCCCACGTGATAATGATGCGTAGCAAAGCTGACGAGGTTTAAAAGACGCAGGCTCGCATGATATCGCCGGGAAAGTTTTCGCTGCAGACGTCCCGGCACTGGGTTTTGCAAGTGCCCGTAAACGATAGCGTTTTTGACGCCTGCCAACAAGCCAGACTCTGGAAGCCTCCTCGCAAAACGCTAAAAATAGCCCCCTTTCTGCACGATCCCCCCTGCCGCCGTCCTGTGCCTTTAATAACCCCAGCGATCGTGCCAGTGCGCGCTGTAAGGACAGTGCTTAACGACGCAGTGCCATGAGCAGTGAATTTCTGATTGACGTAAGGATGTAAAAATCCCTTTCCCACAGCGCGGCGGTTTTTTGGTTTGCCCATCGACACGTTACACGCGATGGAAGGCCTGCGTCTGACTCTTCGCCCCGGTACTGTGCCTGAGCGAGTGGGCAAACTGGTTAGCGGAAAAACGCCTCAACTCCCACTGGGCTGGGTCGATTTTGCCCTGGCGCAGACGGTGTAACCTGGAGGCCGGACTCGACACCGGTATTCATGGTCGTTGCATATGAGGGGTAATCGGAACCGCAGGTCCGCCAAACAAGCAGCGGCCGACCCTGAGAAATTCACCTCAGGGCGCTGTACAGCCTGTCATTTTATTAGGAAAAATAGCGGATTATGGGAATTTTAAGTTGATAAGAGTACTGTACTGCGTGCGTGACAGACTTAGCGGTGATTGGTTTCTGAAAAAAACTTTCACAAACGGGTTGCTGGTGCCATACAGCTCGACACGCTTATATTCATTGTGAATAAACTGCTGCAGGATAGTCGCCATATCCTGCGCCAGGTCCGGTGTCATCGCGTTATGAGAGGCTACGGTTTGCTCAAAGCTGAGTGGTATGCGCATTTCCGTATCAGGTTTAAAATTGGCACGTTTACGTTCAGCTTCCACTTTAAACTCTTCAAAGGCTTCGTGTGTTGAATTGAATGTATCAGCCAGCGTTTTGATATGTGCAGCCATCTGGTTAACAGCAAACGTTCTTTTTGTGACGAAATAGCCGCCTACACTCGAAGCGATGGACGCAATAACAGGAAGAGAACCACGCCCAATAATACTTCCCAGACCATTTAAGGCTGACCATAAGGCCATACCTGTCGCGCCGGTAGAGCTGGCTACAGCACCTGTCACAATCATACTCGCCTGCTGTACTTTTACGCCCGCAATACGATTATCCAGGCGACGAATCTCCCCGCCCGGCTTTCTATGCGACGCAGACTCTTCATTCCAGCTTTTGAAGCGGCGGTTATTTTCATCTTTATAATTCGACATCGCATAGGCAATCTGGCTTGTTTCCGTTTTACTGAGCTGGGCGATTTCTTTTGGCTCAAACGATCTGACTAAAATCAGGGCTTCTTCAAGCACCTCTTTTGTCAGAAAATTAGCGGAACCCGCAGGGTTAGAACCAGGGTCCGTAGTAAGGCCCTCAATAAGGTTAACTTTGGGAAATGCCATAACGTCCTCTCTGTTTGATGCCGCCTGACGAAGTGATTAGCTTTCTTTATTTTGTTTAATATCCCAGCCCATCTGCACCGAGGCTGCTTTACTTCCCTGAGAAGCCTGCTCCCAGTATTCCAGTGCCACTTTGCTGGCCTGAAATGCGTATTGCATCCCCAGCGTGGAGGCGTGACCGACTCCGGTAAAGTCAGTCTGTGTCACCAATACATCTTCCAGCGTGATACGGGTATACTCCACTTCCTGTCCGCCCGCTTTACAGACAGACAGTTGAACTTTTGGCAGATGTTTACCGGTGGCGCAATATTTCACTAACGCAGGCGTGGCTTTATCGATCAATGCCTCAACGCTTAGATCATGATAATTAACTTTCCCTGCTCCACCGCCGCCGCCAACAGACATATTACCTGGCTGCTGCGCTCCCCAGTTAAATGACAGGACATCAATCCATTTTTTATGATTCGCATTTTGCGATTCGCCTTCGATTCCATCTATTTTTAAAAATATATCAATAGCCATTTTTCACCTTTATATTTCAGGGCAGATTCACTCAGCTCTCTTTATTTTGTTTAATATCCCAACCGGCTTTGGTTTCCGCGCCTTTGGTGCCGCTTGCGCTTTGTTCCCAATAGCTGGTTGAAACTTTGGATGCCTGAAAAGCGTAGTCAACCACAATAGTGTCACTTTGCCCGATGCCGTTGAAATTGGTCGCGGTAACCAGAACATCTTCTAATACGATTTTGGAATACTCGACCTGGCTTCCACCGGCTTTACAGACGGACAGTTCAACTTTTGAAACATGCTTTCCGCTGGAACAGTATTTAAGAATGGCAGGCGTAGATTTATCGATTAACGCTTTAACACGCAGATCGTTGAAATTCACTTTCCCTGCGCCGCCACCGCCTCCCACCGCCATATTGCCGGGTTGTGAAGCCCCCCAGTCAAATGACAGCACGTCGGTCCATCCTTTATGGTTGCTGTCCTGGGATTCTCCTGTGGTACCTTCAACTTTCAAATAAATATCGATCGCCATTAATTTTTTCCGATTACGTTGTGATGAGGATAAAACGGGCGTTGCAATCCGTTATGTTCAGTAGGTTTCGACAGAATTTAGTGCCATTTGATATTAAAAAATATAAAGCAGCATGCAATGACTGTCGTAGCGTGCGAACAAGAAATAAAAAGACGCCTGCGTGTTTTACGCAGTGAAAATGAATATGTCAGGATATCTAAAATAGAGGTATCCTTTTGAAGATCTTGATACATTAATAAAATTAACATGACTTCATGTCAATTAATTTACAACGCACGCTAATTTATTGGGATAAATCTGAAAGCAAATATTATCGAAAGGTTATCGTTTCAAGAGGTAATAGTTTTAACCAAAACGCGGCACTGCCATCGATCTAATCGGCAGGCGTTGGGAGCGCGAGGGCTGCCGAAGTGGGGTGATTATTGAATAAAAAAACCCACGCAACCAGTGCTGCGTGGGGTTATCAATCGGCTGGAACCAATCAGGGCTTAACGCCAGCCCAGCTCCGGAGCCACATACTTCAGAATCGATTCTATGACGTGCGCATTGTAATCCACGCCCAGCTGATTCGGCACGGTCAGCAGCAAAGTATCGGCTTCAGCTATTGCTTCGTCCTCTGCCAACAGCTTGATCAGTTTTTCCGGTTCGGCGGCATAGCTGCGGCCGAAAATGGCGCGGGTTTTCTCATCCAGAAAACCCACTGAATCCTGATCCTGTCCACTGCGGCCAAAGTAAGCCCGGTCCATATCATTTACCAGTGCAAAAATACTGCGGCTGACGGAAACCCGTGGCTCACGCTGGTGCCCTGCCGCTTTCCAGGCTTCACGATAGGCGCGAATCTGTTTAGCCTGCTGAATGTGGAACGGCTCGCCGGTTTCATCATCTTTCAGCGTCGAGCTTTGCAGGTTCATGCCCATCTTCGCCGCCCATACGGACGTAGCGTTGGAGCCGGAACCCCACCAGATGCGATCGCGCAAGCCTTCAGACAGCGGCTCCAGGCGCAGCAGGCCGGGTGGGTTCGGAAACATCGGCTGTGGATTGGGTTTGGCAAAACCTTCGCCACGCAGCGCATCCAGGAACACCTCGGTGTGACGACGGCCCATGTCGGCATCCGTCTCGCCTTCCTGCGGTGCGTAGCCAAAGTAGCGCCAGCCATCAATAACCTGTTCTGGCGAACCGCGGCTCAGTCCCAGTTGCAGGCGACCGTTAGAAATCAGATCGGCCGCACTCGCGTCTTCCACCATATAAAGCGGATTCTCATAGCGCATATCGATAACGCCGGTGCCTATTTCAATTTTTTTGGTGCGCGCGCCGACGGCTGCCAGCAGCGGAAACGGCGAGCTGAGCTGACGGGCAAAGTGATGCACACGAAAATACGCGCCGTCGGCGCCCAGTTCTTCTGCCGCCACGGCAAGATCGATAGACTGCAGCAATACGTCCTGAGCCGAACGGGTGGCTGACTGAGACGAAGGTGTCCAGTGGCCGAATGAGAGAAAACCAATATTTTTCATCTGTGACGTCTCCTGACGAAAGACGGTTGCTTTCGCGTTATAAACCGTAATGCACAAAGGGTACGCCAGCTTGTTCATCACTGATAGTGAATATCCTTAAGCGCTACGTTCAAGAATTTTGACATAAGGTTAGCCTGCCAGTCCCTATCCTGTTGGCGTTCAGGTTGTAATATTACTTGCGAGCGCGTTGGATTTTGACGCATAACAGAAATTGCGGCGCTGTGTTAGGGCAGACGCTTTTCATACAAGGATATCGGATGCGCATTTTAATGGTGGGTGCCGGAGCAACCGGCGGATATTTTGGCGCACGGCTGGTACAGGCCGGGCAGGATGTGACCTTTCTTGTGCGTGAGCGCCGTCTCAGTCAATTACAAGAAAACGGCCTCGTGCTGCAAACCCCATCCGGACGCGAAGTCCTGCAACCGCAGTTAGTCACTGCTCCTGCGCTGAACAGCCCGTTTGACCTGATCATTCTGACCGTTAAAAGTACCGGCCTTGAGCAGGCGTTGCGCGATATGAATAACGCGGTCGGGCCAGAAACCCTGATTATGCCGATTCTCAACGGTATGCGGCATTTCGATACCCTGATTGCCCATTTTGGCGCAGACAAGGTGGTGGGCGGCCTGTGCAAAATTAACGCCACGCTTAACGAACAGGGCCATGTGGTGCAGCTCACGCCACTGCATCAGCTCTATTACGGTGCGCTGGATGGCCATAACGACGCACGGCTTCAACAGTTGGATGCGGCGCTACGCACCTGTTCGGTAGAGACGTTTTTTACCGAGGATATTATCAGTGAACTGTGGGAAAAATGGCTGCTGTTAAGCACGTTAGGCGCGGTCTGCTGCCTGGCGCGAGGTAACACGCAACAGGTGCTGAACGCTGAAGGCGGCGAGATGCTGCTTCAGGGCATTTACGCTGAGGTGCTTCAGGTTATTTGCGCCGAGGGTTATCACCCCCGCCCTGCCGTTACCGCCAAAATTTATCAGTGGCTGAACAATCCGGCCACGCCGATGACGTCTTCAATGTATCGTGATTTGACCCAGGGTTTCGCGATTGAAGCAGAGACCATCATTGGCGACCTGCTGTTTCGCGCCAACCGTCATAGTCTTACGGTGCCGCTGTTGAACGCGGTGAACGTTAACCTGCAAATCTATCAACAGAACCGTTAAACACGGAAGTGATGAGAAAGCAGCCGCGCCGTTGCAGGACGCGCGGGTAACGGAATTTTGTTACACTCGCTGCCTCATCTTATGGAGGAATAATGACGTCCCGCTCTGTGACCCTTGATGATGTTGCCCAACTGGCTGGCGTTTCCTATCAAACTGTTTCTCGTGTACTTAACCGGTCTGAGCAGGTCTCCCCCCGCACCCGAGAAAAAGTTGAAGCGGCGATGCAACAACTTAACTATGTTCCCAACCGGGTCGCGCAGCAGCTGGCGGGAAAAGCCACCCGCACCCTGGGGCTGGCCACCAGCAATCTGGCCCTGATGGCACCGGCGCAAATTGCCTCGGCCATACAGCAGCGCGCCGCCAGAGCCGGATACCACCTGGTTATCGCCATGGACAGTGAAGACAACCCCGAAGCCACGGTGAATGAACTGATGGCCCAACGTGTTGATGCGGTGCTGATTAATATCCCTTTAGAAGCGGCTGAGGCAGAAAAAATCCGCGCGATGTGTGGCAAAAAACCCGTACTGTTTCTGGATGCCGATCCGCATGCTGTTGTCTCTCACTGCCAGTATTCAAACGAACAAGGGGCACGTGCCGCCGTGGCGCACCTGATTGCCCTTGGACACCGGCAAATCGGCCTGCTCAATGGCCCTGTGCGCTCGATATCGGCGCGTCAGCGCGAAGCCGTCTGGCGTCAGATACTGGCCGATCATCAGCTCTCCCCCTGCTGCGTACTGCGCGGCGACTGGAGCGCAAAATCGGGCTATCAGGCCATGCTGACGCAGCTACCCGATGCCCTGCCCCAGGCGCTGTTAGTGGCGAATGACGAGATGGCGCTGGGCGCGATGCGAGCGCTGCATCAGCACGGCGTGGCGATCCCGGCCGATATTTCCATTGTGGGGTACGATGACACGGCGGAAAGTGCCTGGTATCAGCCCCCGCTCACCACCGTTCGTCAGGACCTTCAACAACTTGGCACCCACAGCGTTGATCGGGTGCTGGCCGAACTGCGCGGTGAGGCGGTGACGTCCCGCATACTGGAGCCGGTTCTGGTGATACGGGAAACCACCGCCGTACCCGCCAGTCAGGACCTGGACTTGTCCGATCTGGCCCGTCAGCTGCAGCAGATTGCGCGTAAGCTCTCGGGTTAAGCGTTTTAGCCCGCCATGCGGGCGCAAAAAAGCCCGCCCAACCTGAGGGTTGCAGCGGGCCCGTGATATCGGTAACGGACGGTCTGCGCTACCGGCGCGCCATTATGGCGCTTTTGTCTCACCCACGCCCAGCGTCTTGAGCTTTTTAGACAGCTCACGGCGCTCTTTAGACAGGTCAGCATTTTTGATGATGTATTCATCAACGCGATCTTCATAGTCAGCACGCATGCTGGCGATGATTTCCTGAATCGCCTCAACGCTCATGCCGGGTTTAATGTATTCGCTCAGGTTATCCAGCAGCAGTACGCGCTTTTGGTTGTCACGAATTTTCTTCTCATTATCGACAATTTCACGCTGCAGTTTGTTCTTGCGGCGAAACGTACGCACAAACTCAAGTACGTCCTGAAATGATTGCTTGGCATTTTCCATGATGGCACCTTTCTTTAAGCCTGCTAAAGCAGGGAGAGAGTCAAAACGATCAGCTTAGCGGCTAGCCAGCCTTATGGGCAATTCTCACAGCTAAATTCGGACTGGCTCTTATCTTAGCGCAAAAAAACCGGGTTTCGCATTAAGTCATTGTCTGAGGTGATTATTTACGCAGCGCCAGACGCATCAAATCGGTCATGCGCTCCAGCTGCTTCGCCAGCTCCAGACTCAGCCAGACATAGCCATAAATCGGCGTTTCCTCCAGACGGTCGCTGCCGTCGGCGATCAACTGCTTAAGTTCTTTGACGATTTCTGTTAACTCATGGTTGGCAGCAATAATGTCATAGGTTTCCCCCTTCACCGCCATCACCGATAAGGTGCGTAACGCGTTTTCCGTCATCTGCTGGGTACGACGCAGTGCCGGGGCGTTCAGCATAATCAGATGGCTTTCCCGCGATGCCCACCAGGCATTAATTTGCATCTCAATGGTGTACACCATATTACGGTTAATGGTCTGAATCGCTTCAAACACCGAACGGGGAATGCGCGTTTCCTTACTGGACGGCTCCAGCAAAGCCCGCATTTTGATCACGCTGGTGAGCAGTTTACCAAACGGCTTGTTCAGTCGCGGCTTGTCCACCAGGTTGGCCGAAAACCCCGCATGATAGATTTTTGCCATCTCGCCCAGCGTATCCGAAAGTTGGATACGCCAGTGAATATACGCGCGTTGCGCCCAGACGGCGGTAAATATCAGCGCCAGCAGCGAGCCTAAAATCACATCGCCGCCGCGCCACATGGCAACGGTGAAATCCCCCATCGGCGCGCCCACCACCACGCAGAGCGTGATGCCAATCAACAACGCCATATAGGGATGTTTCCCCAGGGTCAGATAGCCGCTGATAAACATAATCAGCCCGCACCATGCCAGCATGCCCGGCAGCGAAATGATCTCCAGCTTTAGCGCGATTAATCCCGAAATGGAACCGGCAATCGTGCCACCAATGCGCTGAATGGCGCGGGGAAACACATTGCCCCACGTCGAGATCGGCCCCATGACGACCACCAGCGTAATCAGTGGCCAGGTGCCTTCGGGGATTTCAGTGATGCGGACAAATAAAAAAGCAAAGAGAAACGCGACCGCGATGCGCAGACCGTGCACGCTGCGGTAATGACGATACAACCAGAATTCCAGATTTGAGATGGGCTTATCAGAGCGCAAGGTGGCTGTCCGCTGGTAAAAAGGTGATTCTACGCGATGCGCCCTGTCAGTCCTGGCGCGCCGTCAATATTTTAGTGAATGCCTGAAGCAATGGGCCATTATCTCCGACCCGTGACCGTAAATCAGCAAAATTAACCGCTCAGGTGGCCAGGCGGTCCTGAGGCAGGCGATCGCCCGGCACCTGCCCGACAGGCAGGTGCGCGTTGCGTGAGATTAAAACTTACGTTTCAGATAGTCAGAGAGGCGGCTAACTATGCCCGCTTCGTTTACAGCGCTGAGCGCCACCAGTGGATAACTGGCAATCTGCTTATCTTTGTCCATCACCTGGATTTCCCCAATGTTTTCATTGGCTTTCAGCGGCGCTTCCAGATCGGTACGTTGAATGACGTATTTGGCTTTGACGTTCGGGATTTCACTGCGCGGTAGCGACAGATAGACGTCCTCTGCCGTGCCCACTTCCACCTGGTGCGGATTACCATACCAGACATGCTCGCTGCCAATTTTCTTACCGGCATGGAACAGTTGCACCGTGTCGAAGGTATTCTGTCCCCAGACCAGTAGCTTGCGGGCCTGCTCTTCGCGCCCTTTGGCACTTTTACCGCCCATGATCACGGCAATCAGACGGTGCTGGCCGACCACATTCGAGGCCACAATGTTGAACCCGGCCGTTTCGGTATGGCCCGTTTTCAGACCATCGACATGCAGGTTGTTATCCCACAGCAGGCCATTACGGTTGTTCTGGGTGATGCCATTCCAGGACAGGGTTTTCTCACGGTACATGGCATAGAAATCTGGCTCGCCGCTGATAATGGCGCGGGACAGTTTTGCCATGTCCCGCGCGCTGGAGAATTGTCCTGGTGCATCCAGACCGTGGACGGTTTCGAAATGGGTATTTGCCAGGCCCAGTTTCTCAACGTAGTGATTCATCAGCTTAACAAAATTGTCCTGGCTCCCGGCGACGTAGTCGGCCAGCGCCACGCAGGCGTCATTGCCTGAGTCGATGATGACGCCACGGCTCAGGTCGCGCACAGTCAGTTTATCGCCTGGCTTAAGAAACATCAGCGAGGAACCTTTGAAGACCGGATTGCCCGCAGCCCAGGCATCTTTGCCCACGGTGACCATATCGTCGCGGGTAATTTTCTTTTGATCGATCGCGCGATCGACCACATAACCGGTCATCAGTTTGGTCAGACTGGCAGGATTGCGGCGCTCGTCGGGGTTGCCCGCGGTAAGAACCTGCCCCGTGGTGGCATCCATCAGCACCCATGACGCGGCATCAATCGCCGGTGGCGTCACGGGAAACGGCATATCGTCGGCCTGTGCCAGCGAAGCCCAAAAAACAGTTACGGTAATTAACAGACGCCTTTTCAACACTTCATCCTTAGTTGCGCAAATAAAACAGACGGGAACAGCCGGACGTTTTACGGCAAAAGCCTTAATAAGGTTTAAATAAATTGAAAAAAAATATGAACTGCTGCGCGCCGTTACGCAGCATTGCCCTGCACGGTTGTACTGAAGCGCGCAGAAGACTATCCTGAACATTGATTTTTTGCAGACAGGACAGCGACGTGCCCGCCTCTGAATTAACTTTCTTGTTCCACGATTACGAAACCTTCGGCACCAGTCCATCCCTGGATCGTCCGGCGCAGTTTGCCGGTTTACGTACCGACAGCAACTTCAATCCGATTGGCGAGCCAGAGGTGTTCTATTGCCGTCCTCCGGATGATTACCTGCCCCAGCCCGAAGCGGTGATGATCACCGGCATTACGCCGCAAATTGCCGCCTCACGAGGCGTGAGCGAGGCTGAATTTGCCGCCCGTATTCATGCCCTGTTCACCACAGAGCAAACCTGCGTGGTGGGCTACAACAACGTACGTTTTGACGATGAGGTGACGCGGAATATTTTTTACCGCAACTTCTACGATCCCTATGGCTGGAGCTGGCAGAACGGTAACTCCCGTTGGGATTTACTGGACGTGATGCGCGCCTGCTATGCGCTGCGGCCCGAAGGCATTAACTGGCCAGAAAATGAAGACGGCTTTCCCAGCTTCCGGCTGGAGCACCTGACCAAAGCCAACGGCGTGGCCCATGAAAACGCCCATGATGCGATGTCAGATGTGTACGCCACACTTGCCATGGCAAAACTGGTTAAAGAGAAACAGCCCAAACTGTTTGAGTTTTTGTTTACGCATCGCAACAAAAACAAACTCATTCAGCTGGTCGACATCCCCCAAATGAAACCGCTGGTGCACGTTTCCGGTATGTTTGGCGCGGCGCGCGGCAATACCAGTTGGGTGGTGCCGCTCGCCTGGCATCCCGACAACCGTAATGCGCTCATCGTGGTGGATCTGGCCGGGGACATCACGCCGCTACTGGCGCTGGATGCCGACAGCCTGCGCGCGCGTCTGTATACGCGCAAAAGCGATCTCGGCGATCTGGCAGCCGTTCCCGTTAAGCTGGTACATATCAATAAGTGTCCCGTGCTGGCACCGGCGAATACCCTGCGACCTGAAGATGCCGAGCGTTTGGGTATCGATCGTCAGTTCAGCCTGGATAACCTGGCGACGCTGCGGCAACATCCCGAGGTGCGTGAAAAACTGGTGGCGATCTTTGCCGATGCAGACCCCTTCACGCCGTCGGATGATGTCGACACTCAGCTCTATGATGGTTTCTTTAGCGATGCCGATCGGGCGGGCATGAACATTATTCGCCAGACAGCACCGGCGAATCTGCCCGCGCTGGACCTGACGTTTGACAGCCCACGCGTGGCTAAGCTGCTGTTTCGCTACCGGGCACGTAATTTTCCGGGCACGCTGGATGATGCCGAGCAGCAGCGCTGGCTGCAGCATCGACGCGAGGTGCTGAACCCGGAGAAGGTGCAGTCCTTCCTGATGGAGCTGGAATCCCTGGCCAGCCTGCATGAAAGCGACCAGGAAAAAGTGGCACAGTTGAAAGCGCTGTATCGGTATGCGCAGGAACTGGTGTCCTGACGCTCAGACTGGCCGGGGAAAGCCAATCGCCTTTCCCGGCCAACGCATCAGAT
This sequence comes from Pantoea sp. Fr+CA_20, assembly GCF_024520835.1. Classification (NCBI taxonomy): domain Bacteria; kingdom Pseudomonadati; phylum Pseudomonadota; class Gammaproteobacteria; order Enterobacterales; family Erwiniaceae; genus Pantoea; species Pantoea sp. Fr+CA_20. The sequence continues at coordinate 408,982 of NZ_JALNPN010000002.1, forward strand.
CACCCACCACAGCGCCCAGGTCAGAGCAAAACCGCACAGCCCCATCAGGGTCGTCAGTACCGTCCAGGTTTTTAACCCATCCGCCACCGACAGGCCCAGATAGCGGGTCACCACCCAGAAGCCCGCATCGTTAACGTGAGACAGCCCAAGCCCACCGAAACAAATTGCCAGCGTCACCAGCACCCGATGCACATCATCAATGCCGCCGACGGCCTGCGTCAGTAAGCCACTGGTGGTGAGAATCGCGACGGTGGCCGATCCCTGAGAGGCGCGCAGCGCCAGTGACAGAATAAAGGCGGCAGGGATTAACGGCAGGTGCAGTGTTTCCAGCGCCAGGGCCAGCGCTTTACCTACGCCGGACTCCACCAGCACCTTACCAAAAGCGCCCCCTGCGCCCGCAACCAGAATCACGCTGGCCGATCCCGGAATCGCCCGCCCGGTCAGGTCTTCCAGCTTATCTTTGCTCCAGCCACGGCGGATGCCCAGTAGCCAGGCAGCCAGCCCTAATGCAATCAACAGCGCAACAGGTGGCGTACCAATGACCGTCATCACTTTCCCCAGCAGGCTGTCTGGCGCCAGCAGTGAGTGCGACAACGTGCCCAGCACAATTAAAACAATGGGAACCACGATCAGGCCACTGATGGTCAATGCGCCCGGTGGGGCCGGCTCATTTTTCTTGCTGGCACCTTCAGGCTTCGCCATCTGTAACTGTTCCAGCACCTCGACTGACAGATGATACTGACGGCGATTCATCACCCGGGCGACGTAATACCCTAAAATACCAACCGGAACAGAGATAAGAATCCCCAGCAGCATCAGCCAGCCCATATCGGTGTGCAAAATCGCTGCCGCCGCCGCCGCACCCGGATGAGTGGGCAATGCCACATGCACCGTTAACATCACCCCGGCCATCGGCAGGCCAAACTTTAAGGGGGAAACCCGAGCCACCTTGGTAAAGCCGTAGATCAACGGGATAACGATAATAAAGCCCACTTCAAAAAAGACCGGGATGCCCAGAATAAACGCCGCCATCGTCAAGGCGGCAACGGTCCGTTTCAGGCCCAGGGTTTTACTGAAGCGTTGGGCCAGCGACTCCGCTCCGCCGGAGGCTTCGATAATGGCCCCGAGCATGGCACCCAGCACAATAATAATGGTGATATGGCCCAGCAGCCCGCCCATGCCGCTGATAATCGTCTCCATGATTTTTTCAGCCGGGATACCGGTCGCTATCGCCACCAGCAGGCTGACAATCAGTAGCGCGACAAAGGGGTGCACTTTGGCTTTAATGACCAGCAGCAGCAGAATCACAATGCTGGCGGTCGCGATGGCTAACAGCAACGCAGTCGTCATGGTAAACCTCAGAGTAAATTATCTTTTTTAGGATTTTTGGTTACAGCTCAACCTGATGCTGGTGCGTATAAAAGACGACCAGAACTGCACCGGTGCTGACACACCGGTGTGATGTTTATCAATTCCTTAGCGGTTTTTTGCCCAGGGCGAGAACCAGTTCAGCCCCTGAACGGTGTCCCCGCGCGGGATATACTCACAGCCGATCCAGCCGTCATATCCCACCTCATCCAGTAAGCGGAACAGCCAGGGATAATTGATCTCCCCTTCGTCCGGTTCATGGCGGTCGGGGGCCGCGGCAATCTGCACGTGGCGGTAACGTCCCGCGTAATGGCGAATCAGATGGCTGAGGTTGCCGTCCACGATCTGGGCATGGAACAGATCAAGCTGGGTAAACACGTTGGGGCGGTCGATCAGGTCGACCATCTCCAGCGTCTGATACTGGCTGGCATACAGATAGCGCGGTTTCGTCGTGGGATTTAACGCTTCGATTAATAGCCTGATGTTATGGGGTGCGAAGCGTTCAGCGGCGTAACGCATATTGCTGACAAAGGTATCAACGTACTGCTGGCGATCCGCACCCGGCGGTACGGTGGCCGCCATGATATGCACCTGGGGACAGTCAAGCGCCAGCGCGTAGGCCAGTGCGCTGTCGATATCGGCCCGTGCCTCCGCTTCCCGGCCTGGGATAGCGCTGACGCCCCATTCGCCAGCCGCAACGTTGCCCGGTGCCGTATTGAACAGCACCAGCTTTAGGCCGTTGTCATCCAGCAGCGGTTTTAGCTGCTCAGCCGGATAATCATAAGGGAACAGAAACTCCACCGCCTCAAATCCGGCCTGTGCAGCGGCGGCAAAGCGCTGCAGGAACGGCACCTCGTTGAACTGGGTAGACAGGTTGGCTGCAAACTTTGGCATTATCGGCTCCTGAGTTCAGCGACGTCGTCAGCGCTGAGATAGCGGATCGCCCGATCGCCCAGGGTAAAGATCAGGCGCGCGGTCTCTTCCAGTTCTTCGGTATTGTCCGCGGCTTCCTGCAGAGATTTACCCACCACGACCGGGCCATGGTTAGCCAGCAAAAACGCACGATAGCGCGGTGCCAGCTGTGCCAGATCTTCCGCCAGTCGCACGTCGCCGGGTTTGTAGTAAGGCACAACCGGCACATCGCCCACCCGCATCACCACGTAGGGCGTGAACGGGCGGATGCAGTTCTGGCTGTCCAGATTTTGCAGGCACGACAGCGCGGTCAGGTAGTGGCAGTGCAGATGAACGACCGCCTGGCAGTCCGGATTGTTCAGGTAGAGCGCCCGGTGAAAGGCGATTTCTTTTGAGGGCTTATCCCCGCCAAGCCATTCCCCCTGTAACGTGACCGTTGACAGACGGCTGGCATCCAGCGCTCCCAGGCAGGAGCCGGTGGGTGTTGCCAGCAGATTGCCGTCGTCCAGCAGCAGGGAAAGGTTGCCGGCTGACCCGGTGGCATAACCGCGCTGGAAGAACGACGCACCGAGTTTGACCATCTCTTCACGGGCCTGTTGTTCAGTCATGGGGAAACTCCGTTTGCGCGCGACGGAAAAAGTGCTCGTCGCCAAAATTACCGGATTTGAGCGCCAGCGACAGCGGCTGCTGTATATCTCTGACCCAGGGAACACCTGGCGAGATCACCGGGCCAATATGAAACGCGGTGACGCCCAGGCTTTGGGCGACCACGCCCGAGGTTTCGCCGCCCGCGACAATAAAACGCTGCCAGCCGCGGGATTGCAGTTCCCGGGCCACCTGCGCAAACAGCTGCTCTACCGCTTCACTACTGCGCTGCGCGCCATATTGCTGTTGGATCGACTGCAGCTGTTGGGCCTCAGCGGTGGCAAATAACATCGGGGCCAGCGGTCCATCGCTATTTTCTGCGACCCAGTCACAAAGCACCTGTGCGTAATGTTCATCACTGAGACAACGCTCGACGCTGATCGCCTGGGCTGGTGCCTGCTGTTGATAGGCCGTGACCTGGCGATGAGTCATCTGTGAACAGGAGCCGGACAGCACGACGGCCCGCTCACCCTGCGGATAACCGGCACGCTGCGCCTGACGTTTATCGCCGCTGTCGCCTGACCACTGACGTGCCAGCCCAATCGCCAGCCCGGAGCCACCGGTAACCAGCCGCCTGTCCTGCAGCGCCTGGCCCTGTGCTAACAGATGCTGCTCACTGAGCGTATCAATCACCACATAGTTAACGCCCTGCTCGCGCAGTTGATCCAGCTGCTGCTTTATCGCCATGGCACCCTGATCCACGGTGGCGGCAGAAATGAGACCGGCTGTTCCCGTACTCTGACTTTCCATCAGCCGTAGCAGATTGCTGTCAGTCATTGGCGTGACCGGATGATGACGCATGCCGGAGTCGGACAGCAGCTGTTCACCGACAAACAGATAGCCCTGATAGACGGTGCGACCGTTCACCGGCAGGGCCGGACAGATTACCGTTTGCGTCTCATTCAGCTCAGCCAGCAGCGCATCGGTGACCGGGCCAATATTGCCGCCGCGCGTGCTGTCGAAGGTGGAACAGTATTTGAAATAAAAACGTTCACAGCCTTGCTGTTGCAGCCAGCGCAGCGCGTTGAGCGACTGTGCTACCGCCTGATCAGCCGGACAGGAACGTGACTTAAGGCTGATCACAATGGCCTGCGCATCAGACGGCGCGTCCTCCTGAGGGATGCCGTTAAACTGAATCGTGGACAGGCCGTTTTGCACCAGAAAGCTGGCAATGTCGGTTGCGCCGGTAAAGTCATCGGCAATCACACCTAAGCGCATCATGCTTTCTCCTGGCGCTGCGGCAGCGTAATCCCGCTGAAGATTTTAATGACCGCGCTGTCATCCTCGCGCCCAAAACCGGCATTGCTGGCTTCGGTGAACATAGTGAGTGCGGTGGACGCCAGCGGCAGCGGGAAATGCAGGGCTTGCGCAGTATCGGCGACCAGATTCAGGTCTTTCACAAAGATGTCGACCGCTGAGGTTGGGCGGTAATCGCCGTCAACAACGTGGCGCATGCGGTTTTCAAACATCCACGAATTCCCTGCGGCATTGGTGACTACCTCATACATCGTATCCAGTGGAATCCCGGCGCGGGCGGCCAGCGCCATCGCTTCGGCCCCGACGGCAATATGCACGCCAGCCAGAAGCTGATGAATGATCTTGACCGTGGAACCCTGACCGATTTCGCTCCCGACGCGGTAAACCTTCGCCGCCACCGCGTCCAGCACCGGCTGCAACGCCGCAAATGCCGCATCGCTGCCTGACGCCATGACGGTCATGTCGCCTGTCGCGGCTTTGGCGGCACCGCCTGACACCGGCGCGTCCAGCATCAACAGTTGATGGTCAGCCAGCCCTTGTTCGATTTGCTTTGCATCCTGGGCAGACAGGGTTGAGGAGACCATGACCACCGTGCCGGGTCGAAGCCTGGCAGCCAGCCCCTCTTCGCCAAACAGGATGGCGTTAACCTGCTTCGCGTTGACCACCAGCAGCAGCACGGCATCAAGCTGCTCAGCAAACGCGTGCGCTGAGGTCTGCGCATCGCGCGCGCCAGCCTGACGCAGTGTCTCCAGCGCCTGCGGATTCAGATCGACGCCCCACGTTGACAGCCCTGCCCGGATACACGACTGCGCCGCGCCCATTCCCATTGAACCTAAGCCTATGACACAGACTTGCGAAACTGGCATCGGTGGCCTCCGTTGTTAAATTAAGTGAACTTTTGATTTCTGTTGTTAATAGTGCCAATAAAGTGCGCACAAAAACGTGCCTTAATTCACATAAATTAACGCAAAAGGATCGATGTTAAACATTTATTCACACTGGGAATGCGTCAGCCCTGACCGATCAGCGCCTTTAACAGCCGGTTCAGCGGGGGAAACCGCGTTAAAATTTCCGTGTGTCTTCGTGAGCCGATGCTCTACAATGTGAAAAAATGATAAATCGAGGTTGTTATGATCCCCGTTGAGCGTCATCAACAGATCCTGGCTCTGGTGGCAGAGCGCGGCGTCATGAGCATTGCCGAGCTCACGGAGCGGTTTGGCGTGTCACATATGACCATTCGCCGCGATGTGCAAAAGCTGGAAGAGCAAGGCGCGGTGCTGTCGGTGTCGGGTGGCGTGCGTTCCGCTAACCGGCTGGCCAGTGAACCCTCGCATCTGACCAAGACGGCCCTGTTCAATGAGCAGAAGAAGGCGATAGGACGACTGGCGGCCCAGCATATTCCGCGCAACAGCTGTATTTATCTGGATGCCGGCACCACCATGCTGGCACTGGCACGGGAAATCGCCGAGCGGGACGATTTGTTAGTGGTGACCAATGATTTTATGGTGACCAATTTGCTGATGGAGACAAGTCGTTGTCGGGTCATTCATACCGGCGGCACAGTATGTCGCGATAATCGCTCCTGCATTGGCGATGCGGCAGCGCGCAGCCTGCGCCAGTTGGCAATCGATATTGCGTTTGTTTCCACCTCAAGCTGGGGACTGCGTGGATTGTTTACGCCGGACGAAGATAAAGTGGCGGTGAAGCAGGCGGTATGTGACGTCAGCAGCAAACGCGTGCTGCTCAGTGACAGCTCTAAATACGACAAAATCGCCACCTGGCTGGCCTTACCGCTGGAGACGTTCGATGTCATTATTACCGACAGTCAGCTGAATGCGACGGGACGCGAAGCGTTGAGTACGGGGAGCTGGGAATTGGTGATCGCGCGGGAAAACTGAATGGATGCTGCCCTGCTCTGCTCCCGTCATCGGGAACAGAACAGGGCCAGGGTCTTACACTTCTTCGCTAAACTGCGGAACAGGATTGCGGAAACTGCGGGTCACAAACGCCAGATAAATAATACCAATGGCAGCCCAGATCAGGCCCAGCACCATTGAGCTTTGCTCCAGGTTTACCCACAGCGCACCCACGGTCAGCGCGCCCAGCATCGGCAGAACCAGATACTGGAAGTGATCGTTAAGGGTTTTGTTACGTTTTTCACGTACCCAGTACTGCGCGATCACCGACAGGTTCACGAAGGTAAAGGCCACCAGCGCACCAAAGTTAATCAGCGCGGTGGCGGTGACCAGGTCAAAGTTAATCGCCATCAGCGCCACGGCGCCGACCAGAATCACGTTCAGGGACGGCGTGCGCCATTTGGGATGGATATAACCGAAGAAACGCTCCGGGAAGACACCATCACGGCCCATCACATACATCAGACGTGAAACACCCGCGTGCGCCGCCATACCGGAAGCCAGTACCGTGACCACAGAGAAGACCAGGATACCGACCTGCAACGCTTTACCCGCCACGTACAGCATGATTTCAGGCTGTGAGGAGTCCGGCTCTTTAAAGCGCGAGATGTCCGGGAAGTACAGCTGCAGGAAGTAAGACGCCACGATAAACATCAGGCCACCAATCAGCGCGGTCAGGAAAATCGCACGCGGAATGGTCCGTTCTGCATCTTTGGTTTCTTCCGACAGCGAGCTGATGCCGTCAAAGCCCAGGAACGAGAAACACAGAATGGTCGCCCCCGTAATCATCGGCACCACATGGGCGTTCTCCGACCAGAACGGCTTGCTGCTGACCACGGTTCCCGCGCCTTCACCGTGCGCCACACCGTAAATCACCATGGCCGTAATCCCGACCATCACCACAACCTGCAGGATCACAATCACGCTGTTGAAGTTGGCAACGGTTTTGATGCCCTTAAGGTTGGACAGCGTCATAAAGCCGACCAACAGCACCACGAAAATCCACGACGGGATACCTGGCACCAGGGTTTCAAAATAGTTTTTTGCCAGCAGGATGTTAATCATCGGCATGAACAAATAGTCCAGCAGCGATGACCAGCCCACCATAAAGCCGACATGCGGACTGATTGCCTTTTGAGCGTAGGTATAAGCGGAGCCCGCAGATGGGAAGCGGCGTACCAGCTTACCGTAACTCACGGCAGTGAACAGAATCGCAATCAGGGCGAAAGCATAAGCGGTAGCAACGTGACCGTCGGTCAGACCCGAGACAATCCCAAAGGTATCAAACAGGGTCATCGGCTGCATGTAGGCTAAGCCCATCATGACAACCGGCAGTAACGTCAGCGTTTTTTTCAGTTGAGCACGTTGTGGTGCAGCAGAGGTATTAAGCGACATGCTTCAGTCCTCCTTGCGCAGCAACCTGACTGGGTTGACTCACAAGGATACTGCGCATTAAGCGACAGGGAGTAAGGTTTGCGGCAAGCGCGGCGCCGTAGTCGTCACGAAAACGTGTACCAGCCTGAGCCGGTAGAGTATTAAACATCCCCATCTTTACATCCTCTATCTCACGCCAATGCGTGTTTTCAGTGTTTATCTATCCGGGTACGCGCCCGGCCTCGGTTGTGTCAGCGAAAATTCACTCTGTGATAACGTGCAAAAAAATAACCGGCGCGGTGAGCGTCGGTTATGTTCTGAATTTGCAGGGGGCGTATTTTGCCCCAACCCAACGCATTATTTCAAGACGTTGTCGCATAGAATGCAAAATATTAATCAGGCGTTCTTTAACATCCAATCAATTTCCGTGGAAGTGATTAACCTTTCGAACTGCATTAGTTCATAATTTTTACAGCTAAACCACACTTTGGCAAACTTCTCACCCAGTAACTTTTGTAAAGGGTTGCTGTTTTCAAATTCATAAAGGGCATCACTTTGCCGTATCGGTAATGCCAGCCCTTCTGCCTCATGACCGTTACCTTTTACCGGCTGCGGTAAGGAGAGCGGCGTATCAAGACCGTGCAACATCCCGGCTAAAATCGCTGACATCACCAGATACGGATTCGCATCCGCCCCGGCAACCCGATACTCAATACGACGACTTTCTATATCGCCACAGGGGATGCGCAGCGCCACCGTGCGGTTGTTATGGCCCCAGGATGCCTGTAACGGCACATAGGCTTCCGGTACAAAACGGCGGTAGGCATTCACGTTCGGTGCCAGTAGCGCCATGGAAGCCGGCATTAAATCAATCATGCCGGCCAGGGTGCGCTTCAGCAGCGGTGAGTCGCTGCCGTCGTCGCAGGCAAAGGCATTATGGTCGGCCGCATCCAGCATACTGATATGCACGTGCATGCCACTGCCTGCATAGTCCTCATAGGGCTTCGCCATGAAGGTCGCCGTCATGCCGTGATTTTCAGCCACCTGACGAATCAGGCGCTTAAGCTGAATGGCGTGGTCGCAGGCGCTCAGTACGTCCCGTGTATGGTGCAGGTTGATTTCAAACTGCCCAGGCGAGGCTTCTGCCAGCGCGCCGTCGGCTGGAATCCCCTGCAGGCGGGCCAGCGTGTCGATATCCCGTAGTACATCGGAGAAGTGATCAAGGTTGTCCAGAGAATAGACCTGGCTCTGCATATTGCGCTCGTCGCTGCCCGGCGCACAGGGCGGCTGAATAAAGCCTTCGGCATCGCGCTTTTTATCGACCAGATAGAACTCCAGCTCTACCGCTACCACCGGAAAAAGCCCTCGGTTACGCAGCTGTTGCCACAGCCGGTTCAGGACATTTCGGGGTTCAACGTCAAAGGGAGTGCCATCTTGGTTGCACATGGTTAACAGCAGTTGTGCAATGTGTTGCGGATCGGCGGCAGAGGGAACGAGCGTATCCGGAATGGGGAGGCAAAGATTATCGGGCTCGCCGAGAGACTGTCCCAGCCCGGCGTCTTCAACGGTGTTGCCAAGAATATCCATGGCAAACACAGAAGCGGGGAAGTAGCAGCCTTTCTCCAGCTTCGCTAACGCGGAAACCGGGATGCGCTTACCACGAAAAACACCATTTAAATCATTCAGTAAAATATCAACGTACTGCGTTTCAGGGTGGCGCTCCAGCCAGTTTTTAACTTCTTGCTGGAACGCGCTGGTTCGTCTCTCTTCACTGTGCAACGTGAAGTCTTCTACTTCTACCAGGTTAGTCATGATTTCATCCGCCTTTAACCACAAAATGGGAGTGCGTAATGCTCAAAAAAACGGCCACACCTCTAACATAGCGCTAACACAAAAAGTGTGCAAATGTAACAAATCTGTTTGAAGATTCAGCGATGGGTTGCTAGATTGACAAAATATTGCACACTTAACCGTCAGTTATGCCCTTTTCGTCAAATATTTTGAACAGCTGTTGAGGGGGAAGCATGGGCATTATTTTTGACAAGCCGTTGATTGGCGTAGTGATGTGCCAGACTCATCACCAGGGTCATCCCGTCCAGTCGGTGCATAATAAATATCTTGATGCTGTCGTTATCGCCGGTGGCGCGCCGCTCGCTCTGCCTCATCAGCTTATGGCTGCCCCGCATCTATTAGAAAACGCTATGGCTGCACTGGACGGCATCTTACTGACCGGCAGCCCAAGCAACCTTGAACCCTGGCTGTATGGTGAAGAAGGCGAGGAACCGGACGCAGATGCAGGACGGGATCGTCTGGCCTTTAACCTGATTACGCACGCCGTGGGCAAACAGCTGCCGTTATTTGGCATTTGCCGCGGCATGCAGGAGCTGGTGGTGGCTAACGGCGGTGCACTTTATCGTCACCTTAATCAGCATCCCCAGTTTCAGCGCCATCACGATGATGATGATGCCCCGCTCCTCCAGCAGTACGCTCCCGCTCACGACGTCAATATTGAACCCGGCGGATTACTGGCCGCGCTGCTGGGTACTGCGCCGTTAAGCGTAAACTCGGTGCATCATCAAGGCGTTCGTGAAGCCGGGCCTCAGCTGCGCATTGAAGCCCGATCGCCGGACGGACTGATTGAGGCCATAAGCCTGGCCAGACATCCTTTCGCGCTGGCCGTGCAGTGGCATCCAGAGTGGCAGTTGAAACCCGCGACGCCTTCCTTTCAGCTGTTTAACGGCTTTATTCAGGCCGCGCATCTCTACAAACGGGAAAAGCAACAATGAGCGATGCGACCCAGGCTCCCGGGCGACGCCTGTCGCAGATTCGCCAGGCGATGGGCTTATCCCAACGGCGCGTTGCTGAACTGGCTGGTCTTACCCACAGCGCGATCAGCACCATTGAACAGGACAAGGTCAGCCCGGCGGTCAGTACGCTGCAAAAGCTGTTAAAAGTCTATGGCCTGTCGCTGTCGGAGTTTTTCTCTGAGCCGAAGGGGCAGGATGGACCAAAAGTGGTAGTGCGCGCTGGGGATCTGCTGGAGATCGGCAGCCAGGGCGTTTCACTGAAGCTGATTGATAACGGCACCACCCGGCGAGCCCTGGGCATGCTGCTTGAGACGTATCAACCCGGTGCCAGTACCGGGGAAAAGTTACGCCACGCGGGTGAAGAAACCGGCACGCTGCTGGAAGGTCAGATTGTACTGGAGATAAACGGTCAGCAATTTCACCTCTCTGCCGGTGAGAGTTATGTCATCGATACGGGCCTGCCACACAGTTTTACCAACCCTGCCGATGTGCCTTGTCGCATCGTCAGCGCCCATACGCCCGCTAATTTTTAACCCGGGTCGACAGCCAAGGAGCTTAATATGAATTATGTGGAAAATTACTACACTGCGACAAGGAATCCACATGCGCCCTGGCCGGTATTGCAGGAGAGCGTTCAGTGTGACGTTTGCATCATTGGCGCGGGGTTTACCGGATTATCCGCCGGGCTGTTTTTAACCGAGGCCGGCTACGATGTGGTCCTGCTTGAAGCGTCACGGGTCGGCTTTGGTGCCAGCGGCCGTAACGGCGGCCAGGCGGTCAACTCTTACAGCCGTGATGTGGATGTGATTGAGCAACGTTACGGCAACGATACCGCGAAAATGCTGGGCAGCATGATGTTTGAAGGCGGTGATATCATCCGTGACCGCATCGATCGTTACGCGATTGCCTGCGACTATCGGCCTGGCGGGATTTTTGCTGCCTTTAATGCCCGTCAGATGGCGCACCTGGCAAAACAAAAAGCAGCATGGGCGCGCTATGGTAATCATGAGCTTGAACTGCTGGATGAACGTGGGATTCGGCGCGAAGTGGCAAGTGAACGCTATGTCGGCGGTTTGCTCGATAAACGTGGGGCACATTTGCATCCCCTCAACCTGGCACTGGGCGAAGCCGAAGCGATTCGCCGTCACGGCGGGCGCATTTATGAGCAGTCCGCCGCGTTAAGCGTCAACTATGGCTCACCTAATCGGGTGAAAACCGCTCAGGGGGAAGTCAGCGCCACGTTCCTGATTTTTGCGGGTAATGCCTATTTACCTTCCGAACTGGAGCCGCGCCTGAGCCGAAAAAGTATGCCCTGCGGCTCGCAGATTATTGCCACCGAACCGCTGTCCCGCGATCAGGCCCTGGCGCTGTTACCCAATAATTATTCGGTAGAGGACTGTAATTATCTGCTGGATTATTTTCGCCTGAGCGCTGACAACCGCCTGCTCTACGGCGGCGGGGTGATTTACGGCGCGCGGGAACCCGCCGACGTAGAGAAAATAATCCGCCCTAAGATGCTGCGCACCTTTCCGCAGTTACATAACGTGAAACTCGATTTCGCCTGGAGCGGCAATTTTCTGCTGACGATGTCACGTATGCCGCAGTTTGGTCGGCTGGAAAACAATGTCTATTTTATGCAGGGCGACAGCGGTCATGGCGTCACCGCAACCCATCTCTCCGGCAAACTGATCAGCGAAGTGCTGCGTGGCGATGCGGAACGCTTTGACGCTTTCGCCAGACTGCCTCATCTGCCCTTCCCTGGCGGACGGCGGTTTAAAGTGCCGCTGACGGCAATGGGCGCAGCCTGGTATGCGCTGCGCGACAGGCTCGGCGTCTGACAGCCGGTTTCTACATTCATTGCCCGGCGAGGGGAAAACCGGGCTTATTCCAGAGGCATTTTTTGCGGGTCATCGTAGCGGTACTCAAAACCCAGCTCGTGACAAATCCGCGAACCGTCTATTAGCTTACCGCTGTCGTCACCGGCTTCAGGCGCAAAGGTCGGTGGCGTCATGCCCAGCTGGCGTGAGACGCCGGGGTAGAACTGCGCACGAGACGGATGTTTCAGAGAGCACAGGTTGAACGTGCGCCCGCCTTTAGGCGTTTGTAACAGCAACAGGATGGCCTCAACCACATCATCAAGGTGAACCAAATTGACACCATGTGAACCGTTGGGCAGCGCCAGCTTACCGGCCAGGAAACGTCCCGGATGACGCTTTGGCCCCACCAGCCCTGCCAGACGCAGAATATCCACGCTGGTGCCAGGTAAATCATGCAGCCAGTTTTCCAGCTCCACCAGCGTTTTGCCCGCCGTGGTTTCCGGTAGCAAGGCGCTTTTTTCGGTTTTGATGCCTGAGCTGCCGCCATAGACGGATGTCGAGCTGGTAAAGATAATACGCGGTACGTTACGGGCCAGCGCCGTGTCTACCACGTTTTGCACCGCCTGTACGTAAGCGTCCCCGCCCTCTGCCGTGCGGCTGGCGGGCAAGGTGACGACCAGCGCGTCAACGTCGAACAGCACGTCCAGATCTTCCGCATCGCAGATAAGGTCGGGCGTCAGTTCCAGTTGAAACGCGTCGATACCGCAGCGACGGGCCGCCTCAACGCCATCCGGCGTGGTTTTACTGCCGGTGACCTGCCAGCCCCTGGCGGTTAACGCCGTAGCTAACGGCATGCCCAGCCAGCCCAGTCCTACTATTGCGACCTTTTTCATTTTGTCTCCTGCTGCAGACTTCAAGATGTTCTCATCTTAAGCCTCCGCTGAGTTGCAAACCAGTTCAAAGTGTTTCGGCGCTTTGCGAATAACAACATTAAAAAAGAGTTGCCAATTTCAACTATCTTCGTTAGGTTAATTCCACACAAATGAATAACTTTTCATTATCGAGAATTTTATGACACGCGTTCAGTTCAACCATCATCACCACCATCACCCTGACTAGTCTTTCAGGCGATGTGTGCTGGAAGACGTCTAGGATCTTCCAGTGGTGCGAACGCAAGAGAACCCCCGGAAGATCGTCTTCCGGGGGTTTTTTTATGGGCTGACGCAAATCAATCATTCAGGACAGGTCAATCAAGGGGACAGGAACGATGTTAGACAATAGCCGTTTACGCATAGCTATGCAGAAATCAGGTCGATTAAGCGATGATTCACGCGAGCTGCTGGCACGCTGTGGTATCAAAATTAATCTTCAGCAACAGCGTCTGATCGCCTTTGCGGAAAATATGCCTATTGATATCCTGCGGGTGCGCGATGACGATATTCCGGGACTGGTAATGGACGGCGTAGTGGATCTGGGCATTATCGGCGAGAACGTGCTGGAAGAAGAGATGCTGAACCGCCGCGCGCAGGGCGAAGACCCGCGTTATTTCACGCTGCGTCGCCTGGATTTTGGCGGTTGCCGCCTGTCACTGGCCATGCCGGTTGACGACGCGTACAGTGGCCCGCAGGGCCTGAACAATGCCCGTATCGCCACCTCCTATCCTCACCTGTTAAAACAGTATCTCGACAAGCAAGGCGTCAACTTTAAATCCTGTTTATTAAACGGCTCGGTAGAAGTGGCACCGCGTGCCGGTCTGGCCGACGCGATCTGCGACCTGGTCTCCACCGGCGCGACGCTGGAAGCGAACGGCCTGCGCGAAGTCGAAGTCATTTATCGCTCAAAAGCCGTGCTGATTCAGCGCGACGGCGAGATGCCAGCCGCCAAGCAGGAGCTGATCGATAAAATGATGACCCGCATTCAGGGCGTGATCAAAGCGCGTGAATCGAAATACATCATGTTACACGCGCCAAGCGAGCGTCTGGAAGACGTGATCAGCCTGTTGCCGGGTGCCGAACGCCCGACTGTCCTGCCGCTGGCGGGCGATGTCAGCCGCGTGGCGATGCACATGGTGAGCAGCGAGACGCTGTTCTGGGAAACCATGGAAAAACTCAAAGCGCTGGGTGCCAGTTCTATTCTGGTGTTGCCAATCGAAAAAATGCTGGAGTAAGCGATGAGCAAAATCATGACGCCCGTGAACTGGCAAGCGTGCAGCCGCGAGGAGCAACAGGCGCTGCTGGCGCGCCCCGCACTCTCCTCATCTGACAGCATCAGTCAGATTGTGCGCGATGTGTTGGTCAGGGTGAAAGACGAGGGTGACGCGGCGTTACGTGAATTCAGCGCGCGCTTTGACAAGGTCGACGTAAAAACGCTGCGCGTCACACCGCAGCAGATTCAGGCCGCCAGCGATCGTCTTGGTGACGAACTGAAGCAGGCGATGGCAGTAGCCATTGGCAATATTGAAACCTTTCACCGTGCGCAGATCTTACCGCCGGTGGATGTGGAAACGCAGCCCGGCGTGCGCTGTCAGCAAATTACGCGCCCGGTACAATCCGTCGGTTTGTATATTCCTGGCGGTTCTGCCCCGCTGTTCTCTACCGTGTTGATGTTGGCGACGCCTGCACGCATTGCCGGTTGCGGTCGCGTCGTGCTGTGTTCGCCTCCGCCCATTGCGGATGAAATTCTCTACGCAGCGCAGCTCTGCGGGGTGGAAGAGGTGTTTCAGGTTGGTGGTTCACAGGCGATTGCCGCCCTGGCCTTTGGCACGGAAAGCATTCCTAAGGTGGACAAAATTTTCGGCCCGGGCAATGCCTGGGTGACCGAGGCCAAACGTCAGGTGAGCCAGCGTCTTGATGGCGCGGCGATTGATATGCCCGCCGGTCCGTCGGAAGTGCTGGTGATTGCCGATGAAGGTGCGACACCGGCTTTCGTGGCCTCTGACCTGCTGTCACAGGCGGAACACGGCCCCGATTCGCAGGTGATTCTGCTGACGCCTTCCCAGTCGCTGGCTGAGCGCGTCGCCGACGCGGTTGAAGAACAGCTGGCCCAGTTGCCACGCGCCGCGACTGCCCGGCAGGCGCTGGAAAGCAGCCGTCTGATCGTGGCTCAGGATATGCAACAGTGCCTCGACATTTCCAACCGATATGGCCCGGAGCATCTGATTCTGCAAACCCGCGCGCCACGGGATCTGGTCGAACACATCACCAGCGCCGGTTCGGTTTTTCTGGGAGACTGGTCGCCGGAATCAGCGGGTGACTATGCATCCGGTACCAACCACGTGCTGCCCACCTATGGCTACACCGCGACCTGCTCCAGCCTGGGCCTGGCCGACTTTCAGAAACGCATGACCGTGCAGGAACTGACACCGCAGGGCTTCCTGAACCTGGCGGCGACCATCGAAACCCTGGCGGCGGCCGAACAGCTGCATGCCCATAAAAATGCCGTTACGTTGCGCGTTGCCGCACTCAAGGAGCAAGCATGAGTCAGGATATTGAACAGCTGGCACGGGCTAACGTGCGGGCACTGACGCCCTATCAGTCGGCCCGACGCCTGGGCGGCAATGGTGATGTCTGGCTGAACGCTAACGAGTTCCCGCTGCCGGTGCCCTTTGAGCTGTCGCAGCAAACCCTGAATCGCTACCCGGAATGCCAGCCGAAACAGGTGATCACGCGTTATGCGGCCTATGCCGGTCTCACGCCAGAGCAGGTGCTGGTCAGCCGTGGTGCAGATGAAGGCATTGAACTGCTGATGCGCGCATTTTGTGAGCCGGGGAAAGATGCCATTCTTTTCTGCCCACCGACCTATGGCATGTACAGCGTCAGTGCCGAAACCATCGGCATTGAATACCGTACCGTTCCGGCGCTGAAAGACTGGCAGTTGAACCTGCCCGCGATTGCCGAGCAGCTCGACGGTGTGAAAGTGGTCTACATGTGCAGCCCGAATAACCCCACCGGTAATCTGATTGATCAGGACGATATCCGTCAGTTGCTGGCGATGACCGCCGGAAAAGCGCTGGTCGTCGCGGACGAAGCCTATATTGAGTTTTGCCCCCAGGCGACGCTCGCGGGCTGGTTAAAGGATTATCCGCACCTGGTGATTCTGCGTACCTTATCGAAAGCTTTTGCGCTGGCTGGCCTGCGCTGTGGCTTTACCCTGGCGAATAAGCCGGTCATCGATTTGCTCATGAAAGTGATTGCGCCCTATCCGCTTGCCACACCGGTCGCCGACGTCGCGGGCCAGGCCCTGAGCGAAGAAGGCGTTGCCCTGATGCGCCAGCACGTGGAAGAGCTGAATGCCAATCGCCGCTGGCTGTTTGAGCAGTTACCACAGATTCGCGCCGTAGAGCAGGTTTTTCCCAGCGAAACCAACTATATTTTGGTGCGCTTTACTGACTCGCCGCGAGTCTTTAAAACCTTGTGGGATCAGGGCATTATTTTGCGTGACCAAAACAAGAATCCCGGCCTTGCAGGCTGCCTGCGTATCTCTGTGGGAACCCGAACAGAGTGCGAACGCCTGATCGCCGCGCTGCAAGCCTTATCTCTGGAGTAAGCATGAGTCAGAAGACCCTTTTTATTGACCGCGATGGCACGATTATCTCTGAACCTCCGCAGGATTTTCAGGTGGATCGCATGGATAAGCTGGCATTTGAGCCGGATGTGGTGCCCGCGCTGCTGGCGCTTCAGGACGCAGGCTATCAGCTGGTGATGATCACCAATCAGGACGGTCTGGGCACGGACAGTTTTCCTCAGGCCGATTTTGATGGCCCGCACAATCTGATGATGCAGATCCTGAACTCGCAGGGCATTCGCTTTAGCGACATTTTGATCTGCCCACATAAGCCAGACGATCACTGCGACTGCCGCAAGCCAAAAACCAAAATGGTGGAAGCCTGGCTGGCAGAGGGCGCACTCGACATCACGCAAAGCTTTGTGATTGGCGATCGTCAGACCGATATTCAGCTGGCCGAGAACATGGGCATTCAGGGCATTCGCTACGGCACAGAAGGTCAGGACTGGAAAGCCATTCAGCAACAGCTGACACAACGCGATCGCTATGCACTGGTACAGCGCAACACCAAAGAAACCCAGGTGCGCGTCGAGGTCTGGCTGGACCGTGAAGGCGGTAGCAAAATCAATACCGGTGTGGGGTTCTTTGACCACATGCTGGATCAGATTGCCGTACACGGCGGCTTTCGCATGAACATCGAAGTAAAAGGCGATCTGTACATCGACGATCACCACACGGTTGAAGATACCGGTCTGGCACTGGGTGAAGCACTGCTGAAAGCCCTGGGCGATAAACGCGGCATTGGTCGGTTTGGCTTTGTGCTGCCAATGGACGAATGCCTGGCACGCTGCGCGCTGGATATTTCCGGTCGTCCGCATATCGAATTCAAAGCGGAATTCAGCTACCAGCGCGTGGGCGATCTCAGCACGGAGATGGTGGAACATTTCTTCCGTTCGCTGTCCTACGCCATGATGAGCACCCTGCACCTGAAGACGAAAGGTAAAAACGACCACCACCGTGTGGAAAGCTTGTTCAAAGCCTTTGGCCGTACGCTGCGTCAGGCCATTCGCGTTGAGGGAAATACCCTGCCGAGCTCGAAAGGAGTGCTCTAATGAACGTGGTGATCCTGGATACGGGCTGTGCCAACCTGTCATCGGTAAAGTGGGCCGTTGAACGTCTGGGCTACGCGCCAGAGGTCAGCCGCCATCCTGACGTGGTGCTGCGCGCCGATAAGCTGTTTCTGCCGGGCGTAGGCACGGCGCAGGCCGCCATGAATCAGTTAGAAGCGCGCGAGCTTATTGAGCTGGTCAAAGCCTGTACGCAACCGGTCTTAGGTATTTGTCTGGGGATGCAACTGCTGGGCAGCCACAGCGAAGAGAACGGCGGCGTGCCGACGCTGGGCATTATCGACCAGCCGGTTTCGCTGATGGATACTCAGGGATTGCCGCTGCCGCACATGGGCTGGAACCAGATTACCTCGCAGGCCGGAAATCATCTGTTTCGCGGCATCGATGAAGGCAGCTATTTCTACTTCGTCCACAGCTATGCCATGCCGGTAAACGCCAGCACCATTGCCCAGTGCCACTATGGCCAGGCCTTTACCGCCGCAGTGCAGAAAGATAATTTCTTTGGCGTGCAGTTCCACCCGGAACGCTCTGGCAAAGTGGGCGCACAGTTGCTGAAAAACTTCCTGGAGATGTAATGATTATCCCCGCATTAGATTTAATCGATGGCAAGGTCGTGCGCCTGCATCAGGGTGATTATGCGCAACAGCGTGATTACGGCAGCGATCCCCTGCCCCGTTTGCAGGACTACGCAGGCCAGGGCGCAACGGTATTGCACCTTGTTGACCTGACCGGTGCCAAAGACCCGGCTAAACGCCAGATTGCCTTACTGAAAAACCTGCTCAACGGCGTAAATGCGATCGTGCAGGTTGGCGGTGGTATTCGTACCCGGGATGACGTAAAAGCGTTGCTGGATGCGGGCGCCAGCCGGGTCGTTGTCGGTTCAACCGCCGTTAAACAGCCCGAGGACGTCAAAGCCTGGTTTCAGGAATTTGGCCCCGAGGCCATCGTGCTGGCGCTGGACGTCCGTATTGATGCGGCGAACCGTAAAGACATCGCCATCAGCGGCTGGCAGGAAGCGGCCGGTGTGACGCTGGAAGAGGTGATCGAACAGTTTCAGCCCGTTGGCCTCAGGCATGTCCTCTGCACGGATATTTCCCGCGACGGTACGCTCAGCGGCTCGAATGTGGAACTGTATAAAGAAGTGACCGCGCGCTTTCCGCAGATTGCGTTTCAGTCGTCGGGCGGTATTGGTGAACTCAGTGATATTGCCGCCTTACGCGGCAGTGGCGTTCAGGGCGTGATTGTCGGGCGTGCGCTGCTGGAAGGTAAATTTACGGTTTCGGAGGCAATAGCATGCTGGCAAAACGGATAATTCCCTGTCTTGATGTGCGTGACGGTCAGGTGGTGAAAGGCGTTCAGTTTCGTAATCATGAAATTATCGGTGATATCGTGCCGCTGGCGCAGCGCTATGCGGAAGAAGGGGCCGACGAACTGGTATTTTATGATATCACCGCCTCATCAGATGACCGTGTGGTGGATAAAAGCTGGGTTTCACGCGTCGCTGAGGTTATCGATATTCCTTTCTGCGTGGCGGGCGGGATTAAAACCCCGGAAGATGCAGCCCGGATTCTGGAGTTTGGTGCGGATAAAATCTCCATCAACTCCCCTGCCCTAGCCGATCCTTCCTTGATCACCCGGCTGGCCGACCGCTTTGGCGTGCAGTGCATCGTAGTGGGCATTGATACCTGGTTTGATGATGCCAGCGGCAAATATCATGTTAATCAGTACACGGGCGATGAATCCCGGACGCGCGTCACACAGTGGGAAACGCGCGACTGGGTGCAGGAAGTGCAGAAGCTTGGCGCAGGTGAGATTGTCCTGAACATGATGAATCAGGACGGCGTGCGCAATGGCTATGACCTGATACAGCTAAAGACAATGCGTGAAGTGTGCAAGGTGCCGCTTATCGCCTCCGGTGGCGCAGGTACCATGGCCCACTTCCTTGAGGCCTTTGAACAGGCCAACGTTGACGGTGCCCTTGCGGCATCGGTGTTTCACAAACAGATTATTAATATCGGCGAGCTGAAACGCTTTCTGATCGACAACGGTGTGGAGATTCGCGCGTGTTAACTGAACAACAGTTGTCCCGGTTAGACTGGGAAAAGACCCAAGGCATGATGCCCGTTATCGTCCAGCACAGCGTATCTGGCGAAGTTCTGATGCACGGTTATATGAACCAGGATGCGCTGAAGAAAACCCTGCAGGACGGTAACGTGACGTTTTTTTCACGTACCAAAAACCGGCTGTGGACCAAAGGTGAAACCTCTGGTCACTTTTTGCAGGTCGTCAGCATTACGCCGGACTGTGACAACGACACGTTGCTGGTGCTGGCGAACCCGATTGGCCCAACCTGTCATCTTGGTACGTCCAGCTGCTTCTCGCCTGCTGCCCCTGACTGGACGTTCCTCTATCAGCTGGAACAACTGCTGGCATCACGTAAAAGCGCCGATCCGGACAGCTCTTACACCGCGAAACTCTATGCCAGCGGCACCAAGCGCATTGCACAGAAAGTCGGTGAAGAAGGCGTCGAAACCGCACTGGCGGCGACGGTGAACGATCGCGAAGAGCTGACCAATGAAGCCTCAGATCTGATCTATCACCTGCTGGTACTCCTGCAGGACCAGGCGTTAGACTTCAGCACGATTATCAGTAATCTGCGCGCCCGTCATAAGTAGATTGTCCTCTCTGCTGCTCCTCCGTCAGGCGGGCAGCAGCGTTACAAAAAGGCGCGGTGGCGCCTTTTTTATTAAAACGGAAAAGCCGATGCTCAGTACCCATGAAAAATTGATCGCGTTGCTCGATCAACATCAGGCACGTTACCGGCTGGTCGCCCATCAGCCCAGCGGCAAATGTGAAGCCGTCGCACAACTCCGCGGCACCGATGTCGGTCAGGGTGCAAAGGCGCTGGTGTGCCATGTCAAAGGCAATGGGGTTAAACAGCATGTGCTGGCGGTGTTGCCGGCCGACCAGCAGGCGGACCTGTCCAAAGTGGCTGCGGCAGTGGGCGGACGCCGAGCCTCACTCGCCTCACCGGCGGAAGTGGACAGCCTTACCGGCTGTGTATTTGGCGCTATTCCGCCATTCAGCTTTCATCCCGATTTGCTGCCGATAGTCGATCCGCTGCTGTTTGAACGTTACGATGAGATTGCGTTTAATGCGGGCGTGCTGGACCACTCCGTCATCCTGAACACCCAGGATTACCGTGCACTTTGTGGGGCTAACACTGTGAAAATCATCCTCTAATTGCCATCACCCCGGTCGAAAGGTACTCTGCGTAATACAACATTACGACAACAGAAGATCTTAACTATGGCAACGAAAACCCTCAAAACCCGCCTGCGCGCTGCGCTGGCACTGGCCGTGCTTGCCGGTTGTGCGTTCGGCGCACAGGCAAAAATCGAACAGGTCCGCTTCGCCGTCGATCCCACCTATCCGCCTTTCGAATCAAAAACCCCGCAGGGCAAACTGGTGGGGTTCGATATCGACTTAGGCAACGCCCTGTGTGCACAGATGCAGGCGAAGTGCGTGTGGGTGGAAAGTCAGTTCGACGGCATGATCCCGGCACTCAAAGCCCGTAAATTCGATGCCATCCTGTCTGACATGGGCATTACAGAAGAGCGTTTGAAGCAAATCGACTTTACCCAGCCGCTTTACGATACCCACACTCAGCTTATCGCACGCAAAGGTTCTGGCCTGTTACCGACGCCAGAGTCGCTCAAAGGGAAAACGGTTGGTGTAGAACAGGGCACGGTGCAGGAACGTTATGCCCGCGCCAAATGGCAGCCGCATGGCGTCACCGTGGTGCCTTACGGCGATCAGGCTCAGGTGGAAAGCGATTTAGTAGCCGGACGCCTTGACGCAGTCTTTACCGATGCCGCGCAGGCCGCCAATGGTTTTCTGAAGCAGCCGCAGGGCAAAGATTTTGCGCTCGCAGGCCCGATTGTTCAGGACCCCATTATCGGTCCAGGCACGGCTATTGGCCTGCGCAAAGATGACACCGAGCTGAAAACGGCGCTGGATAATGCCTTTGATGAAATCAAGAAAAACGGCACCTTTGATAAGATTCAGAAGCACTATTTCTCGACCGACATTTCCATTCAAAAGTAAGGTCATGAAGGGCATTTTCGCCCTTCGGCCTCTGCAGGGCTATACTCAATGACTTTATGGGCAGCGCTTGCTGCCCTGAACCGACAAAAGGACATTAACACGGTATGTACCAACAACATCACCCCTTGTTAAGCGCCTCTCTCGGCACCCAGCGTGAAATCATCAGTTTTCATTTTGGCGATGACCCTACGCGACAGGTTTATATCCAGGCAGCCTTGCATGGGGATGAAATACCCGGCATGGCTGTCGCGTGGTTTTTGAAACAGCGTCTGCAAACCCTGGAGTCCGCCGGACGGTTGAAAGCGTCGTTTACGCTCATCCCGGTTTCTAATCCTCTGGCGCTCAGCCAGCACTGGCATGGCACCCATTTAGGGCGATTTCATACCCAGACCGGACAAGACTTTAACCGTAAGTTTCCGTCGCTTGGCGCGTCGCTGGCTAATGAACTGGCCACTGTCCTGACGCCAAACGAAACCCAGAACAAGCGGCTGATTCGCGATGCGATCGATCGCCACTACCGTGATACCGTGCCCAAAACGGAGCTTGAAGCACAGCGTTTCACGCTGATGCGCATGGCCAGCCAGGCTGATTTAATGATCGACCTGCATTGCGACTGGGAAGCCCTGCCGCATCTGTATACCACGCCTCATGCGTGGCCGGAGGTTGAACCGCTGGCACGCTGGTTAGGCAGTGAAGTTCAACTGCTGGCGCAAATTTCCGGCGGAGAGCCATTCGATGAAGCCTGTTGTGAACCCTGGCTGACGCTGGCTGACCGCTTTGGCGAACAATTTCCGATGCCGCAGGGCTTGTTACCTGTGACGCTTGAACTTCGGGGCGTGCGCGACGTGTCACCAGAGCAGGCGGAGCAGGATGCCGATGCGATTATCAGCGCGCTACAGGAATCGGGCTACATTACCGCCAGTGAGGCTGCCGTTTCTGTCGAGGTCGCGGCACCGGTTATCGGCGGTGATGAGTTGGTGTCGGTCGCCAGCGGCGGTGAAGATGTAGTAGGCGTTGACGAGAGCGGTACCGGACTCGGCGCTCCGGGTGTGGCAACGAGCATTGATGAAAGCAGCATTATTAAACAGCGTCATATCGAAGGGACATCCGCCCTGTCGCCTGCGCTGAAAAATCCCCCTACTCCGCTTGCGGGTTGCGAATATGTTCACTCGCCGGTGTCGGGACTGATTCTGCATCGTAAACCTCTGGGTGCGCTTATCAGGCCAGGTGAAGTGGTCGCGGAGATTGTCGATCCGGTAACGGACCATATCACACCACTGGTGGCGGAGTTCGGTGGGATACTTTATGCCCGTCACTGGGCCAGATTTGCCACTGCAGGGATGTTGGTGTTGAGGCTGGCGGGAGAGAAGTCGGTGAGGAGCGGGGATTTGTTGGTGGGTTAAAAAAAGGCTTCCTGTGGGAAGCCTTTTTGCTTTACTGCGGATTGATTAATCTAACCACTCGGTATGGAACACACCGTCTTTATCAATACGCTTATAAGTGTGCGCACCAAAGTAGTCACGTTGTGCCTGAATCAGGTTGGCAGGCAGAACCTCTGAACGATAGCTGTCATAGTAAGCAATCGCTGCTGAGAAAGTTGGTGTTGGAATCCCGTTCTGTACGGCATAAGCAACCACATCACGCAGTGCCTGT
The DNA here is from genome assembly GCF_024520835.1 of Pantoea sp. Fr+CA_20. Lineage (NCBI taxonomy): Bacteria > Pseudomonadati > Pseudomonadota > Gammaproteobacteria > Enterobacterales > Erwiniaceae > Pantoea > Pantoea sp. Fr+CA_20. Next base: position 432,468 of record NZ_JALNPN010000002.1, read on the forward strand.
TGGTACTGGTCAGCAATATCCTTGAAGTAAGGCGCCAGCAGCAGGTTAGCGATGCCTGCATTCTCTGCATACGCATCCGTAATTTTCTGCAGGAATTGCGCACGGATAATACAGCCAGCACGGAAAATCTTCGCGATTTCACCATACTGCAGATCCCAGTTATTCTCGTCTGATGCTGCACGCAGCTGCGAAAAGCCCTGTGCGTAAGAAACGATTTTACCCAGATACAGAGCGCGACGAACTTTTTCAATGAATTCAGCTTTATCACCGGTAAAGGCTTTAGCCTGAGGACCGCTCAGCACTTTTGAGGCAGCAACACGCTGAGTCTTCAGTGAAGAGAGATAGCGCGCAAACACCGATTCGGTAATCAGCGACAGCGGCTCACCGAGATCGAGCGAACTCTGGCTGGTCCATTTACCCGTACCCTTGTTGGCTGCTTCATCAAGAATGACATCAACCAGGTAGTGACCTTCTTCATCTTTCTTAGTGAAGATGTCCTTGGTGATATCGATCAGATAACTACTCAGTTCACCGTTATTCCACTCAGTGAAGGTTTCGGCCAGTTCTTCATTGTTAAGGCCGAGTGCCCCTTTCAGCAGAGCATAAGCCTCAGCAATCAGCTGCATATCGCCATATTCGATACCGTTATGAACCATTTTAACGTAATGGCCAGCACCGTCCGGACCGATATAAGAGACGCAAGCCTCACCGTCTTCCGCACGTGCAGCAATCTTATCAAGAATAGGCGCAACCAGCTCATACGCTTCTTTCTGACCGCCAGGCATGATTGAAGGGCCTTTCAGTGCACCCTCTTCGCCGCCAGAAACACCGGTACCGATGAAGTTGAAACCCTGATCCGAAAGCTCTTTATTGCGACGGATGGTATCTTTATAGAAAGTATTCCCCCCATCGATCAGGATATCGCCCTTATCAAGGTGCGGCGTCAGTGAAGCAATCGTTTTATCTGTTGCTTCACCAGCTTGTACCATCAGAAGGATACGGCGCGGTTTTTCGAGCGAGTCAACAAACTCTTCAACGGTGTAGAACGGCGCAAGTTTCTTGCCTGGATTATCAGCAATCACTTCATCTGTCTTCTCGCGTGAACGGTTGAAGACAGAAACGGTGTAACCGCGGCTCTCGATGTTAAGGGCGAGGTTGCGTCCCATCACTGCCATACCTACGACGCCGATCTGTTGCTTGGACATTTTTTACTCCTGTCTGAAGATCAATCCACTAATGTTAATGTGATCTGTAAAGGTAAGGACATGATACTAATAACAGACCATCCGTGGAAGTTAATTAAAACAAAGAATAAGTGTAGGGGAAAATATGTAACAGACGTTAACTAAACTGACTTAAGCATTTTTTGTTCAAACGCACCCTAATAACGTCATTGCACCAACCCCATTTATTAAAGTACTTTAAAGCGGATACGATATGATAAAAAAGAAACTTATAATTAATATAAGATCGCCGCTGTGCTTCGTGATAAACTTTGGATAAAGGACAGTATGCTACTCTCAAATCAGAATCACAGAGACGCCGAGACAAATCCACGTCTTCAAAATAGAGGAAAAACCTTTCATCAAAGCCATTAGAATACTTTATCGCAGAATTGCTTAATAGCATACAGCAACCAGAAAACGACGGAGCAAAAAAAGATTTATTATAATCGGCATGATGTAATTCATATTCTTCGTTCAGTTTATTTTTATTATTGAGAAACCTGCGTATGAAAAGTTGAGTAGGATTTGGCAATAGCTTGCAAGCATATTGTAGCGTCCCATCAGGATATAGTATTTTTGGAATTGAAAAGTCTATTTTGTTTTTAACGCAATAGGAATACAGGCTAGATATCTCACCCTTAGAGAAAGAAATATCGGGATTACAAACAAGAAAATAATCCGCTAAATCAATATACTTTGAGAAAACAGAATTATGGCCTGCACCGAAGCCATGATTGTATGGGTTAGTGAGTAGCTCTATTTTGGGGTTAATCAAATCGGAAAGCCATCTACAGTGATTACCATTATCGACAAGTACAATCTTATCAATACTTTCGTCACTAATTAATGAATCCAGTGTGTCCTTAACATCATTATAATTATGTTTATATAAAACTACAGAAGCTATAATTTTCACTATTCACCATCACAAACCTAAAAAAGTAATTTATTATCTCACCAATCGCTATCGATTTGCAGAAAGAACGTTTCTGGTAACCTCTAGAAATATTTTATGCCGACTATTATCGGGTTCAAGGTACGCACTTTCAGACCATTCATTCCATGCATTAATAAATAAAAGTGGCTGATGAGAATTAGATAATTTATTAACAGCTTCGAAAAGTGCTTCCTCATAGCGCTCAGCAGAAACATTGTCGAACAACGTTGCCTTTTTACCATAACGTGCCGTATTATCCCAATCTGGGAAAATAGAATGATAGACCGGCTTATCATGAATAAAGTTCTCGCTTCTTTTTAGAGACGAAATAAAATCAATATAATCAAACCTATTCAAACCACCGCCCCCATTTCGAAATTGAGAAATTAGAGATTGAATACTTTCTGGCATACTGCGTGCAATTTTCTCTAGAGCTGAAAACTTACTTTTTTTAAGGTGGAAATTTATTGCATAACGAGGGTTAAAATTCATAACCGCATCAAAAAGCCCATAGATATATTCTGCATTAGAAATTTCGTAACTTCTACATGCAATAATATACAAACCATCAAAACCATCTTTTCTTGCAAGTTCTTTAAACCTTTCTAATATTTTTTGCAAAGAAGGTATGATTTCAGGCCGGTAAATATTCAAAACAGGCTTATTATCTATTCTGTAATATCTTTCATCCTTAAAAAAACCACTCAAATAGTTGTAGTGCTCAACAATTTCAGCGTCACTATTATAATAATTCTGTTTAATAAGGAATTCGTTCGGTTTGCCAATCCATTGTCGGGTCCAACTCTCATTGGCCCAAGTCATCATGAATTTAATGTTAATCGAAGGCTGTGAAATCAAATTTTTGATGGGAATATCGAGATGGGCCTGTCCGTCAAACCAATAATGATAGAAATTAAATCCAGATATAAAATACTCTGCTGCAAGCTCTGCTTGAGATTTAATTACTTCTGGGTTTGATTGGTCAAGATAACCATTCGCAGGAAAACGAGGCTGATTATGCATAGAAAACTGGGGACGCGCATCTCGAACTAAATTCCAGTCTGTAAATCCTTCACCCCACCATTTAGAATTTTCGACCGTAGGGTAAAATTGTGGAAAATAAAAGGCAAATGTATCAATCATTTTAGATTTCACTTGAGCACAATAACTTTATTACTTTTCACCATTGAACTATCTACCTCTTTAAACTCATCAATATCAATAACTTTATAACCCTGACTCAGTGCAGAAAGGCATGTCAACCTTTCAAAAGCATGAGCAAAAGTGCCATCCTGTTGATTTAGCTCTTCTTCAAAGTCGGTATCGCTAATTAAATCTATCACAGGATATAGCGAATCAGGTCTGAACCAGAACATGGTTCCTCCAACAAAGAAAAGGTCAATTTCTTCTTCGTCAAGGCCTAAACGCTGCGCGTATAAAAATACACGCTCTTTATTAGCACCCCAATAGTCATCATTCGATAAATAATCTTTAAGAGGTGCAACAATGCCAATCTTATCATTTAAGAATTTCAAACGAAGACTATTTAATTCTGCGGAAGGGGGAAGAAGTCCAGAAAAAATATTTCGCCTCCACGCATCCCCGAGCTCACTGTATTTGCTCTTTTTCGTATGCAGTTTCAAAACCATTGAGTACTTTCTAAAATCAAAGGATTGCATTATCTTGATAAAAGGATACACATCCCTCCCTTTATTTTCAGAAACGGCAATGTGTATTGAACAAGAAAGTCCCATAAATAAGTCTATCAATACTGGAATATAAGACTCTTCAGGTACTGTGATAAATATGTCAAAATCATAAGGAATACGCTCAATATAATGATAAATTTCCCTGGCTATCTCTGGATAAAAGATATGCATAATAACAGCAACATCAGTTTCCCTTTCGGATATGTTTGAAAATTCGAAAAAATTATCTCCAGCCTGAATATTTTTACCATATTCAAGTTTGCGATGACTATATGCAGAAGTCGTTCTTGCCAGATGAGATTTTATGACATGGACATCATCTAATCTATTAACATCAAAATAAGCGATATTATTTCTTAAGACATCGATTTTGACGATACCAACTTTACTGAATAACTCTTCTACATTTTTATGGCAAGGATTTTCTTTATGATTAGAAGAAATTACACTACCCACTGTCAAACCATCATGTAATGCGCTAGATGTTAACCCCATTTCATAATTAAAAATGATTTTTATCTTGCGCTTGTAGCTAAAGACTCCATTCCAAAATTTAAAAAACCACTTAGACAGAAGTGCTTTTTTATTAAAAACCAGAAAATAACTTTGTAAGTGAAACCTGAACTGGTTTGTAGAGGTAAGACCAAAAATATCTTTTGCCTCACTTTTTATAAGAATTTTTTCTAAATTGAAATTTTTACTAGTATAAAAACTATCATTCAAAACCAGTAAGCGATCATATAAATCAAGATCGGCAATACTATCAATCCCTGTTTTATAACTTAAAAAATCATAACCAACGTTTTCACGAGTAATAATCTCTAAATTACCTAATGAGGAAAGTTTAGAATGGCTGGCTTGCTCAATTCCAGAAGTTGTTACGACTACAATTTTATCACAAACTTGAAATAAACTACTGAAGAGAGGTAATAGATAATCATCAGCAATATTATTTACATCATAATGAGCAACAACAGCAACTGTTTTCATCTCAGTTTTCTTATCATTTTATAGATTGGAAGGGTTAATTTATATAAGTTAGGGTGATTCAGTCTGATATGATCACGAACTCTCAATTTTCTTACATCATGAGACTCCTTAGGGTGATTCTTGCTTAACCAAACGCTTTCAGATGAATAATACGATAAAGTTAATGCTTTATTAATTCTTTGAATTTCTTCTTCTGATAAATTTTTTGCTAAAAAATCAAACAAATTTTCATTCATTATGATGTTCTTTATATCTACTTTTTTCTCATTAACTGCAGATAATGTAGCTTCAAGATATGCAAGACCATTTTTCAGATCAGGTTCAAGGTGAGCACCTTCAGCCCATTCGTTCCAGGCATTTATGAAAATAAATTGTTGCTCATCTTTAAAATATTTTTTCGTATAATCAACTAAATAAGACAACCAGAATTGGTAAAGTTTAGGCGAAGCATTAATAAATATGTGGCCAGTATGTTGGCGTCTGGCTGTATTGTCCCACGATGGAATAATACCGCGATAACATTGATAATCAGGAACGTTTCGATGTATAGCCTGGCTTAATACTTTCCGGTAATCCACAATACCGCCTGAAAACTCTGAATTGGTAATATTCAGAACCTCATCAGGTCTATTTTCCGGCCCTATAAATTTATGAGGCGGGAACTCAACCGCAGCATCAAAGCCATAGACAGTTGGGTTTTCAATTCCATAGAACTGGACTGCACATAAATGTATATCTGGAAAACCGGCATCTTTAGCTAGTTTACGCCACTTATCGGTAAGACTTTTCGCATCAACTAACAGGTCAGCCCGATAAACCAAAAGCACCGGTTTACCCTCAACTTTAATATACCTGCTATCTTTGAATACATTCAGTAATTCACTAAAAAAATCAATATCGTCTTCTCCCCCATGATTTTGTTCAAGAAGGACCTCTTTATCTAAACCATCCCATGTTTTAGTCCAGTTTTCATTAGCCCAGCAGTAACAAAATGGAAAATCGATGTCACTTGCTACATATTGATCTATTGGTTTTTCTAATATACGACGACCATCTTTAAATCTGTAATAATAAAAACAGAAACCATGTATACCATGATTACGGGCCAATTCGGATTGTTCTCTCATATTTTCAACATCATTAAGATCATAAAATCCTAAATCTGCTGGAACATGAGGCTGATAATGACCATCAAAATTGGGCTTTGCTTTTGCAACATTGGTCCATTCGGTAAACCCTTTACCCCACCATTCGTCATTTTCTTTAACACGGTGAAACTGAGGCAAATAAAAAGCTATAGGTTTAACTTTATTCATTTTTTAATTCCAAAAAAAATCTTTAATTTATTGATTAAGCGATAAGTGAACGAATTTTTAATCGATTGTATTTCGTGATTTACAGTGCTTAATTCTTTTTCTAAAGCTTGAATTTTAATTGATAAATCTGACCTTTCGTTTTCAAAAGATTGATACGATAATTTCAACTCTTCAATTTCTCGTAAATAATTATAATTCCTTCCCAATAAGTCTGGATATAGCGACTCTGGAGATCTATCAATATTTGACCAGAAATTTTCAGATTGATCTGGTGAATTGACATGCATCATCACATGATCTAGTGAGATGACTTGTTGTGTTTCTCCCGCCATTATTCGACGGCCTAACTGGTTGTTCTCTGGCAGTTTTTTAGCTATCACACAAATTGAGTTGTAGAAAGTTATGCTATGTATTTCTGCTAAAATGCTTTCATCGACGTCTATACCATAAAATTTTTCAAATTCCTGAAGGAATTGTTTTTTAGTTTTGGATGGTAACCCCCAGTGTTCGTAATTTATGCAATCCGATAATTTCTTCAAAAAAGCTAATGAAGACATAGGATCATAAAGTCCACCACCAAAGTCTTTCCAATAACTACAATGCAAATCCTCAATAATCATGAAGCGATTGTAATTTAACAGTGGGAAATAATTTAGAAAAGATAATATTATATCTTTACTGGTATGTGATCCATCATCAATAATGAGATCTATGCCAGTCGAAAAATTTTCTTTGATTACAGAAACTGTTGTTGATTCGTTCGCATCCTGTACAAGAACCTTTATTTTTTCATTTTCGTATTTTAGTTCTGCACACTTAGGATTAATATCACAACCCACTATGGAACTAATATTAGGAAAATACTTATCCCATATTTCAAGCGAGCCACCGTTCTGAATGCCTATTTCAAATATGCTTTTAACTTCATCTTTAATTGGCTCAAGAATATTGTCATAGGTATTTAAATATAACTCCCATTTATCAGAGCGTTTCTGTTTATGTTCTTGATACAAATGCCACAGAGAGTTACTCATATTGCTTCCATTGTTATTTTGCTAAACTTAACACCAACCAGTCCCCAACGGACCTGGCTGTTAAATACTTTGATGAAAAGTGCATCATGTAAATGATGATGCTGGATATTATTAACCAAATCACCATTTGCAATTGAACACATTAATGCATAATCACCATTAGGTAACATTGGCAAAAAAAACTCAAATACAGCTGAAAATTTTTGACCTGCGGTATACGTTGGCGGATTTATTCCTGTGAGCGGTAAGGTATTTTCGCCAAAAAGAAATTGTCCGAGCTTATCCTTAACCAAAAAACCAAGAATGGGCGCATCAAGTGTGCTATTAGCTATAGCGTTTAAGGTGATTCTCACCTTCTCTCCACCTCTCAAAATCTCACTATCATGCGAAAGATTTTGAAGTGAAACGCCAATAATTTCTGCTTCACCCGTTTTCCAGCCATTCGCTAATGATAAATTATCAACTACTTCTACATCAGCGCTATAGTCCACAACTGCGGGGCCAGTATCAGCCTCTACATTAGTGTCTGTTTTAGGTTCATTACCCACATTTTCTAATACAGCACTTTCACCATAAATTTGTTCTAATGTAAATTTCAGATATTCTTCAGCAATGTCTTTAGACAAGCCGTAACTTATAGTATTTCCTTTATTAAGCCAAATCGCTTTTTCGCATAAGCTCTGTACAGATGACATATCATGGCTAACAAAAAGCAATGTTCCATTCTTTTGAAAATTGCGAATAAAGCGCATACATTTTTGGGTAAAGACTGCATCACCCACAGCTAAAGCTTCATCAATGACCAGGATATCCGCGTCAACATGTGTAATGACTGCGAACGCAAGTCTTACATACATACCACTCGAATACGTTTTTACTGGTTGTTCAATAAAATCACCAATATCGGCAAAATTTACAATACTCTCGAATTTATTGTCAATCTCATCACGCGTTAATCCATAAACCGAGGCATTGAGGTATATATTTTCTCGCCCCGTGAACTCAGGATTAAAACCTGATCCTAATTCAAGTAAAGCAGCAACTTTTCCGTTAACTTTAATATTACCGATAGTTGGCTGAAGTGTTCCACAGATCATCTGTAAAAGCGTGGATTTTCCTGAACCATTACGACCAATTATTGCAACTGTTTCACCTGGTTTAATTCTTGCGGATACTTTATTTACAGCCCAAAACTCATCGTAATATTTTTTATTTTTCAAGCCAATTTTAGGAGCAATAAACTGTTTGAGTCTATTAATAGGTTTCTTGTAGACAAAAAAACATTTACTCACTTCATTGATTTCTATAGCAAATTTTTCAGAGGACATCAGCAAACCCTTTCCTCAACTTATTGAAAATTCGGTATGAAATAAAAGTAAAAATCATACTTATGGCTGTATATTCTATTAGTCCAACAAAATTAGGTAGTTCTCCAAAGATAAACACTTTCCTAAATTGTTCTATAATGAATGTGAGTGGATTTAATTCTATAATGCCTCTAAATTCAACAGGTAATGAATTAAGCGAAAAGAAAACCGGAGAGAGGAATAGTAAAAGAGATGTTAGTACACCCATGAACTGGCTTATATCTCTTATGTAAACACCGAGTGCTGACACTAACCATCCTGATCCCACTGCTAATATAAAAAGCGGGAAAACAACAATAGGACTTAAGAGCATTGTCCAATGTAACGTATCGCCAAGAATAATGTTAATCACAAATAAAACAATTACACTGATGAACATATTGAACAAGGCTGCAAAGCTTGTTATCAAGGTTAATATTTCAAGAGGAAAAACTACCTTTTTAACATAGTTTGAGTTACCTACAATGTTGCTTGAAGACAGGTTTAACACTTCACAATAGAAAGCATGAATTATCATGCCTGCAAAAAGAATAATGGCGAATTGTGATTTAGATTCCTCTGCAGTACCTGGCCATTTAGCTTTAAACACTACTGAAAAAACAAATGTATAAACTATTAGCATCAGAAGTGGGTTAATAAAAGACCACAACATGCCTAATGCTGAACCTCTATAACGACTGGTGATTTCTCGCTTCGTCATTTGATAAATTAATTGGCGATGAGCAGTAAAAAGATGATTATTTAACATTTCTCTCACTCAAAATAAACAGCATTGTCAAAGCTTGTTGCCATAGCATCTTTGGCAGATAATTTAGGTTCCATTGTGATAGGCCATTCAATTCCAATTTTTTCATCATTCCATAATAATGAGTGCTCAGCATTAGGATTATAATAATTGGTACATTTATATACGAATTCAGCACTATCAGAGGTTACATAGAAACCATGGGCAAACCCTTCTGGAACCCAGAGCTGAAGTTTATTTTCAGCAGAAAGCAGAACACCAACCCACTTTCCGAAGGTTTGTGATGATTTACGCATATCTACTGCAACATCGAAAACTTCACCGGAGACGACTCTTACTAACTTACCTTGAGTATTCTCAGTCTGATAATGTAAACCTCTAAGAATACCTTTAGCTGATTTTGAGTGGTTATCCTGTACAAAGTTTCTCTGGCAGACTAAATCCTCAAATTTTTTCTGCTGCCATGTCTCCATGAAAAATCCGCGCTCGTCTCCAAAGACTAATGGCTCAATAATTTTCACATCCGGAATTTCAGTATCAATGATTTTCATTATAATTTTCCGTTGTACAAAGCCATTAAATATTTGCCATAATCATTTTTAAGCAGCGGTTGCGCTAATTCCTTAAGCTTTTCAGCATCGATAAAACCCATTCGGTAGGAAATTTCTTCAGGACAGGCTACTTTCAAGCCCTGACGTGTTTCGATGGTCTGGATAAAATTATTGGCTTCATTCAAACTCTGATGAGTACCAGTATCTAGCCAGGCATGCCCACGCCCCATAATAGAAACTGAAAGCTCACCTTTCTCAAGATAAAGATTATTGATATCCGTGATTTCAAGTTCACCACGTGGTGAAGGTTTTAGCTTTTTCGCCATTTCGACAACGCTGTTATCATAAAAATAGAGCCCTGTCACAGCATAATTACTCTTGGGTTCTGATGGCTTCTCTACCAAAGAAATCGCCTTACCCGCACTATCAAATTCAACAACACCGTAACGTTCGGGATCGTGTACATGATAGGCAAAGACCGTTGCGCCTTGGGATTTATTCGACGCGTCTTCGAGTTGCTTATGCAAATCGTGACCATAAAAGATATTATCGCCCAATATTAATGCACAGTTATCCTCACCAATAAACTCTTCGCCAAGAATAAAAGCCTGCGCCAGCCCATCTGGGCTTTCTTGCACTATATATTGAAGGTTAATTCCCCACTGCGAGCCATCACCCAGCAGACTTTCGAATCGAGGCGTATCTTGCGGGGTACTGATGATCAAAATATCACGGATACCTGCAAGCATTAAGGTACTTAGTGGGTAATAGATCATCGGCTTATCATAGATAGGCAGTAGCTGTTTGCTCACGGCCATAGTGACCGGATAAAGGCGTGTACCTGAACCGCCAGCAAGAATGATTCCTTTTTTACTTTTCACAACGATTTCCTATAAATTTTTAAACTAAACGTAACTCAGCTATATATTTCATCCAGCATACGAAAAACGCCCTGTTTCCAGTCCGGCAGCGTGATTCCGAATGTGGTGATGAGTTTCTCAGTGTTAAGTCGGGAATTATGTGGACGTTTAGCAGGAGTTGGAAATGCCGATGTTTCAACAGTATTGATTGTTGAAACTTTTAGTGGTAGCCCTTTTTGCCGTGCGTATGCTATGACTACTTCAGCATAGGCATGCCATGTAGTTACACCCGAAGCAATTAAATGGTAAACGCCTGCTTTTTCGGGATTAGCCAGTGTTGCCTTTATTGCATGAGCTGTACTATCAGCTATAAGCTCGGCTCCGGTTGGAGTACCAAATTGGTCATTAATTACGGAGAGAGTTTCACGTTCGTGTGCCAGACGAATCATTGTTTTAGCAAAATTATTACCTTTTGCTGCATACACCCAGCTTGTGCGAAAAATAAGATAATTCGACGTATTTCTGATGATAGCTTCTTCGCCCTGAAGCTTAGTTTTACCGTAAATATTAAGGGGAGCCGTCGCATCCTCTTCTTTCCAGGGTCGTTCGCCGCTGCCATCAAAAACGTAGTCGGTGGAGTAATGAACCAGAAGCGCCTTGATTTCATTTGCTGTTCGAGCCAACGTTTCCACGCTAGCTGTGTTAATTAAACTCGCGCTTTGTATGTCACTTTCGGCTTTATCTACGGCTGTATAGGCGGCCGCATTCACAATAACATCAGGTTTGATATCCCGAACTGTTTTTGCGATACCCTCTGGATTGGTAAGATCACCGCAGTGATCTAAAGAATGTCTATCTAACGCGAACACATCACCCAAGGGTGCCAGTGCACGCTGCAATTCCCAACCCACTTGACCATTTTTACCCAATAGCAAAATTCTCATCAGCTACGTTTCTCGTAATTTTGCTCAATCCAATTTTGGTAGGTCCCACTTTTAACATGCTCAACCCACTCTTGATTATTGAGATACCATTGGACTGTTTTACGCAGGCCAGATTCGAAACTTTCCTGGGGTTTCCAGCCCAGTTCACGTTCAATTTTCGAGGCATCTATGGCATAACGACGATCGTGCCCAGGGCGGTCGGCAACATAGGTAATTTGTTGTGAGTAAGGCATATCTTTAGGTCGCAACTCATCAAGAAGCTCACAAACTTTATGTACAACCTCAAGGTTTTGTTTCTCATTATGGCCACCAATATTGTAAGTGGTGCCTGTTTTCGCCTGTGTCGCCACTAGATACAATGCACGTGCGTGATCTTCAACATACAACCAGTCACGGATTTGATCACCGTTGCCATAAATCGGCAACGCTTTGCCCTCGAGTGCATTGCTGATGATAAGGGGGATCAATTTTTCAGGGAAATGGTAGGGGCCGTAATTGTTAGAGCAATTGGTAACGATAACCGGAAGGCCATAGGTACGTCCCCATGCACGAACCAAGTGATCACTTGCGGCTTTAGTTGAGGAGTAAGGGCTGCTTGGCGAATACGGCGTCGTTTCTGTAAACAGTGGCAGCTCACCAGCCATCTCATCTGGGTGCGGCAGATCACCATACACTTCATCAGTAGAAATGTGATGAAAGCGGAAGATGTTTTTACGCGCTTCGGGCAGGTTCATCCAGTATTGGCGGCTTGCCTCCAGCAAGGAGTAAGTACCTACAACATTAGTTTGAACGAATTCGGCGGGCCCAGTGATAGAGCGATCTACATGACTCTCAGCAGCCAAATGCATAATTACATCAGGTTGATGTTCGGATAACACTTTTGAAACCGCAACTCCATCGCAAATGTCAACATGGCAGAAAGTGTAACGCGGATCGTTTTTGATCATTTCTAGTGATTCTAGATTGCCTGCATAGGTGAGTTTATCAACGTTGATCACCTCATCGCAGGTCTCTTCAATGATATGACGAACCACAGCCGAACCGATAAAACCTGCACCACCAGTAATTAAAATCTTCATGAAGTTGGGCTATTCCTGACATTGCGGTCGAGCTATCCCGACCCGTATAGAAAATGTAATAACGCACCAGCAATGAAAAACGCTACCGCCCTTGGGTTGCAGCTCCCAATATGCTGATCCGTAAAACCATCTTGTAGCATAGTGCGTTTTCCAGCAGCGGAGCACTCTACTTTTGAAACAATACAATTCCTTAAATTTATTAAAAAGAATGAATTATTTCAGCATAAGAATTTTACCACTGCGGTCTGCTGAACACGAACAAAATGGCCTATGCCATTTAATGACAGTTTAATTATTAACCAATTGTGCGAAAAGTGCATAGAAGATACTTCATTCGAGAGCTAATTGGCACAATCAGAAAGTGACGAAAAACAAGAGAGGAAGATAGAAGAGGGAAAAGGCAGACATAAAGTCCGCCTTAAAAGAGGAAAAATTAGCGAAACCCATCCGGATTCTTCGACTGCCAGTTCCACGTATCGCGCATCATCGCATCGATACCACGCGAAACCCGCCAGTCCAGTTCCTGGTTTGCCAGCGAGGCATCCGCCCAGAACGCAGGCAAATCACCATCACGGCGCGGCTTGATTTCAAACGGAATCGGTTTGCCTGAGGCTTTCTCAAACGCCTTGATCATTTCCAATACGGAGAAACCTTTCCCACCGCCGAGGTTATAGGCTTTATAACCCTCAATCTTGCCAAGATGGTCCAGCGCTTTCAGGTGGCCTTCCGCCAGGTCGACAACATGAATATAGTCACGCAGACAGGTGCCGTCTGGCGTGTCATAGTCACCGCCGAAAACGCCTAACTTGTCCAGCCGACCGATAGCGACCTGGGCAATATAGGGCAGCAGGTTATTAGGAATACCCGTTGGGTCTTCGCCAATCTCACCCGACTCATGCGCGCCGACCGGGTTAAAGTAGCGCAGTGCAATAGTTTTGAAATGAGGTTCAGCTTTGGCGAAATCACGAATGATAAATTCAACCATCAGTTTGGAGGTACCATACGGACTCGTGGTACCACCAATCGGTGTGGTTTCCACGTAAGGCACGGGCGCATTGGCACCGTAAACGGTGGCGGAAGAGCTGAAAATAAAGTTCCAGACGCCCGCATTGCGCATCTCTTCCAGCAGAACTACCGTGCCGGCGACGTTGTTTTCGTAGTATTCCAGCGGCATACGCGTTGACTCCCCTACCGCTTTTAACGCGGCAAAGTGAATCACGGCAGAGATACTGTTTGAAGCGAACAGGTCACGCAGGCAGGCGCGGTCAAGAACATCACCTTCGATAAAGGTGGCTTTCTTACCGGCAAGTTTTTCAACCCGATTGATGGCCTCACGCGAGGCGTTGCACAGATTATCCAGTACCACCACATCATCACCGCGCTCAAGCAGTGCCAGCACTGTGTGGGAGCCGATATAACCTGCTCCTCCCGTTACCAAAATAGCCATCTTTTCTCCCTTTCTGCCGCGTCAGCCGCAGCGAATAATATGTGATTACTTCGCCAGAATTTTCTTGATGGCTTCGCGGAACTCGCGACCTTGCGCATTGCTACGCAAACCATAAGAAACAAATGCCTGCATGTAACCCATTTTACGTCCGCAGTCGAAACTGTGTCCTGTCATCAGTGACACATCCACCGTTTTCTTCTTACTCAGGCTGGCAATGGCATCCGTCAGCTGAATACGGCCCCATGCACCCGGTTCGGTACGTTCCAGTTCAGCCCAGATATCCGCAGAAAGCACGTAACGACCTACTGCTGCCAGATCCGAGTTTAACTCATCCGGATGCTCTGGTTTCTCAACGTAGTTGGTAATGGTGCTGACATCGCCTGGGTTTTCCAGCGGCTGCTCCGTAGTGATAACGGAATACTCAGACAGATCGTAGTCGGTAAGGTGTTTTGCCAGGACCTGGCTGTTACCTGTCTCTTCAAAACGTGCAACCATTGCCGCGAGATTATAGCGTAAATGGTCAGCGGTGGAATCGTCTAACAGCACATCCGGCAGGACAACAACAAAAGGATTGTCGCCAATCATAGGACGTGCGCAGAGGACGGAATGGCCCAGGCCCAATGGCTGCGCCTGGCGCACGTTCATGATGGTCACGCCTGGTGGGCAAATTGACTGGACTTCACTCAGCAGTTGGCGCTTAACGCGTGCTTCGAGCAGAGCTTCAAGCTCATAGGTGGTGTCAAAGTGATTTTCTACCGCATTTTTTGACGCATGGGTGACCAGCACAATCTCTTTGATACCTGCCGCAACACACTCATCAATGATGTATTGAATCATTGGCTTGTCCACTACAGGCAGCATCTCTTTCGGAATGGCTTTAGTCGCCGGAAGCATATGCATACCGAGACCCGCAACCGGGATTACTGCTTTAAGCTTGGTCATAGTTATTCCATCTAATGAAGTGAAGACATACGTTAATTATGCCGGATGGACCGGAAAAGGAAGTATAATCTTTATCTGAAAAGGCAACACTAACTCGCTGTGAAATCTTACAAATTCGGGTTTTTACGATGCCTGAACCCCGAAAGATGCGGAGTAAACACAATTAATTAAGGCGAGTCTGAGACGTGTTATCAGAATTTACTCAGGTGTTTTTAATACCAGCCGTAAAAAGAAACGGGCGACCTCAGGTCGCCCGTTGTTATTGGCTTACAGCCACTGTTCAAACCATTCTGGCATCACGAAAAGATCGAAGTGATTGACCAGCAGCATGAGTCCCACAAACAGCACCGACACAGATACCCACTGTCGGGCGTAAGGGATAAAGCGGATACCTATCACCGGCTTGATGAAGAATGGATGCGCCAGGGCGGAAATCAGCACCTGTGAGATCGACAACGTCAGCGCGACATAGAGCACGTTTGGCCAGATGAAGGTGGTGGCAAGCACGGCCATGACCACCAGGCTGGCTACGATGTTCCAGTAGAACTCCACGTTAGTGCGGCCATTCGCCTGGGAAATCGCCCCGGTCAGTCCGCCCATTGGACGCAACATACCAAACAGCAGCATCAGCGGGATCAGGTGATAAACCTGTTCATGAGATGCACCATAGAGCACGCGTACAATGACCGGAGACAGAATACCGATAGCAAGGTACATGGCGCTGCTGAAGAGCATTATCATCAATGTGCCTTTCAGGAACAGCTTCTTTAACTGCTCCGGGTCCTGCTGCTTCTCGGCAAAACGCGGCAGTGCCAGGCGGTTGATGACCGGCGACACCAACTTCAGCGGCTGCAGCACCAGCTCTTTCGCCAGTGAATAGATGCCGAGCATCTCGGCCCCCATCACTTTACCGACCACCAGCGCATCGGCCTGGGTGCGGAGCTGGTTAATGGTCTGCGAACCCAGCTGATAGATGCCGTAACGTATCGCACTCAAGAAGGTTTGCTTGTCGAATTCCCATGTAGGACGCCAGGACTTCTCACCCAGCGCAATCATGCACAGAATGCGGGTGAAGGCGTTGATGAACAGGCCAAGGATCGCCGCAGCCACCGTCAGCGAGGTAAACTCCAGCATCGCCACGACGCACAGAAACGCAAACAGCTTGGTGCCCATTTCAATCTTCGCCAGCGACACCATCCGTTTGGTTTTAATGTAGTGCGCCTGATATTGCGAAAGATGCCCCAGTACCAGAAAGTTAAGGCTGGTCAGCATAATCAGCCCCACCAGTTCCGGCAGATGATAGAACCAGGAAACAGGCCAGGCAATCAACAGCATAACAAGGCCGGTACACAAGCTGAGCGAGACGTTCACCCAGTAGATGGTGCTCTGTTCGCGCCGGGTAATGTTCTGGCGATGGACCAGATAACTGCTCATGCCCATATCCTGCAGCACGCCTGCTACCGCCAGAATCGCGTTGATGATCGCCAACAGCCCCAGCTCATGGGTTTCGAGTTTCCGGGCGAGAATACTCAGTTGGGCGACCTGTAATACGGCTGAAAAACAGGTGCTGCCAAACAACCACATCGCCTGTGACTTTATTCCACTCAAACCATTTGCTCCAGAATCTGTGCCAGCTCGCGATACGCGATGTGCTGATTAAACTCGGTTTCAACTTTTTGTCTGGCGGCCGCGACAACCGGCGCAACGTCCACTTCGCCTTGAGATAACTTCAGCAGCGTGTCGGCCAGCGCTTCGGCATCATCTTCCTTCACCAACCAGCCCGAAACGTTATGTTCGATTAACTCTGGAATCCCGCTGTGGAAGGTGGAGACCACCGGCAGCCCCACCGCCATCGCTTCCATCAGGGCCACCGGAATCCCTTCCATATCGCCATCTGCGGCTGTTTTCGAAGGCAACAGAAAGATATCGGCTTCATTGAGTGCCTTGCGGATCTCTTCCTGAGGTTTAAAGCCCGGCATGGTGACGCAGTCGTCCATCTTTTCGTGCGCGATGAAGTCGCGCATCATCTGATCCTGGTCGCCATTACCGATGATGGTGTACTGGAACTGCCCGCCGCGCTGTTTGAGAATGGCGCTGGCTTTAACGGCCACATCCAACCCTTTCTTTTCGGTCAGGCGAGCGACGGACACAATGCGCAACGGCTTGTGAAAGGCATCACGTGGCTGGAAATTGAATTTTTCCGGTTCGATGCCCATGCGGGTAACGTGGATCTTCTCTGGCGGACAACCCATTGCAATCAGCTTGTTTTGCCACAGATGGCTGATAGGCAGCATCAGTTCGCTCTGCTGGAACAGATTACGATAATCCTGCTTGTGCTCGTCCAGGATGTGACGACGGGAGATATCCGCTCCGTGAAACACCGTTGCCTGTTTACCTTTCAGGATACCCAGTTCACGCAGCTTGTTTGCCAGCGCACCGGCGTAGCCGAAATGCACCAGAAAGACATCGGCGACGTAGGTCTGGCGCGCGTTGGCGACAATCGCAGGCAGCAGCAGTTTACTGGACTGTGCGCCATAGCGGCGCACGTTCAGCGAACGGAGTAACGAGACTTTGGTGATTTTCGGCAGAACCAGTTTCAGGCGTTGCCCCAGCTTATCGGCCAGGGAAATTTTCTCTTCTGGCAGCAGATAATGGGTTTTTGCCGCCAGGCCATATTCGTCAAACGCGCCGTGCCGGTTCACTAAGTCCCCCGGAAACACCGAGATAATCTCGACGTCGTAACCGGCATCAATAAAGTGAGTGACCTGGTTGAGAACAAAGGTTTCTGAGGCAACCGGGAAACGCATAGTGAAAAAAGTCAGTTTCATCACATTATCCTATTACGTTTAGAATCTCTTCCGTGATTCTGTTACCGACTTCCCTTTCGCGCGCCACGGCGATGTCGACGTTTTGCTTGATGGTGTCGTAGTCGGCCAGGATAGCCTGAACCTTATCAATCAGCGAACCGTCCATCAGGCTCTGCACATCGGTCGCCATTTGCGGCAGACCTAACTGATTCATGACGCCCATGGATTTGTGTTCATAGTTGATAGCGACCGCAGGTGTGCCAAAGTTCATTGAGATGATGGCTGAGTGCAGACGGGTTCCAATGGTCAAATGACACTCGCTGAGGAGCACTCCCAACTCAAGGTCGTTAAACTCATCCATGACAACGTGATAATGCTCAGGCTGCTGGACATGGTCGCGTAAAGTCAGCGCCACCATACGGTCATCTTTTGCATAGCTGTCGATGCCCGTGCAGGTTGATAACGCCACGACCTGGTAACCGCTGGCGATCATGGCATTGATCACCCGACCGAATGCGGCTTCATACTCTTGCTGCGTCACGCCCAGACGCTTATCAAACGGGGCCAGTTCGCGGACCGTAATCGCAATGGTTTTACGTTCACGGATGACGCTTTGCCAGTGCTGCAGGCTGTGGCTGGGATTGTCAACGTGGCGGGCGCGAACCAGGAATGCGGTATCCACGCCGGGCACCACTTTCGAGCTGGTCACGCCGTCGCGCTTCATCAGGTCCAGGCTGACAGACTCACGCAAAATAAGTTGATCAACCCGGTCAAACACAAAATTGGCCAGTTGGTTAGTGCGGGCGTTCTGGAAGGGGCCGACTGAGTGACCGATGAGATAAAGCGGTTTTTTCGCCAGTAGCGCGCAGAGCGCATGGTCAAACTGGGTAACACCGTAGAGATCGACGAAAAACGATCCACCAACCTGAATCACCGCATCGTACTGCGCCAGACTTTCCGTAAAAGCTTTAAGGTGCGGCGGAACGGAAAAGGATTTATACGGCCCGCCTTTGCCCAGGTGCGCCATCATGATATTCGGCATCAGTCGGTTAGCGACTTTGCGTTTCACGGAGCCAATCAGGCCTTTACCCGAGGAGTTATTGTGCAGGAAGAGCTTATCCTGCTGAATATGTTGCTGAAGCAGATAACCGGAGCTGGTTGGATAACGGCTTATAACATCAATATCTACATCGTTGCGCGCGGCCTGAATTGAATCAATCAGTCCACGTAGAATCGCGCCATCCCCACGATTCCCACAGGTATGGTTACCCACCAATAAAATCTTCATAAAAACTCCGAATAATTTTTTCTAATTCTACCAACCGCCCAGTTCCGAAACGGGCAAAATGAATACGATTAAAAACAGCAAGTTATTTCAATTCACCAACGTCCCAGATGCTGTTGGTGTTGGCTGCCATCAGGCAGCCCTCTCTCATGACGATTTGATAGCAAAATACGGTAAAGCGACCTGCTTACCGTTAATAACGACAGACACGAATCCTTCAGGTTTGCTGGTATCCACCTTGTCATCAGACAACGCGCGGGAGGCGAGCAATAAATCCCCCTGCTCATTCGCGCCCACGCCCGCTTTGCCATTGTGCAGGCTGAAACGCTGTGGGGCAGCATGGCTGCTGCTGTCCGGCGTGGCCTTCGCCATTTTGGCATCGACCCGCGCACAACGGCCGGTCACAAAACGATCTTTCGCTGTGCTCTTGATCATCACGGCGGCAGATGGCGTCCACCCGGCCAGTTTGACGAAAACCTGGGTGTCAGTATCGGTTTTGGCGACGTAACGCACATCCAGCACCGGGCTACTGCCTTCCGCTGACCAGCTGGCTTCGGCATGGTCTTTCTTACGCTGAACATGAATCACCGCCCGGCCGCCGGTGTTTTTGCCACTGATCAGGTTCATCAGCGGTTCACCATCCGTGCCGTTATTGAACTGCGACTGACCAAAGAGTTCGATTTCCCACGAATCACCGACGGTCGGGGAATAAAGATTAGCCAGTTCGAACCACACGGCCTGATTGCTGTTGTTTTCCAACAACCAGCGCGAGGTGAGGTAGTTGTATTTCAGGCTGCCATCAATGGCGACGCCATAGGATTCAACGCGGGTTGATCCCATCTCCCAGGCGCTTAACCAACGGTCGCCCTGCTCTGAATTATCAATCCAGCTGCCGGATTGCAGGTTGGTCTGACGTGTATTCAGGCGGGAATGCCAGGCGATCAGCGGATTTTTACAATCCTCAAGGCTGAGGGCGTCAATAATCCACTGACCGTTTGAGATATCACCCGGATTGTCGCAGTGCTCTATCCAGCCGTTATGAATCAGCGACTGGCTGCAGCGCGGCAGATTGAGGACTTTGCCGCCCTTACAGTGCTGAGCGTTAAAGTTAGACAGCTCGATGGCCGTGCTGTGATCCCAGTTGCCCTTCTTCTGACCGGACCAGCCCGCCTGGATCACATCACCGGTACAGGCCGAGGCGTACCACTGGTCAATCTTACAGTCCAGTGTATCCAGCAGGCTGAGCGCGGTGCCGCCGACCTGGTTGAAGCGCAGGCACGCGCCACGGAAAAACTGGCCGCCCGGACAGGTATTACGGAACAGGCCCTGTTTATTGGGACTGGAATCCGTATTGCCGTTGAAAATCAGGTTAGAGATTTCCACCCAGCGGGCGCTGACTTCGAACACAAACGGGGATTTACCATCTGAAACGATGGTGGTCGCCGGGAAATAACCGAAGTTAACCATCGCCCCGGAGATACGGAAGAAGCGGCGCTGTTCTTCGCCGAAATCACAGCCGGACACAAAGAAGGTACCGGCAGGGAACTGCACACAGATGGGCTGATCGCTCTGTTGCGACCACTGGTACATGGCTTTAATCGCGGGCGCACTGTCGGTTTTGCCGTCAGCGATAGCGCCAAAATCAAACAGCGAGAGACGGTTGAAGTCATCGACCACGCGACGCCAGTGAAATCCGTCGCCGCTGAAAATCACCCCCTGATCGTCCTGCGCCGGCTGAAAGCTGCCGACGAACTCACCGCCGCCCACTTCAAGCCCGGCGTGCCAGCTTTTCAGCTTGATTTTTGCCCCTTCAAACAGCGGTCGCGTCTTGCGCAGATCGTCTACCGAGGGGATCTCGCCAATCAGCTGGTAACCCGCAGGCTGCGCCAGGCGCTGGCTGAAGGCCGCCTGGCCCGGCTGGCTGACATCAGGAATGTTAAACACCATCTGCCCGTTGCTGTCTTCCAGCGCCATCGAGTGCGAGGGGTTGGCTATCAGCGCCGCATTATCTTTAACGAACTGGTCAAAATTGCCTTTGTTCAGGGTAATCGGCTGGCTGATTTGTGCCAGATTACCTTTTGCATCGCGCAGGAATACCGGTATCTGGTTACCCGGTTTGCTGGCATCACTGCCGGATTGACCAATCCACAGTTTTCCCTGAAAGTTTTGCCAAAACTGCGGCGGCATCGCATAGACGTTTTCAGGTGTCAGAATGGGTACATCGCCTTTGGGAATCGCGGTGGCATCAACCGACTTTAGCGCCAGGCCATTGTTTTTAGCGGCGTAACTGGAAAAGGTGCTCACGGAGAGCGCCCCTACAAGGGCGGAGGCTGCGGTTTGCAAGACTTCTCTTCTTTTCATGCAATAAATCCCGTCGTCATGAAGGCTATAAACTCAGCCATAAAAGGTGTCCCATGAGGCACATCAAAAGTGAGCTTCTCCAGCCCGTTACACCAGTGCCAGCCAGCTTTGTTTAATTTGCTTGCCGTCAAATTTCAGCGCGGTTTGTTGGGTTTTTTCGCTCATGGCGTAGAACAGCGCATCATCGCTGGCGAGCTGTTCCATCCGCGCCAGGAATTCGCTTTTCTTGTTCATTGGCACCAGGAAACCGTCTTCACCGTGGTTAATGATCTCCTGCGGGCCGGTTGGACAGTCATAGGCGACGACCGGCAGTGACCAGGATTTTGCTTCCAGCAGCACCAGCGGCAAACCTTCGTAGCGCGAGGTCATCAGCGCCATATCACTGTCGCGATAGTAATCATTGATGTTGGTGACTTTACCGACAAAATTCACGCTGGAAGTGATGCCCAGTACCGCCGCCTGATCGTGCAACTGCTGACGTAATTCTCCGTCGCCGGCAATGACCAGCGTCCAGTCAGGATGCGCTCTCGTAAAGTCGCGCCAGATATCCAGTAACAGGTCAAATCCCTTTTGATTGTCCAGACGGCCCACGGCCAGCGCCTGACGATGGCGCGTGGTGCGATGCCAGGATTTGTACACTACCGGGTTAGGAATGGCCTGACTGGGAATGTGCCAGCGCTGAAACACCTGGTGATCTTTATCCGTCAGCACGATGACGCGATCGTAGTAGCGCAGTAGCAGGAACTTGAGGAATTTAATGGGCTTACTGAAGGAGTTAATGGCGATGTGCTCGCAGGCATAAGCTTTGAAACGCTTCTTTTTCAGCGTCATCAGGTTCCAGAAGGCAAACATCACGCTCAGGCGACCCATGCTGATTAAAAATACGGTGTCGAAGCCTTCCTGCTGGATGCGGGCAACGGCACGCTTGATGGGATTGCTTTCCCCTTCAAAGCTGACGATCTGTTTGACCTTCTCAAAAGGGTAAAAGGGTTCACCGTGCCCCTCTAGCGAGTAGATGGTGACGTCGTGCTCATCGCCGAGACATTCCGACATAAAATTACAGATATTTTCGGTGCCCGCATACGAGTAAGCGTCTTTGATCACCAGGACAATTTTTTTCATGAAACGTTATCCACCTCAAATTTATACACAATCCTGCCGATCGGCTTAGCGGTGTTTCAGGCTAAACAGCACACCATTCACCATATACCAGGCGTAATAGTAATAGATTTTTAACGGATTGTTTTTATAGATAATTCTTAATAGTTCGAGGTGCCATTTGGCGGCTTTATTTTTATTGCGCGACAGGGAATCACCCAGTTCGTAATAATTCACCAGAATGCTCTGAATTATGCGGGCCTGTTTATAACGGTTAAACAGTTCGTAGAGGAAAAGGAAGTCTTCATGGCCTTTACGTTCAAACAAAATGCCACCCGGCGGACGGCGAAAACAGACGGATGAGAAGCACACCCGATACTGTTTTTTCACGAAGTTGTCCTGTTGCAGGTAAGGCTTTGCGTAGCGGATATCGTGGTCGGCTTTGCGCGTTTTGTAGTGATATTCCGTAATGACCAGATTATCGCCATCGGCAATAGCCTGCATCTGCTGACGCAGCTTGTCGCTGTGCCATTCGTCATCGCTGTCAAGAAAGGCGATGATCTCTTCTGTCGCGGCACGCAGTCCGACATTGCGGGTTTCTGCGGCGCCCATGTTGACCGCGTTATCGAGAAGGGTAATACGCGGGTCCTGACACTGTTCTCTCACCCACTCGAGTGAATCATCGGTGGATTTATCGTTGATCAGATACAGGTGCCAGTCCTGATAGGTTTGATTGATAACGGACTGCACGGCGCGTAATACCGTCTGGCGAGCATTATACATAGGCATAACAATGCCAACGGTACCAGAGTGATTATTCATTTTCATACCTGAATAAATAAAATAGACGGAGCCACCAGGAGCCTGTCCGGCAGCGTTAAAACGTCACGACATTCAATGGAATCAGGAGAGCGCCTTTTCGCCGCCTAAACGCGCTTTTAACTTGTCTTTCACGCGGTTCAGGAAGTAAGTGCGATTGTCTTTATTGGTCAGCAAGAAGTAGCGTGCAAAACTGACGCTCGCCATCAGCGAGTTGCCGTCCATTTTGTAGCGCAGGGGCAGCTTGAACGCTTTGTAGGTGTGAATATCACGTGCGGTAAGGTGCGGTTTCATCGTCTCCAGCCAAAACAGGGAGTACTTGACCGATTCACCTTTGTGTTTAGAGCCAAACTTCGTGACCAGATGATAGTTAGCCAGCGGGAAAGCGATCATTTCAAACCGGTAGCCCATGCGATCGGCACGGATGCAGAAATCATAATCCTGATGACGGATAAACCGCGCGTCGAACTGAATTTTAGCGGCATCTTCACGCTTCAGCACAATGGTGCTGG
This sequence comes from Pantoea sp. Fr+CA_20, assembly GCF_024520835.1. Taxonomy (NCBI): domain Bacteria; kingdom Pseudomonadati; phylum Pseudomonadota; class Gammaproteobacteria; order Enterobacterales; family Erwiniaceae; genus Pantoea; species Pantoea sp. Fr+CA_20. The sequence continues at coordinate 456,497 of NZ_JALNPN010000002.1, forward strand.
TTTGAATAAAGCCATAACAGCCAAACAGGTATTCCGCCACAGTTTCATTTTCGGCGGGCGGCTGCATGGGCATGACTTTCAGGAACTCACCGTCCTGATAGATATTCACCTGACTGAAAATAATGGTGTTCTGTTTGCCTTGTGCCTCAAGCTCAGCAATTTTCTCGCTGACCTGCTGCAGCTTGTCCGCATGCCACTCATCGTCGGCATCCAGAAAACTGACGTAGTCACCCGTTGCCAGCTCGATGCCTTTATTACGAGCACCGGCACCGTTGAGTTTCACCTCAGATAACACCAGATTGATGTCCAGATCCTGATAGCGCTCACTGCGCACCACGTCGGCCAGCGCGGCAGCATCCGCGGATTTGTCATCCACGATGATGACCTCGAAATGACGATACGTTTGTGCTTTAACGCAATCCAGCGTCGTGACAATCGATTCTGACGCGTTATAAGCCGGAATTACGATGGAGAAACGAATGTCCTTCATTGCCAGCACCTCATAAAAGTATTCAAAAATAAACAATTCAATCGACAAACGTCGAAGAAAAACCTGTGATGTTTCAGGCGACCGCCGCGCTGAGTGAAGCCGTTCACGCGGCGCGGATCGCCGGGTCCGTTACCGAATCAGCCAAAACTCCTGGGCCACTTCATACCCAACAACCGCTTGCTTGGTTGAAATGGTGTTGTAGTAGAGGTAATAGAGCAGGAAGAAAAACAGCATGCCAAACAGCGCCGGCTTCCATACTCGCCTGGCTTGATAGATCAGTGAGGTCAGGATGATGGGTTCAACCTGTTGCAGATAGTTAGAAAGACGCGAACCTGACGGGAAGTTGTACAGGAAGATACGGATCGCCCCGCCGATAGCAAAGCTTAAAATCAGCAGGTAGTTCAGGCGATACTGCGCATAGTTTTCGCGTTTCAGCTCATTGCTCAGCATGAAATAGAAGAAGATAAACACCAGCATGATGTTCTTCAGGTTCGACACTGACAGGATGCTGCCATCCATTGCATAGGAGGGATCGTTGTTATAACCCGATGCCCTTTCCCCCAGCGATCCAAGATGACCGGCAATCAGGGCAATAAAGCTTGATCCCCCCACCACCGAGAGCGGCAGGCTGAAACCGATGATAATCACCGGCCACCAGCGCCAGTCACGAATAAACAGGAATGGCACCAGCGTCACCACCATCACGGCGGTGTTGTGGCTCATAAATGACACAATAAAAAAGGCAAAGGCCCACCAGTAGCGCTTGAGGTATATCGTCCACAGTACGCCAAGGAACAGGGCGGAACTTAAGCCAAAACGTATCTGGTTAATGTCTTTGTTGATAAAGATGTGCGCCGAATAGAGCGCCAGCGCCAGTACCGGATAAGGTGACATCTTTTTGAAAAAATAAGCGTTTATCGATACCGCGATGGCGCAGAAGACAAACAGGAACACGCTGGCATTGTGCGAAACTAAGCTGGTTACCCACGCCATCGCAAAAATCAGCGGTTCGTAGCGGAAAAACGCAACGGTCTCGAAAAAGCCGTTGATCTGGATGCGCCGGATAAAGTCTTCGAAGAAACTGCGGTACTGGTAGTCATCCATGCCGGTGCCAAGCCCGCGAATACCACCAAACACGATCAGAATAATGGCCGCAAAGCACAGCAGCCACGTCAAAATATAATTTGTGCGTTCGTCTTTTTTCACCAGGATTTCAAACAGCGAAATCAGCAGCAAAAACCCTGATATATACCAATATGGAGCCATGGTGTGATTCCTTAAATCCACAAGTTCTCATGCCAACAGCGGCCTGTGCTGATTACCTTCCGGGTTGATATCTCAGCGGGTCTGCGCCGACATCGCGACAGACAAAAGCGTGTTGATGATGAATTCTGATGATTGACGTTAGATCGTCGCTTATTGTGCGTTGTATCCAGAATCACCTGTGCAAATCGTTATGTGTCGTCATCCTGAGCCTGCGATCAAAAGGGGCGGTCAAACCCGCCCCTTTTCTTTCAGCTCTTAGCTTTTCGTCGGTTTACCGTACTCGTAGTCGTAGTAGTCATAGCCATAACCGTACGAGTTAGCCGCTTTTCGTACCACGGCGTTAAGGATAATCCCTTTAATTTCGATACCGTTCTGGGCAAAGCGTTTGAAGCTGACATCCACTTCTTTCGTGGTGTTGGTTTCAAAGCGCGCCACCATCAGCGAGGTACCGGCCAGCTTACCGATAATGGAGGCATCCGTTACGGCCAGAATCGGTGGCGTATCAATCAGGACTATGTCGTAATTTTTACTTGCCCACTCCAGCAGTTCACCCATGCGGCGGTGCATCAACAGCTCCGACGGATTCGGTGGAACCTGACCGCGCGGCAGGAAGTCAAAACCGTATGGCCCTTGCTGAATCATCGCCGGCGTAAACTCAGTTTTGCCTGACAGCACGTTAGAGAGACCGGATTTATTTTCCGCGCCCAACAGTTCGTGGGTGTAACCACGGCGCATATCACCATCGATAAACAACACCTTCTGCCCTGCTTTCGCAACCAGAGTGGCGAGGTTAACGCAGATAAAGGTTTTACCAATACCCGGGCTGGCACCGGTAATCATCAGAATGTTGTTTTTCGCTTCCATCATCGCGAAGTGCAGGCTGGTACGCAGGCTACGAATCGCTTCGATGGACAGATCGGTTGGGTTACCCAGCGCTAACAACGTCTCATGCGGATCGGTTTTCACCTTGTGACCGCGACGTGCCAGTGCTTCGGTATCTTTCTTACGCTGCCACTCGGAAAGCGGGACGCTGGCATAAACGTTCATGCCCAGCTCTTCCAACTGCTCTGGGTTCTCGATACCGTGATGCAGCAGCGCCTTCAGCAGTACCACGCCCACGGACACCATCAGACCCAGAATCAGGCTGGCGGCAATAATCAGTAGCTTTTTCGGCGCAACCGGTGAATTGGCGGTCGCGGCCTGATCGATAATACGTACATCACCCACGGTACTGGCTTTACTGATGCTCAGCTCTTGCTGACGATTCAGCAGCTGCATGTAGATTTCCTGTCCTGACTGCACATCGCGGGTCAGACGCAGAATTTCCTGCTGGGTTTTAGGCATCTGCGCAATTTTCTTGTTCAGCTGCGTCTGCTCGTCTTCCAGCGTTTTACGCTTTTCCAACAGCGCCCGGTAGGTTGGGTGATCCTTGGTGAACAACTGTGAAACTTCAGCTTCACGGAAGGTCAGCTCGTTAAGCTGGCTCTGAACACTGACGGAAGAATCCAGTGCCGATTTTGCTTCGAGCGACAGGTCAACGGACTCATTCTCGCGACGGTAGGTGTTGAGTTTGTCTTCGGCCTGATCCAGTTTGCCGCGAACTTCCGGCAGTTGCTGTTTCAGGAACTCCAGGCTTTTCTCGGCCTGTTCGGATTTACGCTGCACGTTCTGTAACAGGTAGTTATTGACGATCTGGTTCAGAACTTTGCTGATCTGCTCCTGATCTTCACCCACATACTGCAGTCCCAGTACGCCGGTATCTTTCCCTTTGTCCGCAACGGTCAGGTTAGACAGGATGCTGTTAATTGCCTGCAGATCGTTGAGTTTGGTGACGGTAAACGTGGTGCCAGGCTCCGCATTGATATCGCTGACCAGCATGCTCACGTCGCCGTGTTTTTCGAACTGCCCCACTTTGCCTTTGAACAGCTCATCGCCATCTGCCGAAACGGTGTAGCTGTCTTTACCCGTAACCTCCAGTTCAACACTGCGTTTTTCAATAGTGCGCGGGATTTCAAGACGGGATACCGCGACCTGTCCGGGCTTGTTGCCCATCAGACGCGACAAGCCTTTACCGATGACCGGAAAGTAGTTCTGCGAAACCATCGCATCCAGGCCGAGGTCCTGAACGGTTTTCCCCAGCACCATACGTGATTCAAGGATCTGGATTTCGGTATCTGAGGCCGGCGTCGTGGGCATGATTGACTGCAGTTCATTCAGGACGGTGCTGCTATTCTTCTGCTCAACCTGAACCATGGCGTCGGCGCTGTAAATGGGCGTCGCAAACAGTGTGTAAAGCGTTGCCACCAGCATGAAAAAAGCGGTAACAGCGACGATGACCCAGCGGTGATCAATAAGCTGTCCCACAAGATGCGCCAAATCCCACCCATTCGATTCCTCGCGTGGCGCGGTCATGACTTTGTTTTTTATATTCATGGATAATCCCAACTATCGGCTTAGTACGCTGACCCATTTCTGAGTGGCGTGTTCCAGTAACCCGTAAACCTCTTCAAAGGCCTCACGGCTTTTTCTGTACGGATCCGCTATTTCCTTCTGATTGAGCCAGTGCCCAAGCAGCATCGTTTTGCCGCGTGCAGCCGGATCGATGCGGTTAACCTGTTCAATATGGCGTTTTTCCATCACCAGAATCAGGTCATACTCCCGGCACAGGCTGGCCGTTAACTGCTGGGCCTCATGACCGTCCAGGGATAACCCTTTTTCGGCCGCCACCTCAGTCGCGGTTTTATCCGCCGCATGACCGACCAGCGCGCCGAGTCCGGCAGATGCCACAGGAAGGTGCGGCAGCGCACGTTTGAACAGGCGCTCTCCTGTGGGAGAGCGGCAGATGTTGCCTACGCAGACGACTAACACGGACTTAATCATGGCTAAACCTTAGTTCGACCAGTTGCGGATGCGCTGTGCGGCCTGAGTCGCATCGTTAACACCGGCGATGGTTGGTATCAACTGCGATATCACACGGTTCCAACGCGTCAGCGGCGTCGAGGTTACGTAGACGATATCGTAAGGTTCAAGTTGGAATTCGGTACCCATGACCATGGACGCCGCATCTTTGGTGTTTAACTGATAGATGTTGGCAATTTTGCTGCGATCAGTGCCGCGAGTCGGTCGGATAACAAACACACCGGTCGCGTCAGAGGTGGTTTGATCCATGCCCGCCGCGTTACCCAGTGCTTCCGCCAGCGTCATGCCGCTGCGATCCATTTTCAGGGTTGCCTGCTGTTTCACTTCACCCATCACAAAGACTTTCAGATCGTCATTGCGCGGCACATACAGAATGTCACCCGGATAAAGCAGATGGTTTTGGCTCAGATCGCCGTTCTGCATCAATGCCTGCAGCGAAACGCGCTGCTCACGACCGTTGTGAGTCAGAATGACATTACGCCAGTCTGCATCCGCCGCTAAGCCACCTGCGGCGTTAATCGCATCCAGGACAGTGAGCGGGACGTTGGTAATAGGCTGCTGGCCTGAAGTGGTTACGGCGCCGGTCACGTAGGTTTTCTGTGACTTGAACGAGGCGATGCTGACATCGACCTGAGGGCTTTCGATGTACTGCGCCAGACGACGCGCGACTTCATCACGCACCTCACCAACGGTACGACCAGCTACACGGACTCTGCCAATGTAAGGATAGAAAATCGTGCCATCTGAATGTACCCAGTTACCGGTGTCGCTGGCGCTGCGGTACTGACCTGCGGGGGTGGTGAGCTCAGGGTGATCCCACACGGTGATGGTGAGCACGTCACCAATGCCGATGCGGTATTCGTAGTTCTGAATCTCGGTCTGGAGTGATGGATTAGCCTGTGCCACCAGGGGCTTGGGACGCATTCTCTCCACCAGCGTTGGTGTTAACGGGTAAACGTTAACGTATTTGTCGATGTCAAAATTGTTGTCCTGCTGCTCAATGACATCTTTTCCCGAAGTGGACAAATTTTGCCCCGGCACGACGGTACAGCCGGCCATAAACGTGGCAGATACCAGAACAGGTATCATTTTCATTTTCATTGTAATCATTTAGATCTTCGCTATCAGTTAATGTTTGATAGAGGCGAATACGCCGCTGTGTAAGCGCTCGAAAAATGTAAACTATCCTGAATCAGGCCCTGAACATGTCGTTCATTATTCTTAGCTCCTGTCTTTTACCAATAACGCGCTTTACCCGGGACGGATTAAAGCAAAGCAGAACATTTCTGTTTATCAATGCCGTACCGCTTTTTTTTAGAAAAATCTGCCAGCCGGGCACCTGAAAAAGGCTGCTATCAGAGCATGGCTGACAGAGTTTTTTCTGCGGCTAGTAAGCACCATCACGTTTAAGTACGACACCAACGGTTTTGAACAGAATCGCAATGTCGTTCCACAGAGACCAGTTTTTTACATACCATGAGTCGAAATAGACTCGCGTTTCATAATCTACATCGTTGCGCCCACTGACCTGCCACAAGCCTGTCATGCCCGGTTTGGCCATCAGGTAGTAATCGACATCGCCAGCATAGCGAGCCAGTTCATCTTCAATCACCGGACGCGGTCCGACCAGGCTCATATCGCCACGCACGACGTTCCACAACTGCGGCAGTTCATCAAGGCTGGTTTTACGAATAAAGTGCCCGACTTTAGTAATACGTGGATCGTTCTTGAGTTTGAAATCTTTGTCCCATTCAGCACGGGCAATCGGGTCCGTGCGTAAGACTTCCTCCAGCACTTCCTTCGAGTTAATCACCATCGAACGGAACTTGAGGCATTTGAACTTACGACCGTTTAAACCTACGCGCTCATGACCATAAATCGGCGGCCCACCATCGCGTCCGACCAGGAAGCCCAGCACCAGCAGAGCCGGTAGCAGCATCAGGATGATCGACAGCGCACCGAAAATATCGAAGGTGCGTTTCAGGAAACGTGAGGTACGTTTTGCCAGGTTATTCTGAACACGCAGAATCATGACTTCATGGCTGAAGATGTAGGCCATGTCGGTGCCGTAAAGCGGCACACCGCGCAGCGTCGGGATCACTGACACAGAACGGCAGTTATGCATGGCCAGGGATTTCAGCCACATGTCGCGGTGCTGACTTTGCTCGAACTCAACCGCAACAATAAACTGCGTTTCACTGTTCGTTAGATTCCACAGCGCTTGCTCATCGCGCAGCACCGGGATACCTGAAATCAACTCCTGCGGGCAGGAACCGTCCACGTCATAGAAGGCAATCACATCGAAGCCCATGACTTCTTCGCTCTGCAGCGCCTGCCAGGCTTCCTGTGCGTTTTTATTGCTACCGATGATAATGGTCTGCTTTTTCCACAAGCCGTATTTATTCAGCAGGCGTTTAGACAGCGAACGGCAGACCGGAATGATCACCAGCGTAATAAGCCAGGTCAGCAACCAGACAAAACGTGACATCTGCCATTGAGACAAGGCCGTGATCGACAGTTCAATGACGGAGAAAATGAGAATGGTACGAAAAATTTCTTTTAATTCGAACCAAAAAGGTTTGCGATAGGTGTAATGACGCAGCCTGACCCAGAACCAGAACACGCAAATTACAGACAGGCAGATGTGTGTAGCAACTTTTAAATTTAATTCCCGATCAGACATATCCGACAACAGTGAAGGAGATGTCATATTAATTAGCATCATCGCGATAAATAATGCCGCGTTGAAACATATTAAATCAGAACAAGCCAATAATAATTTGGTGATAAGACTTTTAAACGTAAATTCGTTATCGCGCATATTTAACTCTTTATTTTATTTCCTTAACCCACCACACCAGACTCTTAAGCGACCAGCATTGTCCCTTAAGCCCGAGCGTTTCTGAGGGGAGCTCCTGCGGCATTTACGCCATTGTCATTGACTATGAAACCAATAATACCGTACTCAATACCAACAGATTACTCTGACTTTATCAGCAACATGCTGATTAAATATCAAACCGAAGCGGCGACTCAGACACGCTACCGCCCTTGGCTGTCGCTGCCAATACCGCCCTGATTGCCACTGTTTTCGCTGCACCGCGTGCGATTGCGCACAAAACATCCTTGTGCAGAATGCGTTGACATTCCGCTACATACCATGACGGATTATCGCGCAAATTACAGATTCAGGCGCAGGCGTTGACTAACTCGTTGCTATACTAGTTATTACTGGCATGTTTACAAGTAGACCCCGCCATCCCTGGACTATTTTAGGAAAAAGACTACCAGTAATAAGTATTGAACCCGCCCATTTTCGGCTTTGAGGTGGAAAAAAATCAGATTTATTCCATGTTGGCACCAGGAATAATCGCATAAGAAATTCCTCTGAATGAGAAAGGCGGTGACATTAATCTGCAACCTTTTTCCGCTACTGTCGTCCCCGCATTAATCAATCTGCTGAAGAATTATCCTGTAATTAATGTATGCGGTATTCAATTAAATCGTAAAGAACCTGTAAGGTCGCTATTTGTCCCCTGGCCCTCTCTCCACTATCATCAGATAAAGCTTATTTTTAGACATTCAGGTGAATAAAGCATGTTGGAGGTAATGGCCGACCCCGCGTTATGGGCAGGTTTAGTCACGCTAATCGTTCTTGAACTGGTACTGGGCATCGATAACCTGGTATTTATTGCCATTCTGGTCGAAAAGCTTCCCGCCGCGTCGCGCGATCGGGTCCGGGTTATTGGCCTGCTGATGGCGTTGGTCTGCCGACTGCTGCTGCTGGCGTCCCTTTCCTGGCTGGTAACACTGACCCAGCCATTGATGACGCTGACTAATCACGCCTTTAGCGCCCGTGACCTGTTACTGCTGTTCGGTGGACTGTTTTTATTGTTTAAAGCGACAACAGAACTGAACGAAAGACTAGAAGGTAGCGATGACGACAACGCTCAACAAAAAGGCGGCGCTAAATTCTGGCCAGTAGTGGCACAAATTGTGGTGCTGGACGCGATATTTTCGCTGGATGCGGTGATCACGGCTGTCGGTATGGTAAACGATTTGCCCGTGATGATGGTTGCGGTTACCGTCGCCATTTTATTGATGTTGCTGGCCAGTAAGCCCCTTACCCGCTTCGTCAACAGTCACCCGTCCATCGTTATCCTGTGCCTGAGCTTTTTGCTGATGATTGGCTTTAGCCTGGTGGCGGAAGGGTTTGGCTTTGCCATTCCGAAAGGCTATCTCTATGCCGCCATTGGTTTCTCGGTGCTTATTGAAGCCCTGAACCAGCTTGCGCAGTTTAACCGTCGCAAGGTGCTGTCTGCCGGTCGTCCGTTACGGCAGCGTACCGCCGAAGCGGTTTTACGCCTGTTACGCGGCGAAGCCGAACGGGCAGAACTGGATGCAAAAACGTCGTCGATGCTTGCCGATGGCGATTCAGTCGCGCTGTTTAATCGTCAGGAGCGCGTGATGATCGCCAGAGTCATGGGGCTTGGACAGCGCCACGTAAACAGCATTATGACGACGCGCCACGATGTTCAGCATATTGACTTAAGTGACGATCCGGCCGTCATTATGGCGAATCTCGACAGTAATCAGCATACGCGCATCGTTATCACGGATAACGGCAACGAACCGCTCGGTATTGTGCATGTTAACGATTTGCTGCATCAGTCACTGCACCACCATTCACTCGATTTACGCAGCCTGATCCGCCAGCCGCTGGTGTTTCATGAACGCATCACCCTGTTACAGGCGCTGGAGCTGTTTCGTCAGGGGCACACGCACTTTGCTTTTGTCGTTGATGAGTTTGGTTCTGTGGAAGGCGTTGTCACCTTGAGCGATTTGATGGAAACCATCGCCGGGAGTCTGCCCAATGAGGCGGGTGAGACCGATGCGCGCTATGACATTCAGCCTAACGGTGCGGGCGGCTGGATTGCCAATGGCCAAATGCCGTTAGAAGACCTGGCAATGTATGTCACCTTGCCGCTGGACGACAAACGGAATTATCACACGCTTGCCGGGCTGGTGATGGATCGACTGCAGACGATCCCGCAGGAAGGCGAAGAGATCGCACTCGGCGATTACCGGTTACGCACCCTGCAGGTTGAACACCACCGGATTCAGAAGGTAGAAATCCTGCCAAACCCCGACGCGCCGCACTGAAGCCGCACCTTTATGGGCGCGGCGAATCCTGGCGGCTGTCTTTGGTCTGCTGACGATCGAGCCACTGATTCAGACGCGATTTAGCCTCGTTTTGCAACTTATCACGGAGCACGTCGTCAACCGGCAGCGTATATTGTGGATTATCCCAGCTGCCGTAGATACGAAACGGGATCGCCTGGCTGGAGAGCGCTGCAACCAGTTTTTCGTCACCCTGCCAGCCACTCAGCGTCAGGCCCAGCGTCACGTCTAACTGTTGCTGCACCATATTGACACTGCCGTCGCCCCGTAATGCCAGTTGCTTACTGGTACCGTTAAGATGGCTAAAGGTGAGTAGCCCTTTTTTCAGCGCAAGCTGGCCGCTAATGTCGTCGATGCCCTGCCCTGATGCCTGATCGTCACTACTGATACGGTCGCTGACGCGTGCGACGGCGCGACGCACCATCTGCTGCAAGTCAATTTGTGCCAGCTTGAGGTGGCTCACACGGATATCCGCTTTGCCCTGCCAGCTGCGTTTCGCATCCTCAAGGGTAAGGTTATCACCCGCCAAATCGCCATTAAGATCCACCGTTCCCTGTAACGACTGCGGCAAGGCAAGCGCCTTTAACAAGGGCTGGATATCAACCTGGTTCAGCACCGGCTTAAAGGTGACATGGGTAACGGGCTGACGAATATCAATGCTGCCGGGAACAGAGAAACTACCCTGTCCTACTGAGCCAGACAGCGTGCGCAGTGTCATCAAGCCCTGTTGGTTAACCGCATCCACAGCGAGTTTGGTGAGGCTAAGACCTCGCCACACCGCCTTATCCGCCTGCAGTTTGACATCCAGATCGATATCGTTGAGCGGCGAGTCCGCATTCGTGGGTTCACGCTGATCGGCAATCACCGGCGCAGGGGCGATCTGGCTGCTTTGCCCACTTACCTGCTGGGTCAGGGATGAGATAAACAGCAGGTTGTCCATATCGAGTGAAGTGGCATGAAGGTCCAGCGCCAGTTGTTGCGGTGGCGTGAGGTTGCCTTGTGCATTGCCGCTGAGAACGCTGTCGTTGGCGTTAAGCTTCAGGTCGGTGACGGCAAAGGTATTCCTGTCGGCATTCCAGCGTCCCTGAAAGCTCAGCGTACCTTTAATGCCCTGCGGCGGCAGGCTGGCACCAGACAGATCGTAATCCAGCTGATCGAGCTGACCGCTTAACTGATGAGGATACTGTGATTTGTCCAGCCGGCCTTTCAGATTGACTAGCGCCGTGCGCTGGTTGCGCGTCAGGCTGGTATTCAGCGTGATCGTTGCCACGCTGGACTGATCCTGCTCCATATCCAGATTCAGATTGCGGAAGGTGAACGCATCACCGCCCGGCTGTTGCCAGATAAACAGGCTGTCCGACAGCTGAAGCTTGTCGATATCGAATGACCAGCGGGCAGAAGAGGTCGGCTCGGTATTGTGCGGACCGCGCGGCGCATCCTGCGGGGCCTGTGCGGCACTGTCAGGTGTCACCCGCACCACGGCATTTTTCAGCATCACCTGGCTGACGCTCAACTGATGCGACAATAAAGGCAGGAGGTTTACATCCAGGCGCATGTTGTCTGCAGAAACGACGGGCTGCGACGCACCGGGCGCCGTCAGACTCATACGACCGGCAAGAATGCTGAGTTTTGGCCAGACATGCCAGCGCAAATCGCCGTTGATGGTAAGTTGATAACCGCTGCGCTGTTCGACCTGTTGTACCATGTAGCTACGAAAGTCGTTGGGATTGACCAGCAAAACCAGCGCGGTCAAGCCTGCTACGACCACCACCAGTAAGATGGCCAGCGTGGTTATCACTCTTCTCATCACATCCTCATGAATTAGTCTTTATCGATACGACTGGCATCAGCACCCTGCTGGCCTCGATATTTCGCGTTCTCACGGCGATTATAAGGGCGCGCGGCTGGCCCGGAAAGCGGCTCAAAGCTTAGGGCACCAATCAGCATTCCGGGGCGCAGCGCCAGGGGCAGTTTGCCCGAATTATAGAACTCCAGCACGATACGGCCCTGCCAGCCTGGATCGATACGGTGCGCGGTCACATGGACCATCAAACCCAGGCGCGCCAGCGAGGAGCGTCCGTCCAGCCAGCCTACGAGGTCGTCAGGAATGGTGACGGATTCCAGCGTTACCGCCAGAGCCAGTTCTCCTGGATGCAGGAAGAACGCCTCGCCTTCGGGGAGAACGATCTCATCGCTCATCACGCGATCGAGCGCGGCACTCACTTCGTCCTTCGGGCCACTCAGGTCGATAAAGGCAGCGGTATGTCCACTGAAAGTACGGAACTGATTGCCTAAACGGACGTCAACCGTTGCACCATTGATACGTTCTACGGGTGGCCGCGGCGTAATCGCCAGTTTTCCGCTATCAAGCCAGGCTTCAATATCGCGGTCGCATAATCTCATTGCGGTAACTCCATGAAGTAAGTGTAGCGAACAGGGCGCATCTGTGCTGTTAACCTGTTCGCGCCACGTCCTTTGAGACGTAAACTACTCGAAGAACTGGTTAATCTTGGCCTTGAGGATATCAATGGCGATACGGTTTTTACCCCCGCGCGGCACAATAATATCTGCATATTGTTTGGAGGGTTCAATGAACTGCAGAAACATAGGGCGAACCGTTTTCTGATACTGGCTCATCACGGAGTCCATTGAACGACCACGTTCATTCACATCACGCTTCATACGACGCATCAGACAAATGTCGAGCGGCGTATCCACAAAGATGGAGAAATTCAGTTCCTGACGCAGGCGCGCATCGGTCAACAGTAAAATGCCTTCAAGGATGATGACTTTTTTAGGCTTAATTTGCAGCGTTTCTTTCGTACGGGTGTGCTCGACATAGCTGTACACGGGTAACTCAATGTCCTGTCCTGCTTTTACCGCACGCAAATGCTGTAATAACAAATCATGATCCATCGCGCTGGGATGGTCATAATTGGTTTTAACCCTCTCTTCCATGGTGAGGTGACTTTGATCTTTGTAATACGCATCTTCAGGAATAACGCCGATATGTTCATCGCCCACCTGGTCGCGGATTTCACGATAGAGAGTACTGGCGATTAAACTTTTACCGGATGCGGATGCACCTGCAATGCCAACGATCACGCACTGATGAGACTTGTCAGTCATACTTTTAAAAACCTGATACTGGAGCCAGAAACTGTGCGCAAACTGCGCACCCAGTTAATGGGGCTGAACGGAGAGGGTGAGTTGGCGCTAAGTATAGGGATTTCGGCCTTTTGATGCCAGAGAAATGGCATTCTCCCTTTTCAGACTTTCCCCTTTTAACCTAACGGATTTCACCGATAAACTAGCAGCACAAAACAGAATGACGACGCACAGCACCTGTCGGGCCTGATGTGGCTGATGAATAAGGGCGTTTTGCCCGAAGAAGAATAAAGGAAGACTATGCTCTGGAAGACCCTCACCTATTTTGGTGACAGTATGTTGTTGATTCCCACGGCGGTGATTATTGCACTGATTTTGCCGTGGAAAAGCGATAACCGCCGCACCGTATGGTACTGGATCATGGCGTTTGGTTTAGCCGGGTTGGTTGTCAGCGTGTCCAAAATACTGTTTCTTGGTTTTGGTATCGGTAGCGCCCGCTTTAACTTCACCGGGTTTAGCGGTCACAGCGCCATGTCCGCTACCTTGTGGCCAGTGATGCTTTGGTTAATATCAGGGCGCTGGTCAAGCCGGTGGCGCGTCTTTGCTATTGGTGTGGGCTATGTCATTCCATTGATGGTAGGTCTGTCACGACTGGTCATTCATGCCCATTCCATTAGTGAGGTACTGACCGGGCTGTTGCTGGGCTTTACGCTCAGTACCGCGTTTTTACTGTCGCAACGGCAAACGGCGCTGAAGGGCTTTAGCTGGCCACAAATTGCCGCGGCGCTCCTGGTCCCGGTACTGCTGCTGGGGCACGGCCGGATAGCCACGACACAACAGTTTCTGGAGCAGTTTTCTGCCCGTCTGGCTGGCATGGAAAAACCTTATACAAGGGCCGATCTTTTCCGCGACTGATAAACTGAATGGCGCGTGCTGGCGCGTGCCATTCAATCCAACGAATACCGCAATTTAATGATTTCCCCCCTGTTTTTTCTACCAAATGTGCTAGCATTCTTCCAATAACAATGGCTCGCGCACCGCATTCCATTGCACTATCTTGCTTCCTGCTGGATCGATAAATGATCGTTGAGACACTGGCCTCGTCAGATAAATCACCTAACACGTGGCTACACGCCTGCTGGCTTAGCCTGGTTTCCTTCGTCCTGACATTGTTCTGTCTTGAACTTATTGTGGTCAGCGGTAAAATTTCGCCACTCTGGTTCTCAACGGCACTAATGACCATCGTGGTTTTTCGTTGCACTTCACGCCAGTTGCCCTTTTTGCTCCTTGCCTGCCTCATTGGTACGGCGGTGGCCAACGCATTGATCATCGGCCCTGCCCTTTCAAATTTAAAATTTGCGCTGCTTAATCTGTTGCAGGCCCTGATGGGCGGATTTTTATTACGCGCATTACTTAACCGGGATGCGCCGCTGGTTTCGCTAAATGACTGGATACGCTTTGTCATTGCCACCGGCATCATTTCTCCGGTTATTGGCGGCACCCTTGCCCTGTGGGTACTGCACGTGGGTGAACAGGCGTCGTTTGCCTTCTTTTATACCTGGGTGATTTCAGAAATTATCGGCATGCTCGCCCTTGGCCCGGTTTTGCTGCTGCTCTCCTGGCCACTGCCGCACGATTATCTGAAACGCGCGTCGCTGTTTGAAACGCTTATCACCCTCGTTCTGACGCTCACCGCCAGCTATTTATCGCTGCGGTTCTTACCCTGGCCGTTTACCTTTATTTTGGTCGTGCTGTTCTGGTGTGCCGTGCGGCTGCCCAAGGTCGAAGCCTTTGTGCTGTTTTTTCTTAACGCCAGCTTTATGGCGTTATTGCTCTCATTAGACTGGATTAAGGTCACGTCTACCGTCAGCGCCTATGCAGTCATCACCAGTTGGCTTCCGTTTTTGATGGTTTTAATCCCCTGTCATATCATGTCGTTAGTGATGGATGCTTTCCGCCATGAAAAGCATCACATTAGCGAGAGCGAAACCCGTTTTCGTCATGCCATGGAGTATTCAGCCATTGGCATGGCGCTGGTTTCTGTAGAAGGCCGATGGCTTCAGGTGAATAAATCCTTGTGCGATACGCTGGGTTATCCCGAGCATGAACTCACCAAACTGACCTTCCTGCAAATTACCCACCCCGACGACATCTATGACGATCAGAAGCGCCTGGAGAAGCTGCTCGAAGGCAAAATTTATTCCTACACGCTGGAAAAGCGCTATTTTCGCAAAGACGGCGAAATAGTCTGGGTACGGCTGACCATCTCCCTGGTGCGCGATAACGCGCAGCAACCGCTCTATTTTATTGCGCAGATTATCAATATCTCCGAACTGAAACAGAGCGAACTGGTGAATCAGCGTCTGATGGAGCGGATTACGCTGGCGAATGAAGCAGGCGGCATCGGCGTATGGGAATGGGACATGATCAGCGGCGAAGTGCTGTGGGATAAACGCATGTTCGAGCTGTTTGGCATGAAATCCTATGAATCGCCCAGCTACGAGCTCTGGGTGAAGATGGTCCATCCCGCCGATCGTGAGTATTGCGTGATGACGATACAAGGCGCTATTGAACAAAGCAGTGCGTTCCAGATGGAGTATCGGGTGGTGCGTGAGGATGAGCACTACTGGATTCGTACTCAGGCTAATCGCCTGCTCAGTAAAGATGGCCGTATTGAGCGCATCCTGGGGATCTCCCAAGACATCACGCCGTTACGTAATTTGAATGATGCGCTGTTTCAGGAAAAAGAGCGCATGATGATCACGCTGGACTCTATCGGTGAGGCCGTTATCAGTACCGATCAGGAGATGCGCGTGACCTTTATGAACCCTGTGGCGGAAAAAATGACGGGCTGGTCTCAGGATGCCGCGGCAGGCAAACCGGTCAGCGAACTATTGCATATCACCCATGGTCGTCATGGCCCTGAAGTCGAAAACCTGCTGCTGAACCACATCCCCTCCGAAAAAACCGCGCCCTACCTGTCTGAAGAGTGGGTATTACACACGCTGAACGGCGAACATATTGATATCCATTACAGTATTACGCCGCTCAAATCTGAATCTGGCACCGAGCGCGGTGCGGTGCTGGTTATCCAGGACGTCAGCGAGTCACGTAAAGTGATGAAACGCCTGAGTTACAGCGCCCTGCACGATACGCTGACCCGATTGCCTAACCGGGCCAGCTTTGAGCTGCAACTTAAGCGACTGCTTTCCGACGCTGTCGAGCATCAGAATCAGCACGTGCTGGTGTTTATTGACCTTGATAAATTTAAGGCGGTCAACGACAGCGCGGGACACGCTGCCGGGGACGCCCTGCTAAGCGAACTCTCGGACTTAATGCGCCACCGCCTGCGCGGCAGCGACTTCCTGGCCCGGCTCGGCGGCGACGAGTTTGCCATCCTGATGCCCGAATGCCGGGTCGATCAGGCCTGCGAAGAGGTCGAAAACATCGTTCGCGCCGTCAGTGACTACTGTTTTGAATGGCTGGGGCGCGCCTATCAGGTCGGTGCCAGCGCGGGCATTACGCAAATCTCCGCTCAAAACGCGCAGAGCAGTGATGTCCTCTCGCAGGCGGATATTGCCTGTTATAACGCCAAGCGAAGCGGCCGGGGCCGCTATATGGTGTATGAGCAGCATCCTCTCGCGTTGATGGGAAACCCTCACGCCCTGGATCTGACGATGGTGGATGCCTTGCAGGTTGAAATGCAGGTATGGGCGGTCGCGCCGCCCGGTAAGCCTCATTCTGCCAGCGTCTGGCTGGTGGAGATTCAGCTGTTCACCGAGGAAGGGTTGCTTATTGATGAGCATCTGCTGCGTAACAACCTGACCGATGAGGCGCTGAAACGCCGGCTGGAAGACAATATCGTTGCAGCCTTTTTCGGTCAGCGTATTTCAACAATGAGCCAAAAAGGCATCGCCTTGATATTGCCCCTTGATGTGAACGCGCTTTACGATCCGGCCTTTGTCGAAAACCTGTGTTTTCGCTTTGCGGAATCGGGTCTTGCCGACAGCCATAGCGGGATTGCGCTTAACGCCGCCAGCGTCCTTGCCAGCGGTGAGCGCCTGATCGGCGCGTTGACGAAACTACGCCAGGCGGGCTGTCGCATCGTATTGCAGCATTTTGGCCGTAATCTGGATGCCTTTAATCAGCTCACCGGCAAGGTCGTTGACTGCCTGATTCTGGCCCCGGAGCTGGTAGCTAACCTGCACAATAATCTGATGGATGAGATGCTGATCTCCATTATTCAGAGCCAGACCAGCCAGCGTGATATTACCCTGCTTGCAGGCCCGGTTTCGGTTCCAGCCGTTCTCACCACGCTCACCCGTCTCGACGTTGACGGCGTCTGGGGAAGCGCGGTCGCAGAACGCCAGCCACTGAGTAAACTGGCGGAAGAGTCCCTTTTCGCGATTCGCTAATTCTGCCGCTCACCGCTTGCCACGACCTTTCAGCTGCGCTAAAGTCGCCCCCTTTTTTCCTGCCTGGGGGCGAAAAATGTTCATTGGATTCGATTACGGTACGGCTAACTGTTCCATTGCGGTCAGCGAAAATGGCTCGCCACGGCTGTTAACGCTGGAGAAGGGTCAACGCCTGCTGCCGTCCATGATTTGCTCCCCTACACGTGAAGCCGTGACGGAATGGCTCTATCGCCATCATCAGGTTGCCACACCTGAACAGGAAAGTACGGCGCTGCTGCAGCGGGCGCTACGCTACAACCGCGAAGAAGATATCGATGTTTTACCCGACAGCATTCAGTTTGGCCTGACCGCGCTCCAGCATTACATGGTCGATCCTGAAGATGTCTGGTTTGTTAAATCCCCTAAATCTTTTCTGGGTGCCACGGGCCTGAAACCGCAGCAGATTGCCTTTTTTGAAGATCTGGTCTGCGCCATGATGCTGCACATTCGCCAACAGGGTGAAACGCAGACCCAGCAGCCGATCGACCAGGCGGTGATAGGCCGTCCGGTTAACTTTCAAGGATTAGGCAGCGAAGACGCGAATCAGCAGGCACAGGGCATTTTGTTACGTGCGGCGAAACGCGCGGGCTTCCGGGATGTGGAATTTCAATTTGAGCCAGTGGCGGCGGGCCTGGATTTTGAGGCAACGCTGGATAAGGAAACCCGCGTGCTGGTGGTCGATATTGGCGGGGGAACCACCGACTGCTCGATGCTGCTGATGGGCCCGCAGTGGCGCAACCTGTCAGATCGGCGTGAAAGTCTGCTGGGCCACAGCGGTTGCCGCGTGGGCGGGAACGATTTGGATATTATGCTGGCGTTCAAGGCGCTGATGCCCTTACTGGGCGCGGGCGGTAACACCCAGAAAGGCACTGCCCTGCCTGCCCTGCCCTGGTGGAACGCCGTCGCCATCAACGATGTGCCTGCGCAAAGCGATTTTTACAGCACCGCCTGCGGCAAGATGCTGCGCGATTTAGTCCGCGAGGCAGAAAATCCTGTCGCCGTCGCCCATTTACTCAAGGTATGGCAGCAGAAGCTGAGTTATCGCCTGGTCCGGACCGCCGAAGAAAGCAAGATCGCCCTGTCCGATCGCCCCGACTTTACGGCATCCCTGGATTTTATCACCGCCGGTTTACAGGCCGATATCAGCGTGACCACCCTGCAGGATGCAATCAGCCAGCCGCTGGAGAAGATTCTGGAGCAGGTACAGCTGGCGCTGGCAACCAGCAATATCAAACCCGAAGTGATTTATCTCACCGGCGGCAGCGCCCGCTCGCCTCTTTTACGCGCCGCACTGCAGCAGGCCCTGCCGGGTACGCCCATTGCTGGTGGAGACGATTTTGCCTCGGTCACCGCAGGTCTGGCGCGCTGGGCAGAGGTGATGTTTGCCTGATCCTGCCGGGTGAGACAGCTGCCTGGTGTGACAGTAAAAGGACAGCGTCAACGGCCGGTGATGTCGCCAGAGTCGGTATTACGGCTCTGCGGTCCTCGCGCCGCTGAAGCGCCCTCTCTGCATCATTCGTTCACCTGACGTCACCTCATGCCTTTTGCTCGCCTTCCTGCGGGCAAACGCTGGCGTTTTCACGCCGCTCCGCGCGGCGTATTGCCGCCCGACACCTGCCCCTTCTGGCTTTTTGCGCTTGTTGCCATTGATGAATTTAATAAATCATTTCCTGACCACAACAGCTCATCACGCGCTATTCTGTGGCACACTCATTCAAATGCGTTATGAATACGGCCCATCAATTAAACGACAATATGTCTTCAGAAAATCGACATAATTACGCAGTGCTGACAGATATCCTTAATTCCTTCAAATTTTTACCCGCAGGGACGACTACAATTCGTGGTTTGCAGGCAACCTTTTAAGCCCGCGCCCTGGAAAGACAGTGCTGGAGAGCAACAACAACAATGAACAACCGATACCCTGTTATGAAAAAAGCGTTGATTGCGCTGGTGGTGATTGCCGTGGCCGCAGGCGGCTATTACTGGTGGAAGCATCCGGCCCAGCCCGCAAGCGACGGTGACGCATCCGGCCAGCCTGCACATGGTAAAAGAGGCAGTGGCGCGCATAAGCCCTTAGCGCCGGTGCAGGCGGCCAGTGCGGTCAAAGAGAGTGTGCCGCAATACCTGAATGGGTTAGGCACCGTGACAGCCGCCAACACCGTGACGGTGCGTAGCAGGGTGGATGGGAATCTGATGGCTATCCACTTCACAGAAGGCCAGCAGGTGAAAGCCGGCGATCTGCTCGCCGAGATCGATCCCCGTCCCTATCAGGTAGCCCTCATGCAGGCACAGGGTCAGCTGGCGCGCGACCAGGCTACCCTGGCGAACGCACGCCGCGATTTAGCCCGTTACCAGAAGCTGGCGAAAACCTCGCTGGTTTCCCAGCAGGATCTGGACACACAGAGCGCTCTGGTGAATGAAACCCTGGGCACGATAAAAGCCGATGAAGGTAGCGTTGCCAGCGCCCAGCTGAATCTCACTTACAGCCGCATCACCTCGCCTATCGATGGACGTGTCGGCCTGAAGCAGGTTGATATTGGCAACTACATTACCAGCGGCGACACCAATGGCCTGGTGATGATTACTCAAACGCATCCGGTGGATGTGGTGTTCAGCGTGGCTGAGAACACTATCAGCCAGATCATGCAGGCGCAGAAAACTGGCGAACCTTTACTGGTCGAAGCCTGGGATCGCAGCAATCAGCATTTGATCACCCGCGGTAAACTGCTCAGCCTGGATAACCAGATTGATGTAACCACCGGCACGATTAAAATTAAAGCGCGCTTTGATAATCAGGATGATCTGCTCTTTCCTAACCAGTTTGTTAATGCGCGCCTGAAGGTGAATACCTTACAGGATGCCGTCGTGATTCCCACCGCAGCGCTGCAAATGGGGAATGAAGGCCACTTTGTCTGGGTGATCAACAGTGAAGACAAGGTCAGTAAGAAAAGCGTGACCGCCGGTCTGCAGGACAGCCAGAAAGTGGTAATCAGCGCCGGACTCAACGCAGGCGATCGCGTCGTCACCGACGGGCTGGACCGCCTGACAGAAGGGGCAAAAGTCGAAGTGGTTGCCGCGCAGAGTCGCGCCACAAAAGAGACCCGCACCAGCTTGCCGTCCAAAGGGGAATCTGAGTAATGCAGGTTATGCCTCCTGACCACAGCGGAGGGCCGTCACGCCAGTTTATCCTGCGTCCGGTCGCGACCACCTTACTGATGATTGCCATTTTACTGGCGGGGATTCTGGGTTACCGCTTTTTGCCGGTCTCTGCCCTGCCTGAAGTGGATTATCCGACGATTCAGGTCGTTACGCTGTACCCCGGGGCGAGCCCGGATGTGGTGACCTCCTCAATTACCGCTCCGCTTGAACGCCAGTTCGGCCAGATGTCCGGACTAAAGCAGATGGCATCGCAAAGCTCGGGTGGCGCCTCAATCGTCACGCTGCAATTTCAGTTGACGCTGCCGCTTGATGTGGCGGAGCAGGAAGTGCAGGCGGCGATTAACTCTGCCACCAACCTGCTGCCCAGTGACCTGCCGAATCCGCCGGTTTACAGCAAAGTGAATCCGGCCGATCCACCGATTATGACTCTGGCCGTGACCACCAGCAGCATGCCGTTAACCCAGGTGCAGGACATGGTGGAAACCCGTGTCGCACAGAAGATATCGCAGGTCACCGGCGTCGGTCTGGTGACGCTGACGGGCGGTCAGCGTCCGGCGGTGCGCGTGAAGATGAACAGCCAGGCGCTGGCCGCCATGGGGCTGACCAGCGAAACGGTACGCACGGCGATCACCAATGCCAATGTCAACTCCGCGAAAGGCAGCCTGGATGGCCCTACCCGCTCGGTCACGCTTTCCGCCAACGATCAGATGAAATCGGTAGAGGATTACCGCCAGTTGATCGTCAGTTATAAAAATGGTGCACCGGTGCGCCTGGCGGATGTGGCAACCATTGAACAGGGCGCAGAAAACAGCTGGCTGGGTGCCTGGTCCAACCGTGAACCAGCCATTGTGCTGAATGTGCAACGCCAGCCAGGTGCCAACATTATTGCCACCGCCGATAGCATTCGCGCCATGCTGCCGTCACTGATCGCCAGCCTGCCTAAATCAGTCGACGTGAAACTGGTCACTGACCGCACCACCAACATTCGTGCGTCCGTCAGCGACACCCAGCATGAACTGATGCTGGCAATGGGGTTGGTGGTGATGATCATCTACCTGTTTTTGCGTAACGTACCCGCCACCATTATTCCGGCCGTGGCGGTGCCTCTGTCGCTGATTGGCACCTTTGCGGCGATGTATTTTTTGGGTTTTTCCATCAACAACCTGACGCTGATGGCGCTGACCATCGCCACAGGCTTTGTCGTAGACGATGCCATCGTCGTGATTGAGAACATCTCGCGCTATATCGAGAAAGGCGAAAAACCCATGACGGCCGCCCTGAAGGGCGCGGGCGAAATTGGCTTTACCATTATTTCTCTGACGTTTTCACTGATTGCGGTGCTAATCCCGCTGCTGTTTATGGGTGATGTCATCGGCCGTCTGTTCCGCGAATTTGCGGTGACGCTGGCGGTGGCGATTTTGATTTCAGCCGTGGTCTCGCTCACCCTGACGCCGATGATGTGCGCCCGCATGTTGAGCGCAGAATCGCTGCGCAGGCAAAACCGCTTTTCCCGCGCCAGCGAAGCTATGTTTGAGCGAGTGATTGCGGTGTACGGTCGCGGGCTGAGTCGGGTGCTTAACCATCCCTGGCTGACGTTATCCGTGGCACTTGGCACGATGCTGCTTACCGTCTTGTTATGGATCGCGATTCCTAAAGGCTTTTTCCCACAGCAGGATAACGGCATCATCCAGGGCACTCTGCAAGCCCCGCAGTCGGTGTCTTACGCCAGCATGGCTGAGCGCACCCGTGACGTTGCCTCGGTGATAATGAAAGATCCCGCGGTACAAAGCCTGACTTCGTTTGTGGGCGTCGACGGCACCAATCCGTCACTCAACAGTGCCCGGTTGCAGATCAACCTTAAGCCGCTGGATACGCGCAGCGAACGTATTCCTGAGATCCAGCAGCGACTGCAACAGCAAATCAGCATGATCCCCGGCGTCACGCTGTGGCTTCAGGCGGTTCAGGACCTGACGATTGATACCCAGGCCAGCCGCACGCCCTATCAGTTTACGCTACAGTCCGGATCGCTGGACTCACTCAGCACCTGGGTTCCTGCGCTGGTGAGCGCCTTGCAAAAACTGCCCGCGCTGCGTGATGTCAGCAGCGACTGGCAGGATCAGGGCCTGGAAGCCTATATCAAAGTCGATCGTGACAGCGCCAGCCGGTTGGGTATCAGCATGGCGGATGTGGATAACGCGCTCTACGACGCCTTTGGGCAGCGGCTGATCTCCACCATCTATACTCAGGCAAACCAGTACCGTGTGGTGCTGGAGCAGGACAACAGCACCACGCAGGGCCTGCAAAGTCTGGAGGGTATTCGCCTGATCAGTACCGACGGCGGCAGCGTTCCCTTAAATGCTATCGCCAGCATTGAGCAGCGCCATGCGCCTTTGACCATCAACCACCTGAGCCAGTTTCCGTCTGCCACCTTCTCGTTTAATGTGGCGAAGGGCTATTCTCTGGAAGATGCCACAAAGGCGATAACCCAGGCCGAAGAACAGCTTGGTATGCCGTCAGAGGTGATGACGCAGTTTCAGGGCAGCACCCTGGCGTTTGAAGCGGCACTGACGAGCACGGTGTGGCTGATTGTGGCGGCTGTCGTGGCGATGTATATCGTGCTGGGCGTCCTGTACGAGAGTTTTATTCATCCCATCACCATTCTTTCAACCCTGCCAACCGCCGGTGTGGGTGCCTTGCTGGCCCTGATGATAAGCGGCAACGAGCTGGATATCGTGGCGATCATCGGCATCATTTTGCTGATTGGCATCGTGAAAAAGAACGCCATCATGATGATTGACTTCGCCCTGGCCGCGGAGCGTGAACAGGGCATGAAGCCGTATGACGCGATCTATCAGGCCTGCCTGCTGCGTTTCCGACCTATTCTGATGACCACGCTGGCCGCGCTGCTGGGGGCGTTACCGCTGATGCTGAGCACCGGCGTCGGCGCAGAATTACGCCAACCGCTGGGTATTGCTATGGTCGGCGGCCTGATCCTCAGCCAGATTTTGACCCTGTTTACCACACCGGTTATTTACCTGCTGTTTGACCGACTGGCGCATAACCTGCGTCGCCGCCTCGGTCACACGGAGGAACAGCAGTGAAATTTTTTGCGCTGTATATCCATCGCCCGGTCGCCACCACGCTGCTGACGCTGGCGATTGCGCTGGCCGGGATGCTGGGCTTTCGCCTGCTGCCCGTCGCCCCGCTGCCGCAGGTGGATTTTCCGGTAATTATGGTGTCGGCTTCTCTGCCCGGTGCCTCGCCGGAAACGATGGCCTCGTCAGTCGCCACGCCGCTGGAACGTTCCCTGGGCCGCATCGCCGGCGTCAGCGAAATGACCTCCACCAGTTCCCTGGGATCGACCCGCATCATCATGGTTTTCGATTTTGATCGTGACATTAATGGTGCGGCGCGGGATGTCCAGGCGGCGATCAACGCTGCGCAAAGCCTGCTCCCCACCGGTATGCCTTCGCGCCCGACCTATCGCAAAGCTAACCCGTCTGATGCGCCGATCATGATCATGACGCTGACCTCCGACCTGTTCAGCCCGGCTCAGCTCTACGATTACGCCTCCACACAGCTGGCGCAGAAGCTGTCGCAGATTAACGGCGTTGGCGATGTCACCGTAGGCGGCAGCTCTTTGCCCGCCGTGCGCGTTGCACTGAACCCCCAGGCCCTGTTTAACCAGGGCGTTTCCCTGGACGCGGTACGGCAGGCCATTTCTAACGCCAACCAGCGTCGTCCGCAGGGCGCGCTAGAAGATCGTCAACAGCGGTGGCAACTGCGCACCAACGATGCGCTGCAAACCGCCAGTGAATATCAGCCCCTGGTGGTGCATTACAACAATGGCGCAGCGGTGCGCCTGTCGGATGTTGCCACGGTGCAGGATTCGGTACAGGACGTGCGTAACGCCGGGATGTCACGGGGTAAACCGGCGGTGTTGCTGGTCATACGCAAAACCGCCGATGCGAACGTGATTGACACGGTGGATCGCATTCGTGCCGAACTGCCCGAACTGCACGAGATTATCCCTGCGGCCATTAACCTTGAGGTGGCGCAGGACCGCTCGCCCACCATCCGCGCCTCGCTTGAGGAAGTGGAACAGTCGCTGGTAATTGCCGTCGCGTTGGTGATTCTGGTGGTGTTTGTGTTTTTACGCTCTGGTCGCGCCACGCTGATCCCTGCCGTGGCGGTGCCGGTATCGCTGATCGGCACCTTCGCCGCGATGTATTTATGCGGCTTCAGCCTGAATAACCTGTCGCTGATGGCCCTGACGATCGCCACCGGATTTGTGGTGGATGATGCCATTGTGGTGCTGGAAAACATCGCCCGTCATGTGGAAGCCGGGATGAAACCCATGGCTGCTGCGCTAAAAGGCGTGCGTGAAGTCGGCTTCACCGTGCTGTCGATGAGCCTCTCATTAATTGCGGTATTCCTGCCGCTGCTAATGATGGGCGGATTGATTGGTCGCTTCTTCGCCGAATTTTCTATCACGCTGTCGGTCGCCATCCTGATCTCCCTGTTTGTCTCTGTCACGCTGACGCCGATGATGTGTGCTTACCTGCTCAAGCCCCATGCGCCGCGCAGTCAACCGCAACGACGGGGATTTGGACGGCTGCTGCTGGCGGTGCAGCGCGGTTATGCGCGCTCACTGACCGTGGTACTGAACCACGCGCGCTGGGTACTGTTGCTGCTGCTGGGGACGGTGGCCCTGACGGTATGGCTGTTTATCAGTATCCCCAAAACCTTCCTGCCCGAGCAGGACACTGGCCGGTTGTCGGGCTTTATCTCAGCCGACCAAAGTATTTCGTTCCAGGCGATGCGCGGTAAGCTGGAAGACTTTATGAAAATCGTCGGTGCCGATCCCGATGTGTCCAGCGTGGTAGGCTTTACCGGCGGGATGCGCACCAATATGGGCTTAATGTTTATCTCCCTGAAACCGCTGTCTGAACGGAAAGACAATGCCCAGACGGTGATTGCCCGGTTGCGTACGAAGCTGGCAAACGAACCCGGAGCCAACCTGTATCTCAATGCGGTGCAGGATATTCGGGTGGGCGGTCGCGAAGCCAATGCCAGCTATCAGTACTCGCTGCTGTCAGACGATCTTGCTGCGCTTCGCACCTGGGAACCCCAAATCCGCCAGGCCTTTACCGCCCTGCCGGAACTGGCTGACGTCAACTCCGACCAACAGGATAAGGGCAGTGAAATGGCCCTGACCTACGATCGCGCCAGCATGGCGCGGCTGGGAATCAACGTCTCAGAAGCCAACGCCCTGTTAAATGATGCATTTGGTCAGCGCCAGATCTCCACCATTTACCAGCCGCTGAACCAGTACAAGGTCGTCATGGAAGTGGACCCCCGCTATACCCAGGACATCAGCGCGCTGAATCAGATGTTTGTGATTAACAGCGAGGGCAAACCGATCCCGCTCGCCTGGTTTGCCAAATGGCAGCCGGCTAATGCCCCGCTGTCCGTCAATCATCAGGGGCTGTCTGCCGCATCGACCATTTCCTTTAACCTGCCAGAAGGTGTTTCCCTGTCACAGGCGTCGGAGGCCATCGACCGCACCATGACCGCGCTGGGCGTGCCGTCCAGCGTGCGCGGCAGCTTTGCCGGTACCGCGCAGGCTTTCCAGCAGTCGCAGAGCAGCCAGCTGTGGCTGATGCTGGCCGCCATTGCGGCAGTCTATATTGTGCTGGGCATTCTCTATGAGAGCTACGTGCATCCTTTGACCATTCTTTCAACGTTGCCCTCGGCAGGCGTCGGTGCGCTGCTGGCGCTGGAGCTGTTCGATACGCCATTCAGCCTGATTGCCCTGATCGGTATTCTGTTATTAATCGGGATCGTTAAAAAGAACGCCATCATGATGGTGGACTTCGCCCTGGAGGCAGAACGTAAGGGTAACCTGAGCGCCCGCGATGCCATTTTCCAGGCCTGCCTGCTGCGTTTCCGCCCTATTTTAATGACTACCCTGGCCGCGTTGTTTGGCGCACTTCCGCTGGTGTTGACCAGCGGAGATGGCGCGGAACTGCGCCAGCCGTTAGGGATCACCATTGCGGGCGGGCTGATCATGAGCCAGCTCCTTACCCTGTATACCACGCCAGTGGTGTACTTAATGATGGATAAACTGCGACGCAAAAAGCGCACTCAGACAATGAATGCGACGCAGCACTAAGGGGTAACTATCATGCAGAGCGTAACGGTCCGCTGGCAGTTATGGATTGTCGCCTTTGGCTTCTTTATGCAGGCGCTGGATACCACCATCGTCAATACGGCCATCCCGTCCATGGCCCACGATCTGGGCGTGAGCCCATTGCATATGCATTCGGTCATTGTCGCCTACGTGTTAACGGTGGCGGTCACCCTGCCCCTGAGCGGCTGGCTGGCCGATCGGTTTGGCGTCAGAAATATCTTCTTCAGCGCCATCGTGCTGTTCAGCCTGGGTTCGCTGATGTGCGGGTTATCCCACACGCTGGATCAGTTGCTTGTGGCACGTGTACTGCAGGGCATCGGCGGGGCCATGATGGTGCCGGTAGGCAGGCTGACGGTGATGCGCATTGTGCCGCGCGATCAATATATGTCCGCCATGACGTTCGTTACCCTGCCCGGCCAGATTGGTCCGCTACTGGGTCCGGCACTCGGCGGGGTGCTGGTGGAATATGCCAGCTGGCACTGGATTTTCCTGATTAATATCCCGGTTGGCGTGATCGGCGCTATCGCCACCTTAAAGCTGTTACCCAACTACGCCATGCCGCCACGACGCTTCGATTTTTTGGGTTTTGTTCTGCTGGCTGCGGGCATGGCAACCCTGACGCTGGCGCTTGATGGCCAGCGCAGCAGCGGCGGCTCCGCGTTGTTGCTGGCGGCGATGATCCTGACAGGCACAGGTTCCCTGCTGTTTTACCTGCTGCATGCGCGCCACAACGACGATGCGCTGTTTAGCCTGAAGCTGTTTGATAATCGGGTGTTCTCCATCGGATTACTCGGTAGCCTGGCGGGCCGCATCGGCAGCGGGATGTTACCTTTTATGACGCCGCTTTTTTTACAGATCGGAATGGGTTTCAGCCCGTTTCATGCCGGTTTAATGATGATTGCGATGGTGCTTGGCAATATGGGCATGAAACGCATCGTGGTCCGTATCGTTAACCTGTTCGGCTATCGCAACGTGCTGGTGGGATCGACGGTAGGTCTGGCGTTGGTGGTGTTGCTGTTTCCGCTGGTGGCGATGCTGGGCTGGACGGCCATGCTGCCGCTGGTGTTATTCCTGCAAGGGATGGTGAATGCGATTCGCTTCTCCTCAATGAACACGCTGACGCTGAAAGAGCTGCCGGACGATCTGGCATCCAGCGGTAACAGCCTGCTGTCGATGATCATGCAGCTTTCAATGAGTATCGGGGTAACCGTCGCGGGCCTGCTGCTGGGCGCGTTTGGTCAGTCGGCGCTGGGGCAACAGGGGTTAAGCCACCAGGCCTTTATCTATGTTTATCTCTGTATGGCCCTGATCATTATTCTGCCTGCGCTGGTGTTCTGGCGTGTCCCGAAAGAAGAGAGTAAAAGCGTCGATCTGCGACGCCGGAGAAGTGAATGAGATCGTTTCTGCGCGTTGGCATCGGTGCCAAGCTGTTTATGGCTATTTTCTCCACCTGCATGCTGGTACTGATTACCATGCACTGGGGCGTCAGGCTGAGCTTTGAGCATGGCTTCGTCGACTACATCAAACGCGGTAATGAACAGCGACTGAATTTGCTGGGCGCGGCGCTGGCCGATCAGTACGAGCAGCATGGCAACTGGGATTTTCTGCGCAACAATGACCGACTGATTTTTACCATGCTGCGCTCGCTGGAGCAGAATCCCGACAGCAACAATCAGCTTCCGCCGCACGGCTGGCGAACCCAGTTCTGGGTGCTCGATCAGCAATATAAAGTGATGGTTGGTCCGCGCTCACAGGTACCGCCAGAGGGAATACGCCACAATATCACCACCAGCAACGGCAAGGTGGTGGGCTGGATCATCAGCTCACCGCCCGAACGCCTGACGCGCAGTACCGACATTAATTTTGATCAGCAACAACGACGAACCAGCTGGTATATCGTCGGCTTGTCGACTCTGCTTGCCGCGCTGGTGACCTGGCTGATGGCGCGAGGCTTGCTGGCTCCGGTAAAAAGGCTGGTGGACGGTACTCATCATCTGGCCGAGGGGAATTTAGCCACCCGAGTAGAAGTCAGCAGCCAGGATGAACTGGGCCAGCTGGCACATGACTTTAACCTGCTGGCCAGCTCACTGGAGAAAAATGAAAGTATGCGCCGGGCGTTTATGGCCGATATTTCTCATGAGTTGCGAACGCCGCTGGCTATTTTACGCGGTGAACTGGAGGCGATGCAGGATGGCGTTCGTCAGCTGACGCCCGACGCCATTACCTCATTGCAAAGTGAAGTTGCGCTGCTGACGAAGCTGGTAGACGACCTACATCAGTTGTCTCTTTCTGACGTGGGTGCGTTGGCTTACCGCAAGCAGGCCACGGATTTGGTGCAGCTCATTGAGGTCAGCGCAGGCAATTTTACCGAACGCTACCGTGCCCATGACCTGACACTGAAACTGGCTATGCCTGAAGATGCGCCCTTCTTTGGCGATCCCGATCGCCTGATGCAGCTGTTTATCAATCTGCTGGAAAACAGCCTGCGTTATACCGATGCGGGCGGCACGGTTCAGGTTCGTCTCTGGTATGACGCACCCTACTGGCACGTCACCGTTGAGGACAGCGCACCCGGTGTGGATGGCGAGCAGCAGGCGCAAATTTTTGAACGGTTTTTCCGCACCGAAGGGTCCCGCAATCGGGCCAGCGGCGGCTCAGGTTTAGGTCTGGCAATCTGTAAAAATATTGTTGATGCGCATGGCGGAACCATAACCGCGACGCACGCTGATTTAGGTGGACTGAAAATCGCGCTACAATTGCGTTATGTTCCTCCCGTTTAGAAGACTATGAATCAGGAAAACACCTATCCGCTGATCCTTGTGGTTGAGGATGAACCCAAGCTGGCGCAACTCATGATCGATTATTTACAGGCGTCCAACTACCGTACCCACCATCTGGCGCATGGCAATGAGGTGCTGGACTACGTTCATCAGACCCCACCCGATCTGATCCTGCTGGATTTAATGCTGCCAGGTAAGGACGGCCTGACGCTGTGCCGTGAAATCCGCCGTGACTCTGAACTGCCGATTATTATGGTGACTGCGCGGACAGAAGAAATCGATCGCCTGCTGGGGCTGGAAATTGGGGCGGATGACTACGTCTGTAAACCGTTCAGCCCGCGTGAAGTGGTTGCGCGGGTGAAAACCATTTTGCGTCGGGTGAAACGTTCGCCTGAAGAAGCCCCGGTTGCGTCGCTGCTGAAAGTGCATGAAAGTCGCTTCCAGGCCAGCTGGCGCGATGAACCGCTCGACTTAACGCCTGCGGAATTTCGTTTGTTAAAAACGCTGTCCCTTGAGCCAGGGAAAGTGTTTTCACGCGAGCAGCTGTTAAACCACCTCTATGATGATTATCGGGTCGTCACTGACCGCACTATTGACAGTCATATCAAGAACCTGCGCAGAAAGCTGGAAAACCTGGACAGCGAGCAGCCTTTCATTCGCGCCGTGTATGGCATGGGCTATCGCTGGGAAGCCGATATCTGTCATTTGATTTAGATTGATTCAGATCAATTTACTTCCTTTTTCTCACTGCCTACAATTCCGCACCTTTCGCAGGGGTAACGCCCCTGCACGTGCCGCCCAAGGCGGCATACTGACCTGACATCAGTGAGTACGCCATGAAACCAGAATTACTTTCTCCAGCGGGTACGCTGAAGAATATGCGTTATGCCTTTGCCTACGGCGCAGATGCCGTGTATGCCGGCCAGCCACGCTACAGCCTGCGGGTTCGTAACAACGAATTCAGCCATGAAAACCTGGCGAAAGGCATCAACGAAGCCCATGCGTTGGGTAAAAAATTTTACGTCGTCGTCAATATCGCCCCGCATAACGCCAAGCTAAAAACCTTTATCCGCGACTTAACGCCGGTGATTGAGATGCAGCCGGACGCGCTGATTATGTCCGATCCCGGTTTGATCATGCTGGTGCGTGAGGCTTTTCCGGCCATGCCCATTCACTTATCCGTTCAGGCCAATGCCGTTAACTGGGCGACCGTGAAGTTCTGGCAGCAGATGGGCCTGAGTCGGGTGATTTTGTCACGTGAACTGTCGCTGGAAGAGATTGCCGACATTCGACAGCAGGTGCCCACCATGGAGCTGGAAGTCTTCGTGCACGGCGCGCTGTGTATGGCATATTCCGGGCGCTGTCTGCTTTCCGGCTACATGAATAAACGCGATCCGAATCAGGGAACCTGTACCAATGCCTGCCGCTGGGAATATCAGTTGCAGGAGGCCAAACAAGATGACGTCGGCAATATTGTTGAAATCCATCAGCCGGTGACGGTGCAGGACGTCACGCCAACCCTGGGCATCGGTCAGCCCAGTGATAAGGTTTTTCTGCTGGAAGAGAAGATGAAACCCGGCGAGATGATGAGTGCCTTTGAAGATGAACATGGCACCTACATCATGAATTCGAAAGATTTGCGTGCCGTGGCGCACGTTGAACGGCTGAGCCAGATGGGTGTTCACTCATTAAAAATTGAAGGCCGAACCAAATCTTATTATTACTGCGCCCGTACCGCGCAAGTCTATCGCAAAGCGATTGACGATGCCGCCGCCGGCAAACCTTTTGATCCTGCCCTGCTGGAAACCCTGGAAGGTCTGGCGCATCGCGGCTATACCGAAGGCTTCTTACGTCGCCATACACATGACAGCTATCAAAATTACCAGAACGGCTATTCTGTTTCTGAGCGCCAACAGTTTGTCGGCGAATTCAGCGGTGAGCAGCGTGATAGCTGGGCGGAGGTGGTGGTGAAGAATAAATTCGTCCTGCATGACAGCCTGGAGATCATGACGCCCTCTGGTAACCTGATTTGTACCCTGGATGCCTTGCAAAACAGCCGGGGCGAGCCGACGGACGTGGCACCGGGAGACGGCCATCGTGTCTGGATGAAGGTGCCTCCACAGGTCGATCTGCAATTTGCGTTGCTGCTGCGCAATTTTACCGATGGTCAGGACACGCGCGCGCCTCACGCCACCGGTGTGACAGGTTGACACATTTTGACAAAAGCACGAGAAGGATCACAGACGGCTTAATTTTGCTGCTCTATAGTGCTGCCTGCTACCAATGAGTAACAATTATCAGCAGCTGTAACTGGATCCACCTCATTCACCCGCCCGGCTCCCCCGTGCGGGTTTTCTTTTTTCTCCCTTTCGCCCATCATTTTTCTCTCCAGGCTGTGCTATAACCACTACCTACGCTTTAGATCTTCAAGGAACAGATAATGGACAAAGAATCGCTTACGCTGCTGATCCTTAACGGTAAAGGCGCAGGCAATGATGATCTACGTGAAGCGGTCACTAAGCTGCGCGATGAGGGCTACAACATTGCCGTGCGCGTGACATATGAAAAAGGCGACGGCGAACGCTACGTCGAAGAAGCGCTGGAATTACAGGCGGTCACCGTGGTGGCGGGCGGCGGCGATGGCACCGTCAATGAAATCGCCACCGCACTGGCGTCGGTAAATGTCGCCGATCGTCCTGTCTTAGGGATTATTCCCTTGGGCACGGCCAACGACTTTGCCACCAGCGTTGGCATCCCCGAAGAGATCGAACCGGCTTTACGGCTGGCTATTCAGGGCAAAGCGTATGACATCGATCTTGCCCGGGTGAATCAGCGTCACTACTTTATCAATATGGCGACAGGCGGTTTCGGCACGCGCATTACCACCGAGACGCCAGAAAAGCTGAAATCGGCGCTGGGTGGGGTTTCCTATTTTATTCACGGCCTGATGCGCATGGACACCCTGAAACCCGACAGCTGTGAAATCAGCGGGCCCGATTTCCACTGGCAAGGCGATGCGCTGGTCATCGGCATTGGCAATGGTCGCCAGGCGGGCGGCGGTCAGCGATTATGCCCTTCTGCGTTGATTAATGACGGCCTGCTCGACGTCAGCGTGGTCACCGCGCAGGAGTTACTGCCCACCCTGCTGCATTCCCTCACCGGCGGCGATGAAGATAATCCCAGTATTATTTCGACCCGTTTATCGTCCCTGACGATTCGCTCGCCCCACGAGATGACATTTAATCTGGATGGCGAGCCGCTGTCCGGGCAGGAATTCACGATTGATGTTATGCCGGGCGCGTTAAGCTGCCGTCTGCCACCGCAGTGCGCATTGCTGAACTGAGTGCGCCGGGAGTGAAGGCTCCCGGCTTAAATGTAAACAGTTCGTGATTACATTCACAATTTTGTTACGTCAACTTGTATGGTAGTAGTAGGACGCGTAATTTTTCATCCTTAACGCCGGAATGGCCTGTCGTCCTCTCCGCTACAAGGATGCATTATGCTGCAAACTGACCACCTTCCCGCTGATGTCCAGCGTCCAGCCTACAACCGTCGCCAGCTTAAAACCCGTATGGTGCACATCGGTTTTGGTGCGTTTCATCGCGCACATCAGGCGTTATGCAGCGATAAGCTGGCCGAACACGGCAGTGACTGGGGATACTGTGAAGTCAACCTTAACAGCGGTGCACTCATTCAGGCGCTGCGTGAACAAGACCTGCTCTACACGCTGACAGAGAAAAGTGATGATGCGGTGGAAACCCGCGTGATCGGCATTATCACCGCCGCGTTACACGGCAAAACGGACGGTATCGCAGCCGTGATTGACGCGATGTGCCAGCCTGATGTCGCCATTGTATCGATGACCGTCACCGAGAAAGGCTACTGTCACCTGCCCGCCAGCGGAAACCTTGACCTGCAGCATGTCGATATTCAGCATGACCTGGCGCATCCCGAACACCCGCAGTCTCTGCCGGGTCTGATTGTTGCGGCAATCCGCCGCCGTCGCGATCTCGGCTTAGCGCCGTTTAGCGTCATGTCCTGCGATAATATGCCGGAAAATGGCCATGTGACGCGTCACGTCGTTATGCAGTTAGCCCAGCAGCACGATCCCTTACTGGCTGAGTATATCCAACAGAACATCACCTTTCCTTCCACCATGGTGGATCGTATCGTTCCCGCCATGAATGACGCGGCGTTTGACGCGTTACGTCTGCGCATCGGTTCCCATGATCCGGTGGCCGTCGAAGCCGAACCCTTCTTTCAATGGGTCATTGAGGATAATTTCGTCAGCGGTCGACCTGACTGGGATAAAGCGGGTGCCGAACTGGTGCAGGATGTCCTGCCGTTTGAGCAGATGAAGTTGCGTATGCTCAATGGCAGCCACTCATTTTTAGCTTACCTTGGCTATCTTGCCGGTTACGAACACATCAGCGACTGTATGGCAGATGATGCGTTTCGGGCAGCGGCTCGCGCACTGATGGTTAATGAGCAGGCACCCACGCTCACTATTCAGGGCGTTGATTTACCCGCGTACGCCGATGCTTTAATTGCCCGCTTTGCCAATCGCGCGATCAAACACCGGACGTATCAGATTGCAACTGACGGCACGCAGAAACTGCCCCAGCGCTTTCTGGACAGCCTGCGCTGGCACCTGAATAACGGCACGCCTTGCCCGTTACTGTTGCTGGGCATTGCCGCCTGGATGCGTTATGTCAGTGCGGTCGATGACAAAGGCGAGCCTATTGAGATCCGCGATCCGCTGAAAGCGCAACTGGCGACATGTGTGGCCGAGAGTGGTGAGGGTGAAGCACGCGTGCGGGCCTTGCTGTGCATGAACAGGGTGTTTGGCGATGACCTTGCCAAAAACGGTGAGCTGGTTAAACAACTTACCGCCTGTTACCAGCAGCTTGCTGCACAGGGTGCACGCGCCAGCGTACAGCAGGCTACCGCCAGCCAGCCGCAGCACTGATGCTCTCGCCCAACGCCCGGACAGACTGATTTTTACATGGACAGCAATATGACACTTTCTTACACCATCACCACCAGCGAGCCGGTAAATCAGCAGGTTTACCGCTACCTGCGCCGCGATATCGTGACCTGCGTGATTCAGCCGGGCGCATCGCTTTCTGAAAAAGAGGTTTCCGCAAGGTTTAACCTCTCTCGTCAGCCGGTGCGTGAAGCCTTTATCAAGCTCGCGGAAGCGGGGCTGGTGCAGATCCTGCCGCAGCGCGGCACCTTTGTCCGCAGGATCTCGGCTAAACGAGTCGAAGATGGCCGTTTTATTCGTGAGGCTGTCGAGGTTGCCGTGATCCGCCGTGCGGCTCAGGAAATCGGTGAGCTGGGACTGATGGCACTGGAACATAATCTGCAGTTGCAGCGCATCACGGCTGTCCGTGGCGACAGTCAGATGTTCTTAAGCCTGGATGATGAGTTTCA
The DNA here is from genome assembly GCF_024520835.1 of Pantoea sp. Fr+CA_20. NCBI lineage: Bacteria > Pseudomonadati > Pseudomonadota > Gammaproteobacteria > Enterobacterales > Erwiniaceae > Pantoea > Pantoea sp. Fr+CA_20. The sequence continues at coordinate 491,486 of NZ_JALNPN010000002.1, forward strand.
TCGTCTGATCGCTGAGAGCATTAACTGCCCGCTGGCATGGGAAACGGTAGAGAACATCAAAGCCACCATGGACCGGGTACGTTATTTAACCCTGAACGACCTTGCACCCGCCGAATCGCTGATTAAGCAGCATGACGCTATTTTTGCCGCGCTGAAAGCAAGCGATCCCGAGATGGCAGAGGCAGCACTGCGCCACCATCTGCAGGCCATGAAGTTTTCGATCACCCCCGTCATCAAGCAAAACAGCGCCTGGTTCGACGAGGATTAACGCCTTGCCGGACAGCCAGGCGCAAGCATGGCGGCTACCACCACTGATGAAAATGGTGCACCGGTCCAATCCCGTTGCCGACCTCCAGCGAATCCGCGGCGAGTAACGCCTGCTGTAGCCAGGCTTTCGCTTCGCTGATCGTCGCTTCCCAGCTGTGGTGGCGCGGCCGCAAGGCTGCGAGCGCGGCGGACAGCGTGCAGCCGGTGCCGTGCGTATGGCGCGTATTTACCCGTACGCTGCTAAAACGCTGCCGTCCTGTCCGGGTCAGCAGCCAGTCCGGGCTTTCATCGTCATCCAGATGACCGCCTTTCATCAGTACCGCCTGACAGCCCATCATCAACAAGGCTTCGCCCTGAGTGAGCATCTCATCTTCATTGACTGCCACCTGGCATCCCAGCAATGCAGCGGCTTCGGGCAGGTTAGGTGTAATCAATGACACCTGCGGCAACAGGCGCTCACGTACACAGGCAATCGCATCCGGGTTCAGCAGGGCATCACCGCTTTTTGCCACCATAACCGTATCCAGCACCACAAAGGGAATGTCCCGCCGCTGCAGGCCATGTGCCACGCGCTCCACAATGTCCGTTTCAGCGAGCATGCCAATCTTCGCACTATCGATGCGCACATCATCCAGCACTGAGTTCAGTTGGGCGGTCACAAATTCAGGCGCAATACGGTATACCGACTGCACGCCGCAGGTATTCTGCGCCACCAGCGCCGTAATCACACTGGTGCCGTACGCGCCCAGTGCAGAGAAGGTTTTTAGATCGGCCTGGATACCGGCACCGCCACTGGGATCGGTTCCTGCAATCGTCAGGGCATTAATGCGTTTCATCGCGCGCCTCCAGCGTCCAGAGGGCATCCAGAAAAGCAGGCGCAAAGCTGCCCGGTCCATCTGCTACGTGCGCGGCCTTTTCCCCGGCCAGCGCCATCACCCGGCAGGCGCAGGCGATGTTGATCAGTCGGTCACCTGGCAAACAGGCAAAAGCCGCAACCACCGCCGAAAGCGCACAGCCAGTGCCCACCACCCGCGTCATTAACGGCGAACCGCCCGGAATCGCCCAGGTCAGCGTGCCGTCAGTGGCATAATCCACTTCGCCGGTCACCACCACACAGGTATGAAAGGCTTTTGCCAGCTGTTGTGCTGCCTGCAGTGCGGCTTCGGCCGGGTGCAGGCTGTCAACACCGCGTCCGCCTGCGGCCTGCTGCGCCAGCGCCAGAATCTCTGAGGCATTGCCGCGTACCACTGCAGGCGACTGCGCGAGCAGCTGCTTGCAAAACACGGTGCGCAGCGTCAGTGCGCCCACCGCCACCGGGTCCAGCGTCCAGGGCGTGCCAGCCTGATTAGCTGCAAGCACCGCAGCCTGCATCGCCTGCTTACGATCGTGGGTTAGCGTACCGACATTAATCAGCAGCGCATCGGCGATAGCGCTAAACTGCGCCGCTTCTTCAGCGTCGATAACCATGGCCGGTGAGGCATTAAGGGCGAGTAAGACGTTAGCGGTTAGCGTTTGCACCACATCGTTGGTCATGCAGTGCACCAGCGGTGACTGACGGCGAAACTGTTGCAGGATGGGCGCGCATTGCGCATCAGAAAGGTGCTGCGGTTGATGTGTCATCATAACTCCCAACCGGCGGACAAGAAGGCGAATGCGGTCAGGCATCGGACTTCCCTACGCTGGCATTATCCAGATCAGGTAATACGGGTATTTCTCAGCCTTCACGAAGAAGGGCACCCCGAGTCAAATAAAACGAAATCAAAAACTTGCGATTAATACTCCTCATTAATCCTTGATCAGGATAGTAATGCCAGCGGAAAGTCTTGTAAACGGCAAAAGAGGCCCTTTTGGGCCATGTGTGCCAGTCTGAGTGACAGGACATTTTCTTCAGAAACATTGAGGCCGGGTTGCCCCAGCCTCAATGTTTCAGTTTGATTTTTCTCTGCTGTTCGTAATGAGAGAGTGTCGATTCCCAGCCGTAATCATTCACCCGCTGCAAAAAAGTTCTGCGTGGAACGTCGAAATATCAAGCAAAGGCTGGCATGTTCAGCCAGTTATCGGATCGGTAATCTAGGCTCATTGCCAGAAGTTAGAGCATATGCGAAGCTATTGGGTGTTATCGTTTGCACTTGTGTAGAAGTGGTAACCTAACGGTGACCGCTGAGCCTGGAGAATGTCACCTGGTAATGGCAGACCTTCAGCACGTTGTGATAACGTCGCCGTAGTAGCCCTGTCTCTTCTGATAAAGAGAAAAATGCGCTTTCATCGTGTTTGATGCACTAACAGACTTAAACGTCCGAAACCTGAAATTGCTTGGCGACTAAGAAAATTAATCCAAAATCCTTGAATAAGAGAACTATCCTCAAATCTTTACTAATACTGTTCTTCTGATGATGAAATCACTACTGATTGCCCTGCTTCACGTCAACGCTCCGAAAAGCAATACCTGACCATTTCAGTCAAATACTTATAAAAAAAGCATGTTAAATAGATCAAAAAAAGAACAGGGAAATGCCCTGTTATGTCACGTTTTTCTGTTTTGCGACTCTGTCACATCGGATGGTCAAACACGTCATTGAATCCTTACCTCTCCGATATTTGACGCAAATTCACATATTAATTAGGTCTTTAATAATTTTACTTAACAGATCAGAGAGTCCGCTGAAAAATTTCCATTTACAGCTTCATTCGGTAACAAATTTAACAACTTAAGGAATTTTTGGTTATATCCTGAGCGGTGTATGATGCACATTGTTTAACCATTTCTAGTACAAGGAATTAGTATGTCACAGTCAGAAAGCGCCCCACTGATCCCGACCATTCGATGGCCGATACCGAAAAATAACCGGGGCGCGGAGTTCAATAGCCTTGACGATATCCTGACCCATATTCAGGGGGAAACCACAGGTCATTACCTCATTGGCTCTAACACCATGTGGCACGGTGGTATTCATATTACCGATGAAACCACCCCGTGGTGTGCCCTGAGCGGAAAGTCGCCACAGGAGGCCATTGATTACCCCGTTCTCTATCAAGGTGAACAGCCGATACGTTGTATGGCAGATGGTGAGGTGATAGCTTACCGGGTTAACAGGGATTACCGCCACCTTGAATGGGAATTTGGTAAACTGGCTTACTCAGCTTCCTTTGTCCTGGTCAGGCACAACGTTCAGCCAGGGCAAACCGCCGCCAGCGCCCTGACGTGCTATACGGCGTATATCCACCTTGCGCCGTGGTCAGCCTACCCTGATGAAAGTGATATGTATAAAGTCGCAGACGGTCAGCACCTACGCGCTTATATTGATAATTCCCTGCAATGGATTGCAGCGACACTGCCACCCAATACCCGTGTAAACTGGAATAAGGCAGACCCGTCCACCCATATGAACGCCAATGGGCGGCAGTACGCGCATGTGTCGCTGATGGAGGGGATAAATAACAAAATGACCCTCAAGGCCGGAGATATGCTCTGGGTGGTGTGCGATAAGGGTAATCTGGTGCCGGACAGCGGCCCGGTACGCCCGGCGTGGTGGGATAAACTGCTACCTCCGGCAAAAGAGATCATGCAGTTTGATCAAGTTGTCTGTCCTCCCCCTTACCCAATCAAGGCCGGGGACGCTGTGGGTCATATGGGATATTTTCAGGCACCGAAAGATGGTGGTTATGATAAACGCTACCAGGTCCATATCGAATGTATGAGCACCGATAAGAATTTACCCACCTTTCTGCAAAACCCGGAGCACCTCGGCCAGGATAATCCGGTTTACGTGAAGTTTCAAAACGGAACGCCACTGTGCGTAAAAAATCTGACGACTAAAACCATCACGCCTGACGGGAGAAGTACGCGGGGTGATGCGATTATGAAACTGAACCAAGTCAGAACGGAGCAGGACGCTCGCAAGACCGAATACTGGTTCCTGCCCTATGCCAACGGCTATGTACCGAAAAGCGATACATCAGTAGAAAGGCTGTCTCAGTACGACCTTGAAAAGCGGGGGTTTGCAACAGCGGTTGATAAAACACCTGTTAGCTTTGACCATCTGGACGGTAAGACACCGCCAAAGGGACTTGTCCGCACGATTTACGATGCGCTGTTTCAGGCTTCCAGCAAAGACACGAGGATAACCCATCGCGCCGTGCCGCATAATTACCGCCGCTTGTTGAACCAGATAGACAGCAATATCAGCTATTACTCATCAACGGAATATCTAAGCGCCATTCATAACCCGTCTTATCGGGATGTGAAAGACAGGATGATTGTGAAGCACCCCAGCGAGTGGTATTTCAGCCCGAATGACCCTATCTGGCAGACTTTTCTGACGTCAATAAAAAAGGATGCGCCTGAATGGCATGATTATTCGGTGAGTTATCTGAATGGGGTGCGCTGGATGAACCAAGTCCCGGAAATGGCAGAAACCCTCTGGCATATGCACCCATTAGTGTTTCTCGATGCGATAAACTTCCTTACTTTACCTCTTGAAGAGGCAAGGGTAAGGGCATTCATGCGTATGCTCCGAGTCGGAGAAGGCACTGTTGGACAAGCTGGCTATGAAACTTTATTTGGCGGACAGTCCTTTATTAAGGATTACCATAAAGACTTTAGCGATCACCCACAAGTTTCGATCACAAGAGGCAATTTAACCTCATCAGCGGCAGGAGCATATCAGGTAATGGGGTATACCTGGAATGACCCCAAAATGATCTCACACCGTGCGCAAGCAGGTATTGTGGACTTCACACCAAAATCTCAAGATGAGTTTTGCGTTCTAATATTCAAATATAAAAGAAAAGACTCTTTAGCCAAAATTATTTCTGGTGATATCGATGGCGCGTTAGACATATTAAGTCATGAATGGGCAAGTCTCCCTCCGGGTCGATATGGACAACCAACCAAAACCAGAGAAGAAGCACTTTACTATTACAATCAATATCTTGATGAAGAACTCAAAGGAAAAACAGATCTTCATCTAAACATTGGATATATCGAGAAAATATTGGAGTAAAAATAATGAAAACTTGGCCTTTTACTTTACTATTGATATCAGTAGCAACACATGCAGACTCAAATTTCGGCACGTGGAGTACTAGTTGTGATGATGACAGCTTCTCTATTCTTATCGACAACAAAACTAATCCACTTGTTGTTAATGACAACCAGATCGTTGTTAATGTACATGCTAATGAAATATCCAAAGATAAAGTTGATATTTTCTATGATAGCGTAGCCGATCTTGGTCGAGGAGGAATGAATTTTGATTGGAAAAATGTAAGTTCAACTACCCCACTGGCGGAGCTAACTATCATTAATCAAAAGGGGGAATTACGCTGGAAAGGATTTTACGATAATAAAAAATCAAAATATTATTGGATGAATGATCCTGATTTTGTACAATCTTATGCAAAAAACGGCGTAATTAAATTGCACAAATGCGATAAAGAATAAATGTTGCGGAGGGGCGATCCCTCCGCTATTTTTCCTTTCTTGGTTAAGCCATTAATTGCATTGTATCTCGTCGATCACATAGCAGACTGAGGATAGGGAAACGTATGCATATAGCGCCAGGTTATCAACCCAGCCAGCTAAACAAGCGTAAATAATATTATGCCTGAATGAATGCACCAACCGCCGTTGTCCATAATCATCAAGGTAAGGAATTCCTGGCTGATCACGAACGTCAACTAGTACTTTACCAATCTTCGGAATGTTCTTAGCCACACTGGCGAGAAGATTTTCTCTTTCCAATTACGATTAACGAAATTGAGGAATCCCAACTCGATCAGTTTGGGGTGGATCACCACCTGCCTTTTAGCGTTCTCAGTTTTCCCCTGCCCTCCTTCCGCGATCAGGAAATAGTGCCGCTGAATATCTTCGTCATATTTAATTGTGATTTTTCCAGCTTGACAATCTCCTCTCTTCTGGCTCCCGAGATATGACAGCAACAGGGTAATCCACTTCTGCCATTCGTCAGGCTGCTTGAGCGCCCACGCCACAAATTTCCTCATTTCTGCTGCACTATATGTGCCAAACCTCGCTTTAGATCGCGCAGCGACTACTCCATCAGTCGGAAACTTCTTTAGAATATCTTTATTGTCAGTCAGGAAGATTTTGAACACCGATTTGTAAATTTTCAAATGCTAGTGGATAGACTAAGCGCCAACAAAATCTTATAGCAGCACATCAACACACTCGATCAGTTGCTGAACTGTTATTGACCGTTCAGGTTGCACAACAAGTTTTTTCAAGTTTTCAACGGCTTCCATCACCTGCTTAATGTTTTGTTTCGTGATCGTCGTTACATCGGTTGATGCGCCAAGGACAATGAACAGGACTTCCATAATGCGCTCATTGGCTAGTGAAATTGCTTTCGTCCAGTTCGGAGCCTTCTCCTTCTTGTACATATTCCATGCGCCAGCCAGCGTTAGCACTTCTTTTGATTCATCTTGCTTTTTTGGCTTAATAACCGCTACCGGGATAACAGTCTCCCGGTATTCCTGAACAACCATCGGCTGAATATTGCTCAGCTTATTATTGAGGAATTAGTGAACCAGCCAGTGTTCATTCTGCTGCTTTAAGCGGTTGTTGAAATCTGTAAGACGTTGACCAAACTGATCCGGGTGAATGGTTTCACGTTTGACTAAGGGAATAGCTAGAGATGCAAATGACATCAGGAGTTGCGCGTGGCTGTGGCTATCTTTCTCCCACGACCGATGGAAATATTTATGACCTGACAGGCAAAAGCTTACTTAGTATATCCCGTTACGGGTGATGGTGTGATTGATAGATATGTGTGTCATTTTGTTTATCTCTGTGTGTGACAGCATAACAAAATCAAGATAAAAAATCCGCTCAAGTCATTGATTTATAGATAATATAAACACCAAGACTACGCTGACATTATCCAGATCAGGTAATACGGGTATTTCTCAGCCTTCACGAAGAAGGGCACCCCGAGTCGTGTTACGAACAGAAGCATAAGTAAGCACCCTGTTTTAAGCAAGGCACTTATTATTTTTTCAATTGGATATGCAAACGTTTTGCATGATCTCGATCAACCACTAACCTCACAAAAAAAGGCTTAATGCTGCGGGCTAAAAATTCGCACATAATAGCAGTGAAAGAATTTACGCTAGTGAATAAAACTTTCCATCATAATTACATTGCCCATTAATAATTAACACCTGCCTAAAATATCGCAACAATAAATATTCAATTCATGTAGTTAAGACAAAAATCACCAGAACACTTCATACTTTACAGGAAGCATGATGCGATTCTTAGCGCTTATTCCTCATCGTCACCGATGGACAGACATTAACATAACCCGTCAGGGTGCGGTTTCTCCTTCTGGTCGACACTATTATTCCACTTATATTTCTGCCCGCTGCACACATTGCGATGATGTCATTCACCGTGTTTACTATCGTGATATCAGTGATGAACAGGCGCGGCGCTGGCTGGGCTAATCATAAAATTACGACCTGGTACTGACCGGCAGGTTACGTTGCTGGCGTAATTTGCTAATCTCACGTCCAGTGATTTTTTACGTGTGAACGCTTATGCCTTTCCTGCTGGATACTTTAGGACACCAGATTTATCTTTCGGCCCCGTTGTTTATCCTGATTTTTCTGGGATTCGGCCTTATCCGGTTCGGCAAATGGCCCGTTACCGTCAGTGAAGGCATGAACCGTTTTGTGTTCAACGTCGCCCTGCCCTGCATGCTGTTTCGCATCATGAGTGACTTTTATAACAGTCCTCCGGTCGATGTGCGCCTGCTGCTGGCGTTTTTTGGCAGTTGCCTGTTGGTCTTCATTGTGGGGCGGATTGTGGCCTCGCGCCTGTTTCAACTGGATGGCGTAGCCGGATCGGTCTTTGCCCTGGGCGGCGTGTTCTCGAACAATGTGATGCTGGGGATTCCGGTTGCCACCGTCCTGCTTGGGCCTGCGGCCCTGCCCTCCGTCGCCCTGGTGCTGGTGTTTAACAGCCTGATACTGTGGACGTTATTAACGGTGTCGGTGGAATGGTCAAAACAGGGCAGTTTTTCACTGGGCGGCTTTAAACGCACCTTGATCAGCGTGCTAAAAAATCCGTTAATCATCGGAATTTTATCCGGTACCGCCTGGAGCCTGCTGCAGCGCCCACTGCCCGTTATTGCTGCCGAACCTCTGCGCATGCTGGCCTCCATTGCTGCGCCCCTGTCCCTGATCACCCTTGGCATGAGCCTGGCGCACTACCGGATTCGTGAAGGCTTGAAAGAGAGTTACACCATCTGTGCGTTGAAGCTCATTCTGCAACCGCTGTGCGTATGGGCGATTGCCTGGCTAACCGGCCTGCCCGCGCTGGAAAGCAAAGTGGTGGTGCTGCTGGGGTCAATGGCGGTTGGGGTGAATGTGTATCTGATGTCGCAGAAATTCAATGTGATTACCGGGACGACGGCCGCCAGTATGCTGTTTTCCACGCTTTTCGCGGCGATAACCACGCCGCTGTGGATGATGTTAATGACGCTGGCGGGATACTAAAAAGGCCCTGTAACGCAGGTTACCGGGCCTTGATCATGCGCGCGAAAACTTAGTGCGCAGGCTGGGTGCGAATCAGGTAGTCAAACGCGCTCAAAGAGGCTTTTGAACCTTCACCGCTGGCAATAATGATTTGCTTATAAGGAACGGTGGTGCAGTCCCCTGCTGCGAAAACGCCTTTCAGGCTGGTTTCGCATTTCGCATCGATCATGATTTCGCCCATCTTGTTGCGTTCAACTGCGCCTTCCAGCCAGTTGGTGTTAGGCAGCAGGCCGATCTGAACAAAAATGCCCGCCAGCGCCAGCTCATGGGTGGTCTGGTTGGTGCGATCCAGATATTGCAGGCCCGTGACTTTACTGCCGTCGCCTTTCACTTCGGTGGTTTGTGCATTAAGAATCACATCCACGTTTTTCAGGCTACGCAGTTTGTCCTGCAGCACTTTGTCCGCACGCATTTCACTGGCGAACTCCAGCAGCGTCACGTGTTCAACAATGCCCGCCAGATCGATAGCCGCTTCGACACCAGAGTTACCGCCACCGATGACCGCAGTGCGTTTGCCTTTAAACAGAGGACCGTCACAGTGCGGGCAGTAGGTTACGCCTTTGGTGCGATATTGTTCTTCGCCTGGCACGCCCATGTTGCGCCAGCGCGCACCAGTGGCAAGGATAATGCTGCGTGATTTCAGGACCGCGCCGGATGCGGTTTCAATGGCGTGCAAGCCGCCTTTGACCGCAGACGGAATCAGTTTAATGGCGCTCTGGCTATCAATGACGTCCACATTGTAGTCATCTACGTGGGCACGCAGGGCGCCGGCCAGTTTGGCCCCTTCCGTTTTCTGGACGGAAATGTAATTTTCGATATCGACGGTATCCAGTACCTGTCCACCGAAACGCTCGCCCAGTAACGCAGTACGGATGCCTTTACGTGCAGAATAGATGGCCGCAGCCGCGCCAGCCGGGCCGCTACCGACGATCAGAACCTCGTAAGCATCGCGTTTGTTCAGCTCTTCTGCTGCACGCTTGTCTGCATTGGTGTCAACTTTACTGACGATCTCGGCCAGGCTCATACGTCCCTGACCAAAGGCTTTGCCATTCAGATAGACAGCAGGCACGCCCATCACATTGCGTTCCTGAATTTCATTCTGGAACAGACCGCCGTCAATCGCGGTGTGGCTGATGCGGGGATTCAGCACCGCCATCAGGTTTAATGCCTGCACCACATCCGGGCAGTTGTGGCACGACAGTGAATAATAGGTTTCGAAATGGAAATCTCCATCCAGTGCCACAATCTGATCGAGCAGGCTTTGCGCTTCTTTAGACGGGTGCCCACCGGTCTGTAGCAACGCCAGCACCAGTGAGGTAAATTCGTGACCCAGCGGGGAACCGGCAAAACGTGGGCCGTTATTCGCACCAGGGTTGGTGATTAAAAATGAGGGCTTACGCACCTGACGATCGTTCTCTTCACGGAAGCTGACTTTGTCAGACAAGCTCGCGATATCGACCAACAGATTGCGAATCTCCGTTGATTTTGCGCCATCATCCAGCGTCGCAATCAACTCCACAGGCTTGGTGAGTTTCTCAAGGTAGGCTTTGAGCTGCGTTTTTAAATTGGTATCAAGCATAGTGAGTTCCTGGTCAAAAAATCGGGTGCCGCAGCACCCGATGAGAAAATGATCGACGTATCGATGCGAAATTAGATTTTGCCAACCAGGTCCAGAGACGGCGCTAGCGTAGCATCACCTTCTTTCCATTTTGCCGGGCACACTTCACCTGGGTGAGACGCGACGTACTGTGCTGCTTTCACTTTGCGCAGCAGATCAGACGCATCACGACCGATACCTTCAGCGGTGATTTCTACCGCCTGGATAACACCCTGTGGGTCAACAATGAACGTACCACGGTCAGCCAGACCTTCGTCTTCGCGCATGATGTCGAAGTTGCGGGTCAGCGCGCCAGTTGGATCGCCCAGCATCGCATATTTGATTTTAGCGATGGTGTCGGAAGAACCGTGCCAGGCTTTGTGGGTAAAGTGGGTATCGGTAGACACGGAATAGATGTCCACGCCCATTTTCTGGAACTCTTCGTAGTGATCCGCTACGTCGCCCAGTTCGGTCGGGCAAACGAAAGTGAAGTCAGCTGGATAGAAGAAGAAAACACTCCATTTACCTTCAACGTCTTTCTCGGTTACATCAATGAATTCGCCGTTTTTAAAAGCGCTGTTTTTGAACGGCTTAATTTTGGTATTGATAATGGACATGTGATGGCCTCCTTTAGAATATGTGATGCAGGTTACAAATTTTCTGGGCCAACATCTAATAAGCGCTCGTTATCAATAAAATAAACGAAAGCTATCAAACGCCGATCGTCATGATCTTTCAGGGAAAAAACCGCTTTTTTGCGAGCGATGCTGTTCGTAACGTCACTCTTTACTTGCTTATGCGCCAAATACCACGCGTAAAAACCGACGGCGCATCGCATTCTCCCCAAACGGCACCATCGAGCAGTGTACCGTGAAAAAGATGACATTTGTTCTGCTTTTGCTTTTTTGGCAATCCCTGCCAGGTTTGTTAAAAAGACTTAATGGAGCATGATGTGCATATTCGATTGTTTACTGAGGCCGATCGCCCCTTTTTGCGAACCCTGTTTTTGGCCGCACGCCGTCATAACTGGAACTGGATTGAAAACGATGACTGGCAGCTTGAAGACTTTGATCGGATCATCCCTGGCGAAACCATTCTGGTTGCCGAACTGGATGGTCATCGGGCGGGCTTTGCCGGGCTGATGGAAAACGATAACTTCCTGCATAGCCTGTATGTCGATCCTGCGTTCCAGGGTCGTGGCGTGGGCAGCGCTTTACTTGACGAGGTGCAGTCACGCTTTACCTCTACCGGAGCACTGAAGTGCCTGGAAATGAATAAAGCCGCGCAAACCTTTTATTTGCAGCGCGGCTGGAAAATCATTTCACAGGGTGAAAGCGAACAGGGCAACTATGTGCTGATGCACTATCCCGCGGCCTCGCTTTACACCAGTGATGCCGACGCGCGCTAAAGCGCCCGGAAGGCGATATCGCCTGGAATCACCTCGCCCTGCCAGTAAAGCTGGGCAGCCACCCGGCCAGCAAGCTGGCGATAAAGTGCCGCGAACTCGCTGTGTGGACGACGGATCACGGTGGGCTCGCCATCGTCGAGGTCTTCGCGCAGGTGAATATGCAGCGGAAGCTGCGCCAGCAGCCGGGTGCCATAATCGTCCACCAGCCGTTGCGCACCGCCCGTGCCGAAAATCGGTTCATGATGGCCGCACTGGCTGCAAATATGAATGCTCATATTTTCAACAACGCCCAGCACCGGCACGTTAACCTTCTCAAACATCACCATGCCTTTGCGCGCATCGATCAGGGCAATATCCTGCGGCGTGGTTACCACCAGCGCGCCGGTCACCGGCACACTTTGCGCCAGGGTGAGCTGAATATCGCCAGTACCTGGCGGCATATCCAGCACCAGATAATCCAGGTCTGGCCACAGGGTTTCGGTAAGCAACTGCATCAACGCTTTGCTGGCCATCGGCCCGCGCCATACCATCGCATTATCATCTGTCACGAGATAGCCGATGGAGTTGGTTGCCAGCCCGTGGGACAGAACAGGGGCCATATGCGTTCCGTCGGGCGACGTGGGACGCTCTTTTTCGCAACCCAACATGTTGGGCACGGACGGGCCATAGATATCGGCATCAAGGATACCCACGCGCGCACCTTCCGCTATCAACGCCAGCGCCAGATTGACTGCCGTACTCGATTTGCCAACACCGCCCTTACCGGAGCTGACGGCAATGATGTTTTTCACCCCGTTGACACCAGGGTGATTCTTAACCCGTTTCAGGGTGGCGATATCATGACTTAAGCGCCAGTCAATCGCCTGTGCGCCGCTTAGCCTCAGCAGCTCAGCACTGGTTTCGGCTTTAAGGTCTTCAAACGCACCGTTCCAGGCAAACGGCATCAGCAATTCAATGTGCAGCGTGCCATCGAGCAGCGCCACATGATGTAATGCCTTGAGGGCAATCAGATTACGTTGAAGCGTCGGATGTTCAAAGCTGCTCAGCACGCCGACCACAACGGCGCGTAAGGCTTCTGGTGTATGCGGTTCCCGGGATTGCGCTGTCATCCCCACTCCTTTTTCTGCTGTGCTTGCGCTGTGTTCCAGCGAGGTAATAACAATTCTATCAGATGCCGATCGTTTCGCGGGCTGTTGCGCATGGGAAATCCCTTGTGTTTACGCGGCTGTGCCCATCGGTTACCATCTAAGCCCGTTTTTTTACTTAACTGAAAGCTACGCAAACTATGACTCAAGTCGCTAAAAAAATTCTGGTAACCTGCGCCCTGCCTTACGCAAACGGCTCAATTCATCTCGGTCACATGCTCGAGCATATCCAGGCGGACATTTGGGTGCGTTATCAGCGAATGCGTGGCAATCAGGTTTACTTCATCTGCGCCGATGACGCTCACGGCACACCGATCATGCTGAAAGCGCAGCAGCTTGGTATTGCGCCGGAGCAGATGATTGCTGAAATGAAACACGAGCATGAAACAGATTTCGCCGGTTTCAATATCAGCTATGACAATTATCACTCTACGCATGGCGATGAAAACCGTGAGCTTGCCGGGCTCATTTATGGTCGCCTGAAAGAGAACGGTTTTATTAAAAACCGCACGATTTCTCAGCTGTACGATCCGGAAAAAGGCATGTTCCTGCCGGACCGTTTCGTCAAAGGCACCTGCCCGAAATGTAAGTCACCCGATCAATACGGTGATAACTGTGAAGTGTGCAGCGCGACCTACAGCCCGACTGAGCTGATCGACCCGAAATCCGTGGTTTCCGGTGCGACGCCGGTCCTGCGTGACTCTGAACACTTCTTCTTTGATCTGCCGTCGTTCAGCGAAATGCTGCGTGCCTGGACGCGTTCTGGTGCACTGCAAGAGCAGGTCGCAAACAAAATGCAGGAGTGGTTTGAGTCGGGACTGCAGCAGTGGGATATCTCCCGTGATGCGCCCTACTTTGGCTTTGAAATCCCAGGCGCGCCGGGCAAATATTTCTACGTCTGGCTGGATGCACCTATCGGCTACATGGGATCGTTTAAAAACCTGTGTGACAAGCGTGGCGATATCAACTTCGACGAATTCTGGCAGCAGGATTCAACCACGGAGCTGTATCACTTCATCGGTAAAGACATTGTCTACTTCCACAGTCTGTTCTGGCCGGCCATGCTGGAAGGCAGCGGTTTCCGTAAACCGAATAACCTGTTTGTGCATGGTTACGTGACCGTCAATGGCGCAAAAATGTCGAAGTCACGCGGGACCTTTATCAAAGCCAGCACCTGGTTACAGCATCTGGATGCCGACAGCCTGCGCTACTACTACGCGGCGAAGCTCTCTTCACGTATCGATGATATTGACCTGAACCTGGAAGATTTTGTCCAGCGCGTCAACGCCGATATCGTCAACAAAGTGGTCAACCTTGCCTCGCGTAATGCCGGTTTCATCACTAAACGTTTTGACGGCAAGCTGTCAGCGGAACTGGCCGATCCCGCCCTGTATCAAACCTTCCTGGACGCATCAGAGAAGATTGGTGAAGCCTGGGCGAGCCGTGAATTCAGCCGGGCCATTCGTGAAATCATGGCGCTGGCCGATTTGGCGAATCGCTATGTTGATGAGCAGGCACCCTGGGTGGTGGCGAAGCAGGAAGGCCGTGATGCAGACCTGCAGGCCATTTGCTCAATGGGCATCAACCTGTTCCGCATCCTGATGACCTGGCTGAAACCGGTGCTGCCATCGCTGACCGAACGTGCTGAAGCGTTCCTGAACAGCGAACTGCAATGGGATGGGATTCAACAGCCGCTGCTGAATCATCAGGTCGCGCCATTTAAGGCGCTTTATGGCCGTATTGAAATGGCGAAGGTCGAAGGCCTGATTGAGGCATCAAAAGTGGATGCGGCAGAAGCCAATAAACCGGCGGTAACCGGCCCACTGGCGGATGCGCCCATTGGCGATACCATTACCATCGACGATTTTGCCAAAGTGGATATGCGCGTCGCGCTGATTGAGAAAGCGGAATTAGTCGAAGGGTCGGACAAACTGCTGCGTCTTGAGCTGGATCTGGGCGGTGAGAAGCGCCAGATTTTCTCAGGCATTCGTGCGGCCTATCCCGATCCCGCCGTGCTGGTCGGCAAGATGACCATCATCGTGGCCAACCTTGCGCCGCGTAAAATGCGGTTTGGCGTGTCGGAAGGCATGGTGCTGTCTGCCGGCCCCGGTGGCAAAGATCTGTTTGTCCTGTCCGTAGACAGCGGTGCCGTACCTGGCATGCCGGTGAAATAGTCCTCTGGCCATCCTCTGCGGTTTACCGCCGGGGATGGTGCTTCAGCCACACGGCTGATTGCTGGCAGGCCTGGCCGTTAGTACGTATGATAAAACCCGTTAAAAACAGGAGCCTGTCATGCACACCGTGCTAACGATGAGTTGGCGTTATCTGCGCGCTTTTATCATTATTTATCTTTGCTTATATGCAGGAAACGGCATAGCCCTGCTGCTGCCCATCACCCTGCCCGGCAGCATCATCGGCATGCTTATTATGTTTGCGCTGCTTGCGTCGCAAATCCTGCCCGTGCGTTGGGTCAAGCCGGGTTGTCATCTGATTATCTGCTACATGGCGCTGCTGTTTGTGCCCGTCAGCGTGGGCGTCATGAATTACACCGATATCCTCACCGCGCAATTCGGTCCTGTTGTCGTCTCCTGCCTTGTCAGTACCTTCGCTGTCCTTGCCATTGTGGGGTTAAGTGCCCATAAACTGCATTCACGACCTACGGCCAAAGAGGTTAACGATGAGTGATATTTGGTGGTCGTTGCCACTCACTGTCGGGGCGTTTTTACTGGCGCGCAAGCTGGCGGCAAGGCTGAAGATATCGTTGCTGAATCCGCTACTGGTTTCCATGGCCGTGATTATTCCCCTCCTGCTGTTACTGCATATGCCCTATGCCCGTTATTTCGCTGGCAGCGAGGTGCTGAATCAGCTGCTGCAACCCGCGGTGGTGGCCCTGGCGCTGCCGCTGTATGAACAGATGCATCAAATCCGTGCCCGCTGGAAATCCATTATCGGCGTGTGCGTGATTGGTAGCCTGACGGCAATGATTTCGGGCACCGCCATTGCGCTGTGGATGGGCGCAACCCCAGAAATCGCCGCCACGATTTTGCCAAAATCGGTGACCACCCCGATTGCCATGGCGGTCTCCCAATCTCTGCACGGCATTCCTGCGATTAGCGCGATTTGTGTGTTGATCGCGGGCGTGCTGGGTGCCGTATTTGGTCATATGCTACTGAATCTGTTAGGCGTGAAGAGCAAAGCGGCACGCGGCCTGGCGATTGGTAATGCCTCTCATGCACTGGGAACGGCTCGGGCGGCGGAAATTGATTTTCAGGAAGGCGCCTTTAGTTCGCTGGCATTGGTGATTTGCGGCATCATCACCTCGTTACTGGCTCCCTTTGTTTTCCCGCTGTTGCTGCACTGGTTTGGCTAAAACTTTGGGATAGATCTCGCAAAGTTGAAAACTGTAAGACAAGTTGCATTGTCAGAGCGACGGAGATCACATATAAACCGATGTCTGGCATACCGCTCTGATGATTGAATGAGGCTTCCATGCATCCACGTTTCCACTCTGCCGTTGAAGGACTTCCCGCTACACTGCAAACCGCGCTTCGCCCGGTGCTGAGCGAGCCGGGATTTGACGCGATGCTGCGGGCCGAGCAGGTCACCCTGTTGCAGGCGCAAACCAAACTGGATGCAGATGCCCTGGCGCTGGCGCTGCTGCCGGTCGCCGCCGCCTGCGCGGTGGCGACGCTGTCGCAGTTTAACGTCGGTGCTATCGCGCGTGGCGTGAGCGGTAACTGGTATTTTGGTGCCAATATGGAGTTTACCGGTGCGACCATGCAGCAAACCGTTCATGCGGAGCAAAGCGCCATCACCCACGCCTGGCTGCGTGGCGAATCGCGCCTTGAAAGCATCACTGTCAATTACACGCCTTGCGGTCACTGTCGCCAGTTCATGAACGAACTCAACAGCGGTACAGACATTCGCATCAGCCTGCCGCAGCGCGACGTACAGACGCTGGCGCATTACCTGCCCGATGCATTTGGCCCGGGTGATCTGCAGATTATGGAACGCCTGATGGATGATGTGGACCAGGGCTACGTAGTAACGGGCGATGCGCTGGCTCAGGCCGCGGTTAAGGCGGCCAATCGCTCTCATGCACCTTACAGCCGGGCGTTTAGCGGTGTCGCGTTACAGACCGTCTCAGGCCGTATTTTTAGCGGACGCTATGCAGAAAACGCGGCGTTCAATCCCAGCCTGCCGCCGCTGCAGGCCGCACTGATTTTACTGAACATGGCAGGTGAGTCCTGTCACGATATCCAGGCCGCCGCACTGGCCCAGACGCACCAGCCTGCTCTGGATCAGTTTTCGGCTACTCAGGCGACATTACGCGCGTTGGGTTGCGATCAACTGACGCAGGTGCCCCTTGCAAAAGCGTAATGTGCGGCACGGTTTTAAACAGTTTCTAAATCTTTTATTTACAAAAGCTGTACATCGGCGAGAAATTTCATAGGATCTGGCGCCAGGCCTTCGTCATCACAATAAAACTGGCGTCCACCCTACTCTTTGATTATTGCGCCAGGAAAACTTGCAACCGGAGCATGACTGCATGGAACTCGAATACGAAAGTAAACGCCCGCTATATATTCCCTATGCTGGCCCTATTTTGCTGGAATTTCCGCTGCTGAATAAAGGCAGCGCCTTCAGCATCGAAGAGCGCAATGAGTTCAATCTCAATGGCTTACTGCCTGAAGCAGTAGAATCCATCGAAGAGCAGGCAAAACGCGCATGGCGTCAGTTTCAGGACTTTAAAAACAATAACGATAAACACGTTTACCTGCGCAACATTCAGGACACCAACGAAACGCTGTTTTACCGCCTGCTGGACAACCATCTTGAAGAGATGATGCCGATAATTTATACCCCAACCGTCGGTGCCGCCTGCGAACATTTCTCGGAAATCTATCGTCGCGCACGCGGCGTATTCATCTCCTACCCCAATCGTGCACATATCGAAGACATGCTGCAAAACGCCACCAAGCAGAACGTAAAAGTGATTGTGGTCACTGACGGTGAGCGCATCCTTGGCCTGGGCGATCAGGGCATTGGCGGTATGGGCATTCCAATTGGGAAGTTGTCACTGTACACCGCATGTGGCGGTATCAGCCCGGCTTACACGCTGCCCGTTGTGCTGGATGTGGGTACCAATAACCAGCAACTGCTGAACGATCCCTTGTATATGGGATGGCGTCATCCACGTATCACCGGTGAAGAATATGACGCCTTTGTCAATGAATTCATTCAGGCCGTTAAACGCCGCTGGCCGAAAGTGCTGTTGCAGTTTGAAGACTTTGCACAGAAAAACGCGATGCCGCTGCTGGAGCGCTACCGTGATGAAGTGTGCTGCTTCAATGACGACATTCAGGGCACCGCTGCCGTGACCGTCGGCACCCTGATTGCCGCAAGTCGCGCTGCCGGAAGCCGCCTGTGCGAGCAGAAGGTCGTCTTCCTGGGCGCAGGTTCCGCCGGTTGTGGTATTGCTGAGCAGATTGTTGCTCAGATGAAGTCGGAAGGTCTGAGCGACGACGAAGCACGTAGTCGCGTTATGATGGTGGATCGCTTTGGTCTGCTGACCGACAAACTGCCTAACCTGCTGGATTTCCAGAGCAGGCTGGTGCAGAAAAGCGACAATCTTAAAGACTGGGATACGTCAAGCGACGCTATCTCCCTGCTGGACGTTGTGCGTAATGCACAGCCCGACATTTTAATCGGTGTGTCAGGTCAGCCTGGCCTGTTCACGGAAGAGATCATCCGTGAGATGCATAAGCACTGCAAACGTCCTATTGTGATGCCGCTTTCTAACCCAACCTCGCGCGTTGAAGCCACCCCAGCAGACATTATCGCCTGGACCGATGGTGCAGCGCTGGTGGCCACCGGTAGCCCGTTCTCACCGGTTTCCTGGAACGGCAAAACCTACCCGATTGCGCAGTGCAACAACTCGTACATCTTCCCGGGTATCGGTTTGGGTGTGATCGCCTCTGGCGCGTCCCGTGTCACCGATACCATGCTGATGACAGCCAGCCGTGCGCTGGCGGATTGCTCACCGCTGGTGAACGACGGTGAAGGGCCGGTACTGCCTGAAATCAAAGATATTCAGGGTGTGTCGAAGATTATCGCCATGGAAGTGGGTAAAGCCGCGCAGCTGGCTGGCGTGGCAGTGGTGACCTCAGAAGACGTGCTGTCACAGTCCATCGCGAACAATTTCTGGCTACCTCAATACCGCCATTATCGCCGTACCTCGATCTAAAAATTGCTGCGCTGGGTCGGCATTGATTCAGCGCAGCTCAAATTTACACCAGCCAAACGGGGTAAACTTGCTTAGCAGGTGTAGCTCAAGTAGCCTTGTCCCACCAAAACTTCTGATCTCGAGTGCTCAGGCGCATGCTGAAACGCGTTTTCATTGCTCTGCTTTTCATCATCTTAACGATGGTGGCGACGGCGTTCGGCCTTGATCGCTGGATCAGCTGGAAAACGGCACCTTATATTTATGACAACCTCGCATCGCTCCCCCATCGACAAGTGGGCGTCGTGCTGGGGACGGCGAAATATTACCGCACAGGTGTGATTAATCAGTATTACCTCTACCGAATGCAGGGCGCGCTCAACGCCTATAACAGCGGTAAGGTTAACTACCTGCTGTTGAGCGGTGACAATGCACAGCAAAGCTACAATGAACCGATGACAATGCGGCGCGATTTGATCAAAGGCGGTGTCGATCCTGCTGATATCGTGCTGGACTATGCCGGCTTCCGTACCCTGGATTCGATAGTGCGCACGCGCAAGGTATTTGATACCAATGACTTTATTATCATCACCCAGCGCTTTCACTGCGAGCGGGCACTGTTTATCGCCTTACATCTCGGCATTCAGGCTCAGTGCTACGCAGTGCCGTCCCCTAAAAATATGCTCAGCGTGCGGATGCGTGAAGTGGGTGCACGTCTTGGCGCGCTGGCGGATCTGTTTTTGCTGAAGCGCGAACCACGTTTCCTTGGCCCGCTGGTACCGATCCCTGCCGTGCATGAGATACCTGAAGATGCACAAAGCTATCCGGCCGTGACCCCGGAACAACTGCTGGAACTCGAACAGAAACGCCGTTAGTTATCCCGCCAGCTCAGTGCTGCTTTTCCTTAACTGAAAGGGCTGACGAGACTTCGCACGGCGCTTCCTGCCCTGCCATCTTTTCATCCTGCCGTTCTGCCGTTCTGCCGTTCTACTCTCAATGTTAGAAATCATACGAAAAGGCAATATCGCATCCAGCGCCCGTCGAGGGCTGAAGGCGAACAGACGTGCAGGAGACTGTTCTTCACTGGCCAGTTTATGCACTTATCGAGTTACGGATTTCTGGGTTTGCGGGTTTGCGGGTTTGCGGGTTTGCGGGTTTGCGATTTTAGCTGATGAACTGATGATATTAAGGCCGTGCCCGGCCTAAAGACCAGCTGACGAACGCGCATTTGCACGGCCCCAAAAAAAGCGGCCCGGAGGCCGCTTGTATGATTGCCACTGCTGTTATTTTTTACGCGAATACTTCAGCGAGTCGAGCGCCACTGCAAAGATAATGATGCCGCCCTTGATGATGTACTGCCAGTAAGGGTTCACACCGATGTAGGTCAAACCGTAGTTGATAACGGTAAAGATCAGTACACCGGTCACCACGCCCGCAACGGTACCCACACCACCGGCGAAGGAGACCCCGCCGACAACGCAGGCTGCTATTGCATCTAACTCATACATAAAGCCGAGGTTGTTGGTGGCTGAGCCGATACGGCCCGCTTCCAGCATGCCGCCGAAGGCATAGAACACACCGGACAAGGCATAAATTAAAATCAGGTTCAGGTTAACATTGACGCCTGAGACTTTCGCCGCTTCCGGGTTGCCCCCGATGGCAAAAATGTTTTTACCAAAGCGGGTTTTATTCCACAGAATCCAGACGAAAACGATGGCAACCAGCGCATAGAACGTGATGTACGACAGCTTGAAATCACCGAAACGCAGGAACCCCTGAGTAAAGGTTGAGAAGCCGTCATAAAAACCTGCGATAGGTGACGCACCCACAAAGTCGTAATACAGGGAGTTAATACCGTAAACGATAATCATGGTGCCGAGCGTGGTAATAAACGGCGTCACTTTGAGATAGGCAATAATAATCCCGTTAACCAGCCCAATCACTGCACCAATTGCACAGACGATCAGAATAACCACTGGGATCGGTACGGTTTCCATGTGTGGAAACACTTTATTGACGTTATCCATCGACTGCAGCAGCGTTGCCGCGACAACCGCCGCCAGTCCCACCTGACGGCCTGCTGACAGGTCCGTACCCTGGGTCACAATCAGCCCGGCGACGCCCAATGCGATAATAATACGCACCGAGGACTGGGTGAGAATGTTACTCAGGTTCATTAAACTTAAAAATGTCGGGTCCTGGAAAATAATAATAGCCAGTAGTACCAGCAGTACGACATAAATGCCGCCCTCTTTAAGCCAGGTTAGCGCATTCTTTTTTGTAGTCGCTTTCATGTTAACAGCCCTTACTTCATTAAAGGTGTAATGACGCTAAACGCAATATTTCGTTCTGCGTGGTAGTTTTCGTATCAACAATGCCGGCTACCAGACCGTTACTCATTACCAGAATACGATCGGTGATGCCTAACAGCTCTGGCATTTCGGAAGAGATAATAATGATGCCCTTTTCTTTCTTTGCCAGCTCCGCCATCAACTGGTAAATCTCGAATTTGGCACCCACATCAATCCCGCGCGTCGGTTCATCGAGCATTAATATTTCGGGCTGAGTCAGCAACCAGCGTCCAATAATCACTTTCTGTTGGTTACCACCAGAAAGTGAACCAATTTGCGTATGATGCCCAGGGGTTTTTACCCGCATGGAATCGATCACCCATTGGGTATCGCTTTTCATGCGTTTATTATCCAGCAGGCCAATACTGTTCTTATATTTTTTGATATTGGATATAAGAGAATTAAAGCCAATATCCAAAAAAGCATAAATACCGGTAGAACGACGCTCTTCCGTCACCAGTGCAAAGCCGTGGTTAATGGCTTCATTGGCCGTATGATTGTTAATCGTTTTACCATGCAGTTTAATGGTGCCGCCTGATTTTTCGCGAATGCCAAACAGCGTTTCAACGATATCAGTACGTTTTGCACCTACTAACCCGGCAATGCCGAGTATCTCCCCTTTACGCAAATCAAACGAAATATCACGAATAGAAGGCTGACGCAGTGAGGTCAGATTACGCACCTCAAGAATGGTTTCTCCCGGGACGTTGATACGATCCGGGAAGCGCTGGCTCAGTGAACGTCCGACCATCATGGAGATGATCTTATCCATATCCAGCCCTTCAAGCGGCTGAGTCGTAATCCACTGACCATCACGCAGGATGGTAATTTCATCGCACAGCTGGAAGATCTCTTCCATCTTATGCGAGATATAAACAATACCGCAGCCGCGATCTTTCAGCTTACGGATAATCGTGAACAGATGATTAACTTCTTTTTCCGTTAAGGAGGAAGTCGGTTCATCCATGATCACGATTTTTGCGTCATAGGAAAACGCTTTAGCAATCTCAATCATCTGCATTTGCGAGACAGAGAGATGGGCGACTTTATCACGAGGATCGATATTGATATCCAGCTCGTCAAAAATCGCTTTGGTATCACGGTACATTTTGTCCTGATCGACAAAGAAGCCTTTGCGTGGATAACGCCCAAGCCACATGTTGTCCATCACGGTGCGTTGCAATACCAGATTTAATTCCTGATGCACCATTGATACGCCGTTTTCCAGCGCTTCTTTGGAGCTTTTATAATCAATTTCCTGCCCTTGAAAAAGAATACTGCCGGTATCTTTTTTATAGATACCAAACAAGCACTTTAACAACGTCGATTTACCAGCGCCGTTTTCACCCATCAGTGCATGAACGGAGTGAGGCCGCACTTTTAAATTAACGTTATCGAGAGCTTTCACGCCGGGAAATGATTTACTGACGTCGGTCATTTCCAGCAGATATTCGCGCTGCGCGGTCGTATTATCACTGGCCATAATTTACCTGGCTAAAAAACGGTGATGACATAAAAAAGGCGCAGCAGCTGCCGCGCCCATCTGCAAAAACTTATTTCTGGAACTGAGACAGGTTTTCTTGATCGACCGGTACATAAGGTACGCGGACGATCTTATCAACCATCTTGAAGTTGGTGCCTGCCGTAGCCGGTTTGCCATCTGCAAGGTTTTTCGCCATATCAATGGTCGCTTTCGCCTGGTTTTCCGCGTCATTCAGCACGGTACCCGCCATTGCGCCTGACTTAACCAGCGCCAGCGCTTCAGGCAACGCATCCACACCGAATACCGGAATGGAAGACATGTTGTGCGCTTTCAGTGCTTCAACTGCGCCCATTGCCATTGCATCGTTGTTAGCGATAACCACTTCAATTTTCTTAGCGTTTGGACCAGACAGCCATGCGTCCATCTTATCCTTCGCCTGAGCGGTATCCCACATAGCCGTATCCATTGCTAACTTCTGGGTTTTCAGGCCGTCTTTGTTCAGCGTGTCGATAACATATTTGGTACGTGCTTCTGCATCAGGATGGCCCGGCTCGCCTTTCAGCAGAACATACTGGATCACGCCATCTTTATTCAGGTCCCATGCTGGGGTCGCTTTCCAGTGCTTCTCAATCAGTTTGCCCTGAATC
Organism: Pantoea sp. Fr+CA_20; assembly: GCF_024520835.1. Taxonomy (NCBI): domain Bacteria; kingdom Pseudomonadati; phylum Pseudomonadota; class Gammaproteobacteria; order Enterobacterales; family Erwiniaceae; genus Pantoea; species Pantoea sp. Fr+CA_20. The sequence goes on from NZ_JALNPN010000002.1 coordinate 515,163, forward strand.
ACGCCTGACTCTTTAGAGTCGGTACCCACGTAGTACGCTTTGTCATAGCCGGCCAGCACTTTAGCGTTAGGCTCTTTATTGAAGAACACCACGGGAATATCGTTAGCACGGGCTTTTTGCACGACAACGGCCGCCGCAGCCGGGTCAACCAGGTTAATGGCTAACGCTTTCACGCCTTTTGCCATCAGCACGTCAATTTGATCGTTCTGTTTGGATTGATCGTTCTGTGAGTCATTCATCAGCAGCTGAATGCCGCCCAGTGTATTGGCTTCTTTCTCGATATCTTTACGAACCATCGACATAAAGTTGTCGTCGTATTTGTAAATGGTCACGCCGATGCGTGTGTCAGCGGCATGAGCAGTTGCACCAAACATCATGCTGGCAACCAGTGCTGTGAGCGTGAAAACCTTCTTATTCATGGTATCTCCGGTTTTTTTTGCAGGGTCTTTTTTTGTTCAGCCGCCCAGAAGGCGTCAGAACATCAGGTAGAATTATTCGGCGAGGCAGGATGCGCTTTATCAGGCGGAGCCCCTGCTGTGCCATGCAAAACTCGACTTCCGTGACTTCCGTGTAGGCAATGCATCCATAGTGCGTGTCATGAACCATGTAAACCGACGCCCGGTCGGCCCCCTCATGAAGAGAGTGGCGTTACATAATGTTTCAGTACTGTTAGACGCTGCCATCATAGTGAGAGCAATGTTAATTAACTGTGAATACAATCACAGATTGAAAACGGTTACATCGCTGAATCGCCTGAATTAGTGACGGACTCCACAATTTGCTTTTGCGCCACCGAGTGGCGGCGTACCAGCGTCGGCATAAAGATGTGTTTTGCACTGCTGTCGATACAGCCCGCCGCGCCCTGAAGCGCCAGCTCAGTGGCAAGTTTCGCCATAGAAACAATAGGATAACGGACCGTGGTCAGTTGAGGATCGGTATAACGTGAAATCGGGATATCATCGAAGCCCACCACTGAGAAATGCTGGGGCACCTGAATACCGTTGTCTTTTAAGGCCGTGAGGGCCCCCGCCGCCATGCTGTCGTTGTAGGTGAAGATGGCACTGAGGTTGAGATTACGGCCCAGGAGTTCCACCATTGCCGCTTCCCCCCCCTGCATATCAGGCTCCGCGCTGGCAATCCAGCTTTCCTGCGGGCGAATCCCCTGCTCTGCCATTGCCTGCAGCCAGCCTTCCCGCCGCTGCGCGACATCTTCGATAGGATGGCTGGAACACAGATAGCCAATGCGGCAATGGCCCTGTTGCAGCAGCATTCTTGAGGCCATCAATGCGCCTGTTACATTATCAAGGCTGACGCAACGGTGCTCAAAACCCGGCACGCTACGGTTAATCACCACCATACCGGGCACCTGGCTCATAAAATCAGCCAGTTCCGCGTCTGAAAGCGTTTTCGCGTGCACCACCAGCGCATTGCAGCGTTGGCGAATCAGTACCTCAATCGCATGACGCTCTTTCTCTTCATGGTGCCAGGAGTTACTGATCAGAACATGTTTATGTACGCGCTGTGCCACCGTGTCTACCGCCTTGACCAGCGCGCCAAAAAAGGGATCGGACACATCCATGACGACCACCCCGATGGTATCGCTCACCTGGGTTGCCAGCGCCTGTGCATTGGCATTTGGGCGATAGCCCAGAGCGTCAACCGCCTGTAACACCACATCACGTGTTTCAGCGGTGACCGCGCTGCTGTTATTTAGTACGCGCGAAACGGTAGCGACCGACACACCGGCCTGACGCGCAACATCACGAATCGTTATCATGCAGCACTTCCAGAGAGATAAGGCATTATGCCAGTTACAACACCGGCGCTATTTTGTCAGGGAAGAAGAGCGTGCAGCGTGAATTACGTCACATCAATGAAAACGGTTACATACAATTCTGTAACCTTTGTGATGGCGGTCATTATCTTTCAGAAGGGGAAGTGGATGAGGTGCCTGCCGTAATCTGCGTCAGACGACGCCAGCCCCATTCCATTGGGCCCTGCGGGAAATAGCGCAACCACAGCACAGAAAACAGCAGGTTAACGCACCAGATGGCCGGTACCAGCATAACCAGCTGTAGCCGTGAGAAATGCATAAATAAACCGAAGCGGTAAAACAGCGTGGTGCATATCAGGGATTGCAACAGATAGTTGCTGAGCGCCATCCTGCCCACGCAGCGGATGGCATAGCTCAGCCGCCAGCGTTGGAGAGAAGGCCAAAAGCCGAAACATAATGCGACATAGCCAAGACTGATCAATGGACTGGCCAGGTCACGCGGCAGTTGCAGAAAAAAAGCGCTCCAGCGGTAATCCCAGTCGACCCACCACTGTGCGGCAACACCGACAGTAGCGATCAGTAACCCCAACGGCAATAACATTGCGGCTACGCGCCGGTAGTGGTGCACCGGAAAGGCGCCTTTCAGCCAGCCACAGCGCACCAGAGCAGCACCCAGCATCATCAATCCGGCCAGTTGCCAGCCATACTGCGCCACCAGCGCCATCAGGCCTGAGGAAAGGTGGTCCAGACGAATCTGCACGGCCGCGAGGCCGCCCGTCAGCTTCCAGAACTGTTCATACTGAATCCCGGCGGCACCCGGCAGCCACGATGGCGAAGGTTCAGGGCTGGAGATAAGCCCGAACACCAGCAATACGGCACATCCCATTAGATAGAGCAGGACGCCCGTGTTAATGAGCCCCCGCGTTGAAGGTACATCACGCAACATACGCCAGGTGATCAGCCCGATAATGCCGTAATCCAGTAAAATATCCCCTTCCCAGATAAAGACACTGTGAATAAATCCCAGCACCACTAACAAGGATAAACGGGCACTCAGCCAGCGACTGCCGCGTGACAGCTGCATTTGCAGTCCTGCGCCAAACAGCAGAGCGAAAAGCGTCAGGAATTTGAGCTGGGCAAAGATGTCGGAAATGGCCCATGTCCAGGCATCAGAGAGCGTGACGCTGCCTTGCCAGGCGGGATTGAGATACGCGGCGGAAGGTAAACCAAAGCCAATAATGTTTAACACCAGAATGCCGAGAATGGCACAGCCCCGAATGAAATCCAGCACGAGGTAGCGTTGCATGTGGAATCCTGAAGTATCAGGCAGACGACAGCCGCGCCCGCCTGTCAGCTTTAGTTATGACGTACCGCGCGCAGAAATTCCTGACGGGTGTTTTGGCTGGATTTAAACAGGCCGCCCAGCGAGGTCGTCGTGGTCGCGCTGGTTGCATCCTTCACGCCGCGCGCTTTGACACAATAGTGAACGGCATCAATCGAGACGGCAACGTTGTTGGTGCCCAACAGCGTCTGCAGCGCCAGCAGGACCTGCTGGGTTAAACGCTCCTGCACCTGAGGCCGCTGTGCGAAAAACTGTACGATACGGTTGATCTTTGATAAGCCAATCACTTTATCTTTGGGGATGTAGGCAACCGTCGCTTTCCCATCGATAATCACAAAGTGATGTTCGCAGGTGCTGGTCAGCGTAATGTCGCGAACCGTGACCATCTCATCCACTTTCATCTTGTTTTCAATGAGGGTGATTTTGGGGAAGTTGGCATAATCGAGACCGGAAAAGACCTCATCGACATACATTTTGGCGATGCGGTGCGGGGTTTCCATCAGGCTGTCATCTTCAAGATCCAGATTCAGCAGCTGCATGATTTCCGTCATATGGCCTGCAATCAGGCTCTTACGCGTTTCATCGTCTATTTCACGCGTGGGTGCACGCAGCGGCGTTTCCAGTCCACGCGCCAGCAGCGCTTCGTGGACCAGTGCAGCTTCCTGACTTAAGGTACTCATCTTACTCTTCTCCGGCAGGTGTTGCGCCCGCCGTTTGTTGCCAGCGGGTCATATTACTGAGCGCGTATTGTGAAACTTTCTGTGCAGGTAATCCAGCAATCAATCTGATTGGGGATGAAAGCTTTTCATGCTGCCCGTCGCCAGACCAGCAACCCTGCCCATATCAGGCTGGCACCGGCGCCCCACAAGGCAGGCTCCAGGCGATGTAAGAACAGCGTTGAAAGCGAGGAAAGCATCGGCCCTGCTAACTGCCCAATCGCATATCCGGTTGTCAGCAGCCCGGCCATGTAACGCATATGTTGCGGTGCCAGCTCACGGGCGCAGAGCAGCGACAGCTGCACCACGCACAGAAAGCCCCCGCCGACCAGCAGCGCGCCTGTTAGCAGGCCGCTGAATCCAGGGAGCAGCGCCGCCGCCAGCACGCCCAACGCCTGCGCCCACAGCACCACGGCTAAGCGGGCATGGCTGCTGCCTGTCCGGCGAGTGGCAATGCCTAACACAATACCCACAACTGCCGCCCCGCCGAATACCGGCCAGACGAACTGGGCCGTGGCACTGCCAGGGAAACGCGCCGCCGCCATCTGTGAAAGAAAGGTTGCTGGCAAAATATAGCCAAAGCCGGCCAGACTGTAACTCAGAACCAGTCGCTTCAGGTTGCGGGTCAGAACCAGCGGTTGCGGGGCCTGTTCGGGCCGATGCAGTTCACCCGCGCGCGGCAGGTTGCGGCTGATAAGCGCGACCAGTACCGCTGCCAGCGCTGCATAAACCGACCAGGCCAGTGCTGCACTGACCTGTAAACTGTGTAGCGCCACGGCCAACAGGCCGCTGACAAAAATGCCTGCGCCCGGCCCGGCAAACACCGCTGCCGACAGGCCGGGACGGCCATGGTGGTGCAGCTGCTCGTTGCTCCACGCCGCGACCAGCACCATCGCCCAGCCGCTGGCCCAACCAATAACAAAGCGGATCACCCCATGCCATCCAGGCCCGTCAGCCAGTGCTGACAACGCCGTCAGTACAACGGTGCCCCATATTCCCAGTTGCAGACGCAGCTCAACGCGTTGGTGCGCGCGCATGGCATCAAAAGATCCACACAGATAACCCAGGTAGTTTAACGCCGCCACCAGACTGGCGCTGGTGAGGGTTAACTGATGTTCCTGGATCATCAAGGGCACCTGGGGGGTAAAGGTAAAGCGCCCTATTCCCATAGCCACAAACAAGGTTAAAAATGCACTTATCGCCACGCGAAACGCCATCTGGTACCTCAGTTTTTGCGTTGAAACTTGCTTATAGCATGAACGATGCTTAAACTCACAAAAAGTGAATAATCTTAAGCAACTTGTTTACGGTAAGAGAACACTATGGATTTAGTTCAGTTACGTATGTTCTGTTCCGTGGCAGAGAGCGGTTCCCTGGCCCGTGCGGCAGAACACTTGCATCGGGTACCGTCCAATCTCACCACGCGCCTGCGCCAGTTGGAAGAGGAATTGGGGGTGGATCTGTTTATTCGCGAAAAACAACGCATCCGGTTATCGCCTATGGGCCATAATTTCCTTAATTACGCACAGCGTATTCTGGCGTTGAGTGATGAAGCATTAAGTATGACCCGGGCGGGTAAGCCTGGCGGTAACTTCGCGCTTGGCTCCATGGAGAGCACGGCGGCGACGCGCCTGCCCGGCCTTCTTGCTGCCTACCATCAACGTTTTCCTGCGGTCGCCTTATCGCTGATCACCGGCACCTCGGGAGAAATTATCGATCGGGTGCGCGAAGGCACCCTGGCGGCAGCCCTGGTCGATGGGCCGGTTCAACACGACGATCTCAATGGCTGCATTGCCTTTCGCGAGGAAATGGTTTTAATCACCGACCTTGACCATATCCCGGTGACCTGCGCACGGGACACCCAGGAGGATACCTTGTTTGCGTTTCGTAACAGCTGCTCCTACCGGGTTAAACTTGAAGCATGGTATCGCGACAGTCAGGCGGCACCTAACACGGTGATGGAGATTCAGTCCTATCACGCCATGCTGGCCTGCGTGGCGGGCGGTGCTGGCGTTGCCATGATACCGGCGTCGGTCCTGAAACAGATGCCAGACCGCGCCCGTGTGCAGGTACACAGCCTTCCGGCTGAATACCGCGACACCGCCACCTGGCTGATGTGGCGACGCGATGCCTTCACGCCCAACGTTGAGGCGCTGAAGTACCTTATTATCGAACAATTTCACGATCGTCCGCTCAATGATGAGCTGATGCATCCATTGCACGCAGCGGAATAGTGTTTCCGCGCTATTTTTAACTTATCACGACCATCCAGACGCCATGTCGCGTCACAATCTGACTGTAAGAGGGATTGCATGAACATGATCAAAACCCGCGCCGCCGTAGCCTGGGCCGCAGGCGAACCGCTGAAAATCGAAGAAGTGGATTTAATGCCGCCGCAGAAAGGGGAAGTGCTGGTGCGTATCGTTGCGACCGGCGTCTGTCATACCGATGCTTACACGCTGTCTGGCAGCGATCCCGAAGGCGTGTTTCCGGCCATTCTGGGTCACGAAGGCGGTGGCGTTGTTGAAGCGGTGGGCGAAGGCGTGACCAGCGTTGAAGTGGGCGATCACGTGATCCCGCTTTACACGCCAGAATGCGGCAAATGTAAGTTCTGCCTGTCCGGTAAAACCAACCTGTGTCAGGCCATTCGTACCACGCAAGGCAAAGGTCTGATGCCTGACGGTACTACGCGTTTCTTCAAAGACGGCAAGCCCATTTTCCACTACATGGGTACCTCCACCTTCTCTGAATACACTGTCGTGCCTGAAATCTCCCTGGCAAAAATCAGTAAAGAAGCCCCGCTGGAAGAAGTGTGCCTGCTGGGCTGCGGTGTGACCACCGGCATGGGTGCGGTGATGAATACGGCTAAGGTTAAAGAAGGCGATACCGTTGCCATCTTTGGTCTGGGCGGTATTGGACTGTCTGCAATCATCGGCGCGAAAATGGCCAAAGCCGGTCGCATTATTGGTATTGATATCAACACCAGCAAGTTCGATCTGGCCCGTAAGCTGGGCGCGACCGATCTGATTAACCCGAAAGATTATGACAAACCCATTCAGGATGTGATTGTTGAACTCACCGACGGCGGGGTGGATTTCTCATTTGAATGTATCGGTAACGTCAACGTCATGCGCTCTGCCCTTGAGTGCTGTCATAAAGGCTGGGGTGAGTCGGTGATCATTGGGGTAGCGGGTGCGGGTCAGGAAATTTCGACGCGTCCGTTCCAACTGGTTACTGGTCGTGTCTGGCGTGGCTCTGCCTTTGGTGGCGTAAAAGGCCGCTCACAGTTGCCTGGTATTGTGCAGGATTATCTGGACGGCAAATTTGCCCTGAATGATTTCATCACGCACACCATGCCGCTGGAAGAGATTAATGACGCCTTTGATTTAATGCATGATGGAAAATCGATCCGCTCCGTCGTGCATTTTAATAAGTAATCGGGGGCGCTATGACATCTACTCTGGAGCTGCTGGAAGAGCATCGAATTTTTGGCGGCTGGCAGCAGCGCTGGCGTCATCAGTCACAGGTGCTGAACTGCCCGATGACGTTCAGTATCTATTTGCCAGGCCCGCGCGGTGAGTCCCCACCGCCGGTGGTGTGGTTTCTGGCGGGGCTGACCTGCAATGATGAAAACTTCACCACCAAGGCAGGCGCACAGCGTGTTGCCGCCGAGCTGGGTCTGGTGTTAATCATGCCAGATACCAGCCCACGCGGTGAGCAGGTCGCCAATGACGAGGGCTATGATCTGGGTCAGGGCGCGGGCTTTTACCTTAATGCCACGCAACAACCCTGGGCAAGCCACTATCGTATGTTCGACTACCTCAGTGAAGAGCTGCCCGCAGTGGTCGCCGATAACTTTAAAGTCAGTGAACGTCAGTCAATCATGGGGCACTCCATGGGCGGACATGGCGCACTGATGCTGGCATTACGTCTGGGCAATCGCTTTGCGTCTGCCTCGGCGTTTGCGCCTATCGTCAACCCGTGCGACGTTCCCTGGGGTCAGAAAGCATTCACGGCCTATCTGGGAGAAGATCGCCAGGCCTGGCGCGCGTATGACAGCTGTCAGTTGATGCATAACGTTCAGCATCGCCTGCCGTTGTTGATCGATCAGGGCGACAGCGATCAGTTCCTGGCCGATCAACTCCAGCCGGAGCGCTTAGAAGCGATTGCCCAGGAGATGGGCTTTCCATTAACACTGCGTATCCAGCCTGGCTACGATCACAGTTACTTCTTCATTGCCAGTTTTGTCGAAGATCACCTGCGCTTCCATGCGCAACACCTGTTGGTAGGGTGATATAAAAAAGGGGATTGCCTGAGCAATCCCCTGATTCTACGCCAGCCCTTCCTGGACCAGCCCGTCAATCATGACCTGCGGTGTTCCTCGCGAACAGTGCTCAATGCGGCCCTGCACGCCGTAAACCTGCGCCAGCGTCGCGGGTGTGATGACGTGATCCGGCGCGCCTTCAGCAATGAGTTTGCCCTCTTTGAGCATCAACGCATGCTGAGCGTGGCGCAAGGCGATATTGATGTCGTGCACCACCACCACCGTAACCATATTGCGCAGCGCGGTTTCGCGCCGGACCAAATCCATCACGTGGAACTGGTAATTTAAATCCAGCGCGCTGAGCGGTTCATCCAACAGCAGCAGCGCAGGCCGACGAATAAGCGACTGCGCCAGGCCAACCAACTGTTTTTGTCCGCCAGACAGCTGGTCGAGATAACGCATGGCCAGATGAGCGATGCCCAACTGCTCCAGCAGCACCATCACGTCCGCTTCGCTGGCGGCACTGTGTAATCCACTAGAGGCACGCTGCGCCACAATAATGGACTCCAGCACGTGCAGGTGAACACCCGCCGGCAGGGATTGGGGTAGATAAACCACCTGCCTGGCACGGCGCGCGAAAGGCTGAGTCATCAGGTCTTCCCCGTTTAGCCACAGTTCGCCCTGCCCTTTATTCAGCCCGGCCAGTGCACGCAGCAGCGTTGATTTGCCGCAGCCGTTCGGTCCAAGCAATACCGTAATCTCGCCACGCGGCAAACGCGCGACATTCAGGTTTTCAATCACCCGACGTTTAGGGTAACCGGTGGTGAAACCGCCCAGGCTTAAACCTTGTTCCATCACACATTCCCCCGATGGCGCAGAATAATACTCAGGAAGAACGGCACACCAATCAGCGAAGTGACAATGCCGACCGGAATGATCGCGCCAGGGATCAGGTTCTTCGACGCCACGGAAGCCAGCGACAGCACCAGTGCACCGGTAAGTGCGCTGGCAGGCAAATAAAAGCGATGATCTTCACCAAACATAATGCGTGCAATATGGGGTGCGACCAGGCCAATAAAGCCAATGGGGCCAACGAAAGCCACCGCCAGTGCGGAAAGCACGCTGATACGCAGCAGAGTCGCCAGGCGCAAGCGACGCACATCGATACCAAAACTGATCGCCCTGTCTTCCCCCAGCCGCAGCGCGGTGAGCTTCCAGCTACTGAGCATGGAGAAAGGAACCAGCACCGCAAAGGCTGCACTCAGTACGCCCAGTTTTTCCCAGGACGCGCGCGCCAGGCTGCCCATGGTCCAGAACACCAGTCCCTGCAGCGTATCTTCACTGGCGATAAACTGCATCATCGAAACCAGTGCATTGAAGGTAAACACCAGGGCGATACCAAACAGCACCACACCTGACGAGGACACCTGGGTCCAGCGTGTAATCCCGTCCAGCATTAATGCGGCGAACAGGGCAAACAGAAACGCGTTAGCTGAAATAAACCACTGTCCGGAAATACCGGGAATACCCACGCCCAGAATAATGGCCAGCGCGGCACCAAACGCGGCCGCAGAGGACACGCCCAGCGTGAAGGGGCTGGCAAGGGGATTATTCAGGATGGTTTGCATTTCCGCCCCGGCCAGGCCGAGCGCCAGGCCGACAACAATGGCCATTAATGCATAGGGTAAGCGGATATCCCAGACGATCACGCGTGTACCCGCATCAACGCTCTCGGGAGACAGCAGTGTGTGCCACAGCACGGATAAAGAAAGCCCTGCCGGACCGAGCGTAAAATCGAGAATGAGTGAGGCGAGTATTGCTGTCAGCAGCGCGCCCAGCCAGAACAGGCGGCGGCGCACAACCTGATGATAGTTTGTCAGTGTGTGCTGATGGCCCTCTTCAGCACCGATCAACGAGGATTCCGTTGTCATGATTCAACCCAGTAATGGCTCCAAAATTAAAATCGCAGCCACAATAGTGCAGGTGATAATAATTATCAATTCATCGAATGTTAACAGTGATGACGTAAGGTAAAAAGCGCACGGCTTTCACCGTGCGCTTCTGGTCATTTCTCGTCTTGATGGAGAGGGAATTCCATCTCACTGTATTTGATAATGCGACCGCCCCGCACCAGCCTGTAACCCAGCCAGATAAGCAGAAACAGCGGTAGACCAATATAGGTGGTTGCCACACCATACCAGTCAATTCTGTCCTGCAGGAACGCCTGATAATTCTGCCCTAAGGTGATCATCAGACAGAGGATAAAGGCAAAAATGGGACCGACAGGAAAGAAGCCCGAACGGTAAGGCAATGCATTAAGATCCCGCCCTTGCGCCACATAACCACGACGGAAACGATAGTGGCTGATCGCAATCCCCAGCCAGGCGATAAAACCGGTCATGCCGGAGGTATTCAACAGCCAGAGATAGACTTCCTGATTGCCAAATTTCGAGGTCAAAAAACACAGGCCCGCCACCACCGTGGTCGCCCACAGGGCATTTCGCGGTACACCGCCTTTTGACAGTCGGGCAAAAATACGCGGCGCTTTGCCTTCACGAGCCAGGTTATAAAGCATTCGCGTTGAGGCGTACATTCCGGAGTTACCGGCGGACAATACCGCCGTTAAAATCACCGCATTCATCACCGCCGCCGCCGACAGCAGACCGGCATTTTTGAACACCAGCGTAAACGGACTGACGCTGATATCTTTAATTTCATTGTGCAGCAGCTGCGGATCGGTATAAGGCAGAATCAGGCTGATAATCAGGATAGCCAGCACATAGAACAGCAGAATACGCCAGAACACCTGACGCACCGCGCGCGGGATATTCTTAGCGGGATCTTCTGATTCACCCGCCGCGATACCGATCAACTCGGTGCCCTGGAATGAGAAACCGACAATCATCGCCACACCGATCATCGAGGCAAACCCACCCGCAAAGGGCGCGTCCCCCACCTGCCAGTTATGCCAGCCCGCATTTTCAGCGCCGCGCATAATGCCGACAATCATCAGCACGCCGACCACGATAAAGATCACCACGGTGACAACCTTGATCAGCGAGAACCAGTATTCCGTTTCGCCAAAGCCCTTCACCGAGATGTAATTAATCAGGAACATCAGGCTCAGGAACAGAGCGCTCCAGATCCAGCCTGGCGTATCCGGGAACCAGTAATTCATGACCAGTTGGGAGGCCACCAGATCGACAGCAATCGTAACCGCCCAGTTGTACCAGTAGTTCCAGCCCAGCGCGAAACCGAAGCCTTCTTCGACATATTTTGCACCATAGGTAGCAAAAGAGCCCGATACCGGCATAAACGCCGCCAGTTCACCCAGGCTGGTCATCAGGAAGTAGACCATCAAGCCAATTAAGGCATAGGAGAGTAACGCGCCGCCGGGGCCAGCTTGAGAGATGGTGGCTCCCGATGCGACAAAGAGACCTGTACCAATTGAACCGCCGATGGCGATCATGGTGAGGTGACGTGCTTTTAGATCGCGTCGTAACGCAGGTTGTTGTGTTGTATTTGAGTCATTATGCATGTGTAAACATTACGCTGGGTAAAAATAAGGCGCGATTGTAGCAGCAAAGGCCGTGCTGTATAGCGAATGCTATACAGTTATAAGTTACCTTCATGATTCACGGGAAATTATTAGCGGCGATGCCTGTTTCCCTGAATTTCAAGGGGTTGAACCGCTGATTTCACCACCAGATTGGCTCTCTGCGTTTATTCACGGCAGTAGGACAAAAACCGCGTCAGGGCCTTTGAGATGTGTTTTTGCCGATGATGAATGCGATAAAGCGTACGCGTCAGATTGGGCAACGGCGTATTCAGTTCGATAAGCGTTCCGGCGCTCAGTTGATCGGCGATGACGCGGCGGGACAAACAGCTAATGCCCATACCGTGCCGGACGGCATGTTTGATCGCTTCAGAATTCCCCAGTTCCATACCGAGCTGGAACGTCGGTAAATGGGACAATAAGAGATAATCAACGATTTCACGGGTGCCTGAACCGCGTTCGCGGAGAATCCAGGTGGCATCGGCCAGGGTTGTCAGTGTGACCGGCTGCTGCAAAATCGGGGCATCGGGCGCGGCAAATACCACCAGCTCATCTTCAAGCCAGGGCTCACTCACCAGTTCCGTCATATGACACGGGCCTTCTATTAACCCCACGTCTACTCGAAAATCAGAGACGGCCGTGATCACGTCCTGACTGTTTCCGACGCTGAGCTCTAAAGGCAAGGTCGGGAAATCACGGCGGTAGCCGGCAATCATCCCGGGCAGCAGGTAATTCCCTATCGTACTGCTGGCATAAATACGAATCGCACCGTTATCTTCTTTAAATAACTGTTCGATTTCTGTGGCCTGTTCAAGCAGCCCCACGGCGCGGGGATAGAGTAACCGGCCATGCTCGTTCAGTACCAGCCGCTTGCCGACGCGATCGAAAAGCTGAACGCCAAGTTGATTTTCCAGATCGGCGAGGGCCGCGCTGACGGCTGACTGAGACAAAGCCAGCACCTGGGAAGCCTGGGTGGTGGAACCGCTTTTCAGCACTTCGGTGAAAACTTCAATTTGCCGCAGTGTAATGTGCATGGGAACTCCTGAATGACTTAACGCTGTACAAGGTAAATGATCAAGGCTATCCACAGCAGGAACACCACCGCCAGCACGCTGAACACTTTTTTACCGCGTACGCGTTGTTGCCGGGCACGCTCCGCGCTGCTGTCACGCACCGCCTTCGGCAGCATTTTCAGCAACACCATGACACCCGTGGGAATGATCACCGCATCATCCAGTAGTCCCACCACCGGGATTACATCAGGAATCAAATCAATGGGGCTGATACCGTATGCCATGAGTCCTACCGCCAGGCCTTTACACCACAGCGGCGTTCGCGGATCGCGACAGGCATAGACGAGCGTTAAAACATCTCTTTTGATAAGCGTAATGAAACGCCCCAGTCGTGCGAACAGCATAAACCCTGCCTTATCACTTATAGCGGTAGATTATAAATATATAATCAATTTCACTTTTAACAAACCTGGCGTGATGATGCGTACTCAACCAGGAGCGTAATCATGGCCGACATCAGCATTTCTAAATCTCATCCCGTGCAGCAATGGCTGCCGGGCCTGTTGTTATGCGGTACGATTGCCGCCGTCACCGCCCTGCTGGCTCAGGTGCCGGCCGTCACGCATCTGGGGCTGGGTTCATTAACCCTGGCCATTATGCTCGGCATCATTATCGGTAACACGGTGTATTCACCCGTGGCCGGTCAATGTGATGCAGGGGTGCTGCTGGCAAAACAAAAATTGCTCAGGTTGGGCGTCATTCTGTTCGGATTCCGCATCACCTTACAGCAAGTTACGGATGTCGGCCTGAGCGGCGTACTCATTGATGTTTTGACGCTCAGCAGCACATTTTTTATGACCTGTCTGCTGGGAAGACGTCTGCTGAAGCTGGATCGTGACACCGTGTGGTTAATCGGTGCAGGCAGCAGTATTTGTGGCGCAGCGGCCGTGCTGGCCACGGAGCCGGTCTTAAAAGCGGCCCCGTCAAAGGTGGCGGTCGCCGTGGCAACCGTGGTGCTGTTTGGCACCCTGGCAATCTTTATTTATCCCCTACTGTGGCCACTGGTTCATCATCTTTTCCCCACGGTGAGTCTTACCCAGTTTGGTGTGTTTACCGGTTCAACGATCCACGAAGTGGCTCAGGTGGTTGCCGCCGGGCACAGTATTGCGCCAGAAACCGAAAGCAGTGCGGTGATTGCGAAAATGCTACGGGTGATGATGCTGGCCCCCTTTTTACTGTTGCTGAGCGGTGTGCTTCGACGTGAACAGGCAACACAGCACAGGGCGCAGCCCATCACCTTTCCATGGTTTGCGTTGCTATTCGTCGCTGTCGCCCTGTTCAATTCTCTGCACTGGTTGCCTGCCGGCTGGGTTAACGCACTCAACATCGTCGGCGGGATACTGTTGACCATGGCCATGGCGGCTCTGGGTTTAACCACTCGCTTTACTGCCCTGCGCGCGGCCGGATTTAAGCCCGTGCTGTTGGGGGCGCTGGTATTCGGCTGGCTGATTGTTGGCGGCGGCAGTATTAATCTGCTGGTTCAACATTTTATGGCGTGAGCGCGCGAACATGGCAGTCTCTGACCGGCTCGACGCCGAGCCGGTTATCCCGGTGCTTCGGCGCGGGCTTGACACAATGGCGACGGTTTTGCGAGACATGCCGAACATTACCCTGCCGCTGTTAGGTGAACGTTGCTGGCTGCTTTATTTTACGCCGATGGATGTTTACGAGCCGGGACTCATGAAGATAAAAAATACCACGCCTACGCCTCACGATGCTCTGTTTCGGCAGTTTCTGACACAGCCAGACATTGCCCGGGATTTTATGGCGATCCATCTGCCGCCATCGTTACGCGTGCTCTGCGATCTTTCTACTCTGCAACTGGAATCAGGTTCGTTTGTCGAAGATGACCTGCGGCAGTACTTCAGCGATGTGCTGTACAGCCTCAAAACCTCATCCGGCAAAGGCTATATCCATGTGCTTATCGAGCATCAGTCAGGTCCGGATAAACACATGGCTTTTAGATTGATGCGCTATGCGGTTGCCGCTATGCACCGTCACCTGCAGGCCGGGCATAAAACACTGCCGTTGGTTATCCCAATGATGTTCTACACCGGTAAACGCAGCCCGTATCCGTATTCCCTCTGCTGGCTGGATGAATTTGCCAACCCAGACATCGCGCGGGCGCTGTATACAACGGCTTTCCCGTTGGTTGACGTGACGATTATCCCGGACGACGAGATTGCGCGCCATCGCAGCATGGCCGCTTTAACATTGCTGCAGAAGCATATCCACCAGCGTAACCTGACGGCGCTGATGGACAGGCTGGTCACCCTTCTCCTGAACGAATATCTCTCTTCATCGCAGGTAATATCGCTGGTAAACTACATGATACAGGCGGGCGAAGCGTCGGATGCGCACGCCTTTGTTCATAAGCTGGCACAGCGGGTGCCGCAACACGGAGAGGCTCTGATGACCATTGCAGAACAGCTGGAACAAAAAGGCATCGAAAAAGGCATTGTAAAAGGCAGGAAGGAAGAAGCGCTGAAGATTGCCCAGACCATGTTAAATAACGGTCTTGACCGCCCTACCGTGATCAAAATGACCGGCCTGACCGAAGAGGAGTTAGCGAAACTCCGCCACTCATCCTCTGCCTTCTTCTGACTTCTGACAGACATGCGCGGTGGGGCAACGGCTGATTTCCCCTTGCCCAATCCCCTCTCTGAGCGCGTTCTCGCGTTAACAGCTGTCAGGAATGCGCGCTTCCCAGCCCGGCTGTTCTCCCGGTCTAAACCGCTCCTGACCTGGCTAAAAATTTCCTGCGCACCGCGCTTTGCCATCGCGCCATCGTGTATCATGCCGTTAAATCTGAGTTAAATCCTTCAGGAGAACGGCATGAAGTATATTGGCGCGCACGTCAGCGCATCGGGTGGCGTGGATCAGGCGGTGATCCGCGCCCATGAACTGGAAGCCACGGCTTTTGCGCTGTTCACTAAAAATCAGCGTCAGTGGAAAGCGGCCCCGCTGTCAGATGACACGATTGCGGCCTTCCGCGCTGCCTGCGAGAAATACCAGTTTGCGCCGGGCCAGATTCTGCCGCATGACAGCTATTTGATCAATCTGGGTCATCCCGTCATGGAAGCATTACAAAAATCCCGCGATGCGTTTCTTGATGAGATGCAACGCGCCGAACAGCTGGGTCTGACGCTGTTGAATTTTCATCCGGGCAGCCATCTACAGCAGATCGATGAACTGAGCTGTTTAAAACGCATCGCTGAGTCAATCAATATCGCCCTGGATCAAACCCACAGCGTCACCGCCGTTATCGAAAATACCGCCGGTCAGGGCAGCAATCTGGGCTTCCGCTTTGAGCACCTGGCAACCATTATTGAACATGTTGAAGACAAATCCCGCGTAGGGGTTTGCATTGATACCTGCCATGCTTTTGCGGGCGGTTACGATCTGTGCAGCGAAGCCGCCTGCACCGAAACCTTTGCTGAATTCGATCGCATTGTGGGTTTTAACTATCTTCGCGGGATGCACCTGAACGATGCCAAGAGCACGCTGGGCAGCCGGGTTGACCGTCATCACAGCCTGGGTGAGGGGAATATCGGTAAAACCGTGTTTAGCTGGATCATGAAAGATGCGCGTTTTGATGGCATCCCGCTGATTCTGGAAACCATTAATCCGGATATCTGGAAAGATGAAATCGCCTGGCTCAAGTCAGAGCAACGTTAAAAAAAAGGAGCCTTGCGGCTAATGCTGGTCACTTAAGGTGACCAGCCTTTTTTTTATCGGCATATTTCCGGGATCTTATTCGCAGCTCCCGCG